>CAZVDE010000021.1:0-1281 GCA_964626065.1 uncultured Clostridiaceae bacterium | reverse complement strand
GGCGAGGATATTGATTGGAAATCGCTGAATGCTGTCTTCGTCACCGGGGGAGAGACAACAACGGAGGCCTGGCGCAGTTACATGGCGGAACGCCTGGGAGTTAAAGCGGCTGACATTCCCTATCACATCATCAATGCCTACGGTGCCTCCGATTTCGGGGCCACCACTGCCACCGAAACGCCCCTGGCCATGAGAATCAAACAGCTGGCGGCACTTGATCCCCGGCTGTCTAAAGCTATATTTGGCCGAGACGGCAATCTGCCCAACCTTTTCCAATACCACCCCCTGGTACACCACTTTGAACAGCACGAACAGGGCTTCTTGGTCACTTATTGGTCCCAAATCCCCTTAATCCGCTACAATGTCCATGATCGGGGCCGTGTTTTATACTTCAACGAAATGAAAAGAATCTTGGCCGAACACGGCTACAACATCAATCGCCTCTTCGGAGGCCAAGAAAAACAGCCCTTTAAGCTGCCCTTTATTTTCGTGGACACACGCGCCGACGGAACCGTTTCCATCGGAGGGGCCAATGTCTTTCCCGGCAACATTGAGACTGCCATCATTGAACACGCCAGATTGCGCACCCATGTGGAGCATTTTTATATTTCGGTGGCGGAAGATCAGGATCTCAACATGCGGCTTGTCATTCAACTTATGATCCGCGATTTTGAACAAAAAACGCCCAAATGGCTGGATGAGTTTAAAGAAGTGGCCCTGCAGGCGATTTTGGGCACTTTGATTCGGGATAACCAAGAATATAGGGTGACTTGGAAAAACAACCGCCTGGTCACGCCGGTTATTCAGCTGATCGCTCCGGACGAAGATTATGCAGAAGCGATTAAGCGCCATTATATTAGGGAGGGCGCTGATCTGGGAGAGGCGTTATGATATGAGAAAACTGCTGTGGCTGATCTGCAGCGCCTGGGAAATCATTTACAAAAATTTGATCCGGGCCCGTTTCCTTCCGGGCTCGAAACAAAAACTACTGCGTGTGAACTACCGCAAGTATAAGGGAGAGAATAAGATACTAAACGGGCTGATGCTAGCAAAGGGCGACCTCCTTGCCGAACTGCATTTGAGCAATATGGCCCTGACCCGGTACACTGAGCACAAATCACCCGAATGGGCGCTATACAAAGATCTAATCAAAGAACTCCGCCTTTTGAGCAAACAGCTGAAAGAGAACCCAAAACCGATTAAAGCACTGACGGGTATCACACTGCTGGCACCGGCCGCGGCTCGGCTCGAATTTATAATAGAAGAAATACCGCCCGGAAT
>CAZVDE010000020.1:7299-30344 GCA_964626065.1 uncultured Clostridiaceae bacterium | reverse complement strand
TCTACGTTATAACCATTCTTGGATCCGTGGTGTTGTTCTCTCTGTTGAAACGCGAAACGAGACGAGAGTAATCACGAACGGAGGGTGATAGTATGTTTGAGGAGCAACGCCCCTTAGTCGGATGGTCCGCTGTTGCCAATTCTCCCGAAATGGTGGAAACTATAAAGAAGAACAAAAGATCGGCCGTGGGCTGGACCTGGGTTTTCACGCTGCTATTTCCTGTGGGTTTTCTTATTGCAGGTCTTCTCAGCGATGAAGTGCCCCTCAGTGAGGCGTTAATCATAGGTATCGGTTTGGGTCTTCTCATGCTGGCAATTAACTCGTGGCGTATCGCGGGCATGAAAAAGCCAGTTTGGGATGGCGTGGTCACGAATAAGTTGGAGAAAAAGCGCTATAAACGCGACCACGATAATTGTTCCAGCCAATCGTATCTGGAGTACATCGTGTTGATTCGAACCGAGCGCGGCAAGAAAAAAAGGATCGTCGAACGCCAAAGAGATCGAGATATGTATGACTATCTTGACGTTGGAGATCGCGTTCGATATCATCCCGCGCTGGAGACATATGAGAAGTATGACAAATCTAAGGATCAGGTTATCTACTGCAATGTCTGCCGCCTCAGGAACTCGATTCGTAATGACCGCTGTGAGCGCTGTAATAGTCTTCTTTTCAAATAGGAAATTGATGCGGTATACCTCATTGGTACGCGTACCTTGGTACAGGGGGCTATAAAGTCGCGGATTTCTGGGTAGTCTGTTCCATTGAACAGAATTGATACAAGAAGATGTACCACCAGGCTCGTCGCGCGATCTCGGCGGTTTTGGCATTTATGCCAAGCTCAATGCGATGCATCAAGGCAGTAAATAATCTTTTGCCTTCAGCAAAAACATTCAACTTGCATTTAGAACCCTGTCCCATTCACTAGGGCAAGAAGCGTTCTCATCTTCAATCTCTCCGACACCCATCCTAAGGTCGTCCAGGAACGCTTGGGTCACGCGAACATTTCAATGACTCTTGACACCTATTCACACGTAAGTCCAACCATGTAAAAAGCGCTGCCCAACTGCTCGGCAACGCTCTTGACGTTTGAAGAAAGTATTTAGCTTTAGACTACGTTTCAAGACCTAAAAAGTTTTTGATTAGCAAATGATTAGCAAGCGCCCTCATAAATTCCTAAAAGCCCAGCTAAAGAAGGCAATAAGAAACAATGGTGCCGAAGGAGGGAGTCGAACCCTCACGGGACGTGCCCATACGATTTTGAGTCGTACGTGTATACCAATTCCACCACTTCGGCATGATTAGGTTGGGACAGCACAATAATACCACGAAGCCGGGCTATTTGCAACCGCTTTTTCTTGACATTGCCCTCTTGCGTGATACAATAACAATAGGAATTATCAACAAAGGACGGGATGGGGGGGTAAAGTTGAAACCAAAAGGGTTTGTACGCAAAACTAAGCAGAGGGAGGCCATTTTGGAGGTTCTCCGAAGCACCACGAGCCATCCCACCGCGGACTGGGTTTATCAAGAGGTGCGCAAGCAGATGCCCCAGGTGAGCCTCGGTACTATTTATCGTAATTTAAAGGTATTGAGCGAACACGGTGAAATTCAAGAGCTCTGCTTCGGCAGCGCCCAAGCCCATTTCGATGCGGATCCGGATGATCACTATCATTTTGTCTGTGAGCGCTGCGGCGCGATCGACGATTTGGATCTGGAAGTGGTAACGAAGCTGGAAACCAAGGTTGAAGAGAAGGGCTATCAGGTGAATAGCCACCGCCTTGAGTTTTACGGCCTCTGCCCCGCATGCGGCGCCGAGGCAAAAAACGAAGACTGACATTCGAGTTAATCTGGGCATGATTTTTCGTGCCCAGATTTTTTTATTGGTAAAAATTATAGACATGCCTCACCATATATAGTATAATTAACACGCAATAATACTACGAGTTGTATCTGGAGGGACTGAGCGCATGAAATTGACAGAGAACGCGAAAACAGTACTAGAACGGCGATACTTGATGAAAATTGATGATGCTGTAGTTGAAACACCTGAAGAGATGCTGCGCAGGGTGGCTGAAAACATAGCCCAACCGGAGACCGATCCTATCTGGGCAGAAAAGTTTTTTGCAGTTATGGATAATCTTGAATTTATGCCCAACAGCCCCACCCTAATGAATGCGGGCCGCGAGCTGCAGCAGCTGTCCGCCTGCTTTGTCCTGCCCATCGAGGACTCCATGGATGCCATTTTTGAGACCCTGAAAAACACCGCCCTAATACAAAAATCGGGCGGGGGGACCGGTTTTAGTTTTTCCAGGCTGCGGCCCAACTCCGACATGGTGAGTACTACCGGAGGGGTGGCCAGTGGGCCTATTTCCTTTATGAAATGTTACAACGCGGCAACAGATGCCATCAAGCAGGGCGGCACCAGGCGCGGCGCCAATATGGGCATCCTGCGCGTTGACCACCCCGATATTCTCGAATTCATCCAGTGCAAGGCGGATACGAGCGAGATCACCAATTTCAACATCTCGGTCGCCCTGACTGAAGAGTTCATGGAGGCTGTTTTAGCCGGCGAAACATACCAATTGATTAACCCTCGCAACAAGGAGGCGGTAGGCGAACTTCCCGCTGCCGAAGTGTTTGATTTGATCGTAAAAATGGCATGGCAAAACGGGGAACCGGGCATTGTGTTCTTAGATCGCATCAACCGTGACAACCCAACGCCCGAAGTTGGTGAGATTGAAGCAACCAACCCCTGCGGCGAGCAGCCCCTACTGCCCAACGAAAGCTGTAATTTGGGCTCTATAAACCTGGCGGTAATGGCTAAGCAAGAAGGGGATGCCTGGGTAATCGATTGGGATCGCTTAGGCGAAGTGGTGCGGATCGGGGTACGTTTTTTAGACAATGTAATTGAAGTGAACCGCTATCCCATCCCCGAAATAGAGGCTATGACTTTGGCGAATCGCAAAATCGGCCTAGGTGTCATGGGCTTCGCCGATCTGTTGATGCGCCTTGGTATCCCCTATAACAGTGAAGAGGGCGTTGAATTGGCTCGAGAAGTGATGGGCTTTGTCCAGGCAACCGCGGTCGAGGCGTCCGTTCAATTGGGCGAGGAGCGGGGTTCCTTCCCCAATTATGGTGAGAGTGTGTTTGCTAAGACGGGCCGGCCCATGCGCAATGCCACCGTCACTACGATCGCGCCCACCGGGACCATTTCCATTATTGCGGGCTGTTCCAGCGGTGTAGAACCAATTTTCGCCCTGGCTTTTACCCGCAATGTGATGGACGATGATCGGCTGATTGAAGTGAACGGCCGGTTTGAAGAAATTTTGCGCGAAAAGGGCCTCTACACCGAAGGGCTTATTGAAAAAGTGGCCCGGCAGGGCAATGTACAGGGCCTTGCTGAGATTCCCGACGATTTGAAACGGGTTTTTGCCACCGCCTATGAGGTCTCGCCCCAGTGGCATATTCGCATGCAGGCCGCCTTTCAGGAATTTACCGATAATGCCGTATCCAAAACGGTTAACTTTCCGCAGGAGGCTACCCAAGATGATATCCGCGAAGTTTATATGTTAGCCTACGAATTGGGCTGCAAGGGAGTTACCGTCTACCGCTCCGGCTCGAGAGAAGGGGAAGTGCTTACAGTTGGGCACACACAAGCGGAAGGGGATGGCAAGGGAAAATCGCACTCGCCCAGAAAACGGCCTACCGTAACAAGGGGCGAGACGGTGCGGATTAAAACGGGCTGCGGCTCTTTGTACGTAACGATCAATGAAGATGAAGAAGGCATCTGCGAGGTTTTTACCACGATTGGCAAGGCGGGTGGCTGTGCGGGTGCTTTCTCGGAGGCCACCGCTAGGTTGATCTCGCTCTCGCTGCGCTCCGGTGTTGAACCGGCGCAGGTTGTCAAACAGCTCAAAGGAATTCGCTGCCCCCACCCCATCTGGCAGGAAGGCCGGCAGGTTTTGTCCTGCCCGGATGCGATTGCTCTTGTTTTGGAACAATACCTGATGCACAACGGGGTGCAGAACGAAGAGGCCAACCCGGGCAATCCCGGTTCGGCGGCTGATCCGGGCTCATCAGTCTTTTCCGGCGCCAGCTGCCCGGACTGCGGCGGGACGATGGTGGAAGAAAGCGGCTGCTCCACCTGTTTAGACTGCGGGTTCAGCCGCTGCAGTTAACTTAAAATTCCAAACCAGGGCATAATCTCCTCCTTCCCGTCACATACTCTAAAGTAGAACGGGGAGGAGGTTTTTTTATGTCCAGGCTAGCAACAGCCATCATAACGGTGGTCGTGATTTTGGGCAGCTTTGCTGCTTGTGCGGGGGCAGAATACCGCATTGTGATCAATATTCCCGCCTTTCGGCTCTGGCTTTATCAAGACGGAATTCCGCTTAAGTCGTACCCGATCAGCATCGGAACGGAACTCAACCCCTCCGTCTTGGGTGAAACTAAGATTGTCAACAAGGTGGTTAACCCCACGTACTATCCACCGAACGCCGCCGCCAGAGGGCTGGCGCCCATTCCGCCGGGGCCTAATAACCCGGTGGGTACGCGCTGGCTCGGTTTGGGTTTTGCGGGCTACGGCATTCACGGCACAAATAACCCCAATTCGATCGGCTCCGCGGCATCTTCAGGGTGCATACGCATGCTTAACTGGGATGTGGAGGAACTGAGCGCGCTGGTGCAGATCGGCACAATTGTGCAGCTTATCTACCGGACGGTACTTGTGGAAGAAGATCCCCTCTTGGGGACAAGGATGGTTACGGTCTATCCCGATGTTTACAAGCAGGGCAGCAGCCTCGGCCAATTAGAAGAGGAACTGCAGGATCGCGGTTGGGACAAAGTGTACTGGCCTGCCCTTTTGGGCATTTTAGAAGAACCTGCGGGGAGTGCTCAGCTTTTACCTACTGAACTGGCTGTGCACTTAAATGGCAGCAGGCTGGAAATTGCGGCAGTTGAAGCGGGCGGACACAGCTATATGCCCATCGAAGCCCCCCTCTGCCTGCCCGAGCGGCTGAGGGGTGAGACGGTACAATGGGGAGAAGAGTATTTTTTGCCCCTTCCCGCCTATTTGGAACTCACGGGCCTAAAGTGTGAAAAAGCCCAGGGCGCATTGGCCTTGACCGGCCCCCGGGCTTACCTGGGCCGGTCCTATCTGGGCAAAGCCCTGGTTTATCAGGGCGAAGTTTTTATTGCGGCAAAGGGGCACGGCTGCCAAATCGTTCCCGAGCAGCTTCGTGCCCTAACCTTCCGGGGTGATGTCTATTTCCCCGCAGAACACTTTGTGCCGGCCGAATCCCTCCCCGAACTAAGGCTGGAATGGGGGCACACTGACTAATTTTTAGGGACGATCTGCAGCCAATCGCCTGCTAAGAGGCGTTCGGCCAATTCAACCTGGACGTACTGTAAAACCTTGTTCCAGTCGCGAGTCAGCGCGGCCTGGACCAACTCCGGCGTTACTTCCAGGTAATCGGCGGCTTCCTGGGTGATTCGCTCCTGGGCCATGAACTGAAGCGCGGCCCAATCTCGTTTGAGCAGGGCGTCCGCCTCCCAGGGCGCCGCTCCGCGCGCCACCAGTTCTTCATAAACTTCATACTGCACTTCTTCGTTGAGTTGATCCCAATCACCGGCAACAATCGCGGAAAGCTGGGCGGGGGTGAGAACATCGGCGAGGACCTGCGTTAAATTATTTAGGCCCTGCAACAGGATTTGGGCGGTGTTGTCCCTGCCCAAAGTGACTAAAAGGGCCTCTTCGCCTTTGACCAGGGCTTCGATTTTATCACCCAACACAAGCTCTTCGCCGTTGAAACCTTGCGCGGTCAAAAACAGGGTATTTGACGTTAATTGTACAGGCCGCTCGTCGATTAAGAGCCTGCCTTCTTGGCCGTCAATGCCCGCCACTTTCCCCGCCACCTTTTCTAAAGGCAGCATTTGCGCCAGGATAAAGGCCGCTTCACTGCGGGTGATCAGGCGGTATGGTTCAAAACGGCCGGACATGTGGCCCGGGAGGACCTGCAGCGTTTTTAGGACTTCCGCCGCTAAAAAGCCCGGATAAGCGGGGTCAAGATCGGCAAAGGAGGGGTAAAAGCCCCCCGGAGCCGCGGTGCGCCGGCCCAGGCCCAGCACATTGGCTGCCGCTGCCGCGAATTCGCCTCGCGTGATCTCCTCCAGCTCAGAGGCAAAAGTCTCCTTCAGCCAGGCTCCAACGGAGTTGCGTTCCGCAGTGGTCAGCTTGAAACCGCGGGTCAAAAGCTCCAGCGCTTCGCTGCGCTGCAGTGGTTGGTGGGGCCTAAATTCCCCTTCCCACAGATCTGTAAAGAGGCCTTCCGCGGCCAAATGGGCAATGGAGTCTCGCGCCCAGTTATCAGCAAGATCATTAAACCCTTGCGCAGCTGCGGCGCCGCCCAAAGGAACAGAGATAATAATGGTTAGGATTAAAAGCAAAGAAGTAATGGTTGTGCGTCGCATCATGATACTCCTTTTCTGATGAACTTAATTTATCTTACACCGAAGGATTCAGCAAAGACAAGCTTAAGCCTCTATGTAATAGTCGGCAGAATGGGTGGCTTTAGCCAGTTGAGGCAGGTTTTTACAAAAAAGCGTGGAATAGGACAGGAGGAAACGGGGGATGCAGCGTGTCAAAACGCTTATTTTTAATTGACGGCAACAGCCTTATTAATCGGGCTTTTTACGCCCTACCGCCCTTGACCAACCAGGCCGGGCAGCCTACCAATGCGGTGTATGGGTTGACCAGGATGCTCTTTCGCCTGCAGGATGATTATAATCCGGATCAAATCGTGGTTACTTTTGACGTTTCGGGGCCCACTTTTCGCCACGAACAATACGAGGAATATAAGGCGGGCCGCCGGCCCATGCCTGATGATCTGCGCCTGCAGATTCCGGTTATGAAAGATATCTTAGATGCGTTAGGGATAGCCCGCTTAGAATTAGAGGGCTATGAAGCGGACGATCTCTTGGGCACTGTGTCACTGCAGGGCGAAGAAGCGGGATTTGCAGTGTTTATCGTCACAGGTGATCGGGACTGTTTTCAGCTTATTTCAGATAAAACGGTTGTTTTGTACACCAAGCGGGGCATTACCGAAACGGAGCTGGTGGACAAGAAGACTCTTCTAAAAGAGTACGGAGTCACACCGGCGCAGGTGGTAGATTTAAAGGGATTAATGGGCGACAGTTCCGATAATATTCCGGGGGTCCCCGGGGTGGGGGAGAAAACGGCACTAAGGCTCTTGGATAGCTATGGCAGCATGGAACAGGTTTACGCGCGGGTAGAAGAGATTGGCGGCAAGCTGCGGGAGCGCCTGCGGGAAAACAAGGAGCAGGCACAGTTAAGCAGAGAGCTGGCCACAATCAAGCGCGATGTGCCCATTAAGGCCGATTTTGCGGCTCAACGGGCGGCCGAGCCCGGCCAAGCGCGACAGCTCTTTTTAGATTTGGGTTTCCAAACGCTGCTCGCTCGGGTACCTGCCGACGGCGAAACACGGGTTGCGGCGGCAGAATGGGAGTGCGGTTACAGCAAGGTGAGCGAGGGCAATTTCGCCCGTTTTAAAGAAGACCTTGCTTTAAAAGACAGAGTGTACCTAATCACCTTTCCGCAGGCACAGATGCTGGCCTGCCTCGGCGGAGAAGAAGGCTGGCTTGTGCCCTATGATCTGGTGCAAAATAAGCGCCAGAAGCTGCTCTTGGTGTTATCGAACAAGAAAATTTACTGTTCAGGCAGTAAAGACCTCATCCATTTACTGGAACCGGCCGAAAAACAGCTCAAGATAGCGCTTGATTTGGAGTTAGCCCTGTACTGCCTCAATCCCGAAACACGCTGGGATTTTAACACTTTGGGGGCCCATCTGCAGCTGCCCGCGTTGCCCTTTGCCGCGGAAGATCCCAAATTCATGGCCTGTTCACTGCGGCTGCTGCAAAAAGCGGCGCCTTTGCTCCGGCAGGAACTGAAGGAGCAGGGCCTATATGCTCTGTACCAAGATGTGGAAGTGCCCTTGGCGGCCGTTTTGGCCGCAATGGAGCAGAGGGGCATTTTGGTCGATCCCAGGCGGTTGCAGGATATTTCCGCCGATTTGGAGCAGGTTTTGGCCAAATTGACCGAGTCAATCCACAGCCAAGCCGGTGAAAAGTTTAATATCAATTCGCCCAAACAGCTCGGTGTAGTCCTGTTTGAAAAAATGGGGCTGCCCGTACTCAAGAGGACGAAAACGGGGCCTTCCACCGCGGCGGACGTTTTGGAAGAGTTGATCGAATACCCCATTGTGAGCGAAGTGTTGGAGTTTCGCCAAGTGGCCAAGCTTAAAAGCACCTACGCGGATGCCTTGCCGGAACTCATTTCTCCCGCCACGGGACGGATTCATACCACTTTTAACCAAACGGTGACAGCCACCGGGCGTTTGAGTTCGACTCACCCCAATCTGCAGAACATTCCGGTGCGGACCGCGGAAGGCAGGCGGATTAGGGAAGCCTTTATCGCGCCGCAGGGGTTCGTTTTGCTCAGCGCGGACTACTCCCAAATCGAGCTGCGCCTCTTAGCCCATCTTTCCCAAGATGAAGTCTTGCTGCAGGCGTTCCGCCAAGGTGTGGACATTCACCTGCGTACCGCGGCGGAGGTTTTTGAGTTGGAGCTTGAGCAAGTTACGCCGGCGCAGCGCAGCGCGGCTAAGGCGATCAATTTCGGCATTGTGTACGGAATCAGCAGTTTTGGCCTGGCCAAGGGGATTAATTTAACGAGGGCTGAGGCCCAGGCCTATATCGACTCGTATTTCGAACGTTATCCCAAGGTAAAGGGTTATTTGGACAGCTCGGTGGAGGCGGGGCGCAAGCAGGGGTATGTAACAACCCTGCTGCAGCGCAGGCGGTATCTGCCCGGGCTGAAAAGCCGCAATTACGCCGCGCGCAATTTCGCGGCTCGCACCGCCATGAATTCGCCAATTCAGGGCAGTGCCGCCGATATTATTAAACTGGCCATGATCGATGTGCAGCGGGCCCTGCAAACAGGGGGCCACGGGGCCAAATTATTGCTCCAGGTCCATGACGAACTAGTCTTTGAAGTGCCCGAAAAAGAGCTGCAAACGGTGGCCGCAGTGGTGAAAAAGAAGATGGAAAACGTGCTGGAACTTGATGTGCCCCTTGTGGTTGATTTGTCTTACGGCCCCAACTGGCGCGATGTGCAGAGGCTAGAACTTAAGGAGCTGGATTAATGCCCGAACTACCGGAAGTCGAAACGATCAGGCGCAGCCTAGTGCCTGTTGTGCTCCATAAACCGATTGAGGCGGCCGAAATTCATTATGCCGGGATAGTGCGGCAGATGGGTGTTGAGGCTCTGCAGGCGGCGTTGGTGGGCAATCAATTTGTCGATCTGTCCCGGCGGGGCAAGTACCTGCTCTTTCAATTGGCCGATCACCGGGAATTAGTGGCCCACTTGCGCATGACGGGCCGCCTTATTTATTTCTCTGACCGCAAAATTCCCCGGGCCAAACACACCTCGGCCGTTTTTGACTTTGGCGGGCAGGGCCAACTGCGCCTGGAAGATGTGCGCAAATTTGCCACGCTGGATTTAGTCCCTCGGGGAAATTATGAACAGATAAAAGGTTTATTCAACCTGGGAGTAGAACCTTTATCTGCTGAATTTTCTTTGCAGTTATTCCGCGAGCTTCTGCAGGGCCGCACCGCGAAAATCAAGGGCCTGCTTTTAGATCAGAGCAAACTGGCCGGTTTAGGCAACATCTATGCGGATGAAAGCCTCTTTGCAGCCGGGATTCACCCCGAAAGGCCGGCGGGCTCGTTAACAAAAAAAGAAGAGCGGCGCCTGTACGCGTCAATCCGCGCTGTGCTTACGGAAGCAATTGCCAACCAGGGCACAACATTTCGCGATTATCGCACAGGGTACGGGCAGGAGGGTTCGTTCCAAAACAAACTGCGCATTTACGGCAAAAAGGGGGAATTATGCCCCCGCTGCCAAACCGCGGTTGAGCACATGAAGGTGGCGGGGCGTACCAGCCATTACTGCCCCAACTGCCAAAAGGAGTAAGCCATGATCGGAATCACGGGAGGTATTGCCAGCGGCAAAACGGTGGTGGCGGATCGCCTGCGCGCTTTGGGCTATGCGGTGCTTGATGCGGATCAGTATGCCCGGGAGGCGATTGAGCCGCATACCCCCGGATGGGAACAGGTGCGCCGGGCTTTTCCCCAGGTTGTGGGGGCGAGCGGCCGGGTTGATCGGGCCCAATTGGCCGCGCTCGTCTTTGCCGATGCCGAGCAGCGCAAAAAGCTGGAACGGATCATCCACCCCTTTGTCATAACTAAGCTCAAGCAGGAAGGGGAAAGGTTAAAACAGCCGGGTGAACCGGTCTTTGCGGAAATACCGCTCCTGTACGAAGCGGGTTTGGAAAGCCTCATGAGTGAGGTCTGGGTTGTTTACGCAGATAGGCCCACACAGCTTGGGCGCCTGATGCGGAGAGCAAAGATAAGCCTCGAGCTGGCTGAAGCCATGCTCGCCAGCCAAATGCCTCTGGCCGAAAAAAAGAAAAGGGCAACCCGGGTGATTGATAATAACGGGTCTTTAGCTGACACCTGGGCCCAGCTCGATCTTATCTTACAGGAGGTGCGCAGTGAGAATTGCCCTCATCGCCCATGATCAGAAGAAAGACGACATAATTGCCTTTGCCCTGCGCCATCTGGAGCAGCTGCGCCGGTTTCAGCTTGTGGCCACCGGCACAACGGGCAAGCGGCTGCAGGAGGCTACCGGACTGGTTATCGAAAGGGTCTTGTCGGGGCCCTTGGGCGGGGATCAAATGATCGGGGCCATGGTGGCCAAAGAAGAAGTGAGGGCGGTAATCTTTTTACGCGACCCGCTCACGGCCCAGCCCCACGAACCGGATATTACCGCGCTTTTGCGGGTCTGCGATGTACACAATATTCCGCTGGCCACCAACGAAAGGACCGCGGAATTGGTGCTGGCCGGCCTGGTGCGTGAAAAGCCTTGAGAAGCTTCTTTGGCCTAGTGATTATTATTTTAATAGTTGCGGTGCTGTTTAGGCTGCCCGCCCTCTTGGAACGTTCTTTTCCCCTGCACTTTACGCCCTTGATTATCCATTATGCGCAGGGTGCCCAGATCGATCCGGCCTTAGTCGCGGCCGTAATTAAGGTGGAAAGTGCTTTTCGTAAAGAAGCGGTATCTAGCAAAGGTGCCAGGGGCCTGATGCAGCTTATGCCGGAAACCGCCGCCTGGCTGGCCGAGGGCCAGAATGGGGCCGCGGCCAAAATCGATCTTTTTGAGCCCGAGGTAAATATTGCTTTGGGCGTTCAGTATTTGCAGTACCTTCTGGATTTGTTTCCCACCGAATATGCTGCTTTGGCCGCCTATAACGGAGGGCCCAGCCATGTAAAGCGCTGGTTGAACCAGGGCATTTGGGATGGATCCTGGGCCGCCTCGCAGCAGATCCCCTTTGGGGAAACCCGCTCTTATGTGCGGAAGGTGGAATTGATGCGGCGCATTTATCGTTTTCTTTATCAAGCTCAGTTGGAGTATGGGAAGGAGCCGGGGCATGAACAAACGGATTGAGACAGTCCAACAAGTAACGGATTATGCGGTTGATCCCAAACGCAGGTTTTTCTTCGCTACCGAGGACGAGATCGTGCAGGGTTTGACCACCGATATTTATTTTGTCAAAACAAAAGAGATCCTCAATAGGCTTGCTCTGCAGGACACGGAGGTGGTGGCGGAAATTTTTCCGCGCCGGCCCGGGATTTTAGTGGGCGTGGAGGAGGCTAAAAGGCTGCTCAAAGAGGAAGGGGTACAGGTTTGGAGCCTGCCCGAAGGGGCAAAATTTGACGCTAAAGAAGTTGTGATGCGCATTAAGGGCCCCTATGCCCGCTTTGGTATTTATGAGACCGCCATTTTAGGGTTTTTGGCCAGTTCCAGCGGTTGGGCCACCGCCGCGGGCACAGCCAAAAAGGCGGCCGGCAGCCGCCCCGTGCTCTGTTTTGGCGCCAGGCATGTGCATCCCGCGGTCGCACCCGTTATGGAGCGGGCGGCCATTATCGGCGGAGCGGACGGCGCTTCCTGTATTTTGGGGGCCAAATTAGCCGGGCTGGAACCGTCCGGCACCGTGCCCCACTCGCTGTTTTTGATTGTGGGTGATTCTTTGGAAACCGCGATTGCCTACAACCGCTTTATGCCGCCTGAATCTGTGCGCCTGATGCTGGTCGATACCTTTAAAGACGAAGTTGAAGAAAGCATCCGCCTAGCCTCCGCACAAGAAACGGGCTTAGAAGCGGTGCGGCTCGATACGCCCAGCGAACGGGGGGGAGTGACACCTGCGCTGGTCAAAGAGCTGCGGGCCAAACTGGATCTGGCCGGGCATGAAAACATCCAAATTTTCGTCTCGGGGGGCCTTGATCCGGAGCGGATCGAGCTTTTGGCCGCCGCCGGTGCCGATGCATTCGGTGTTGGCAGTTTTATCTCGGGCGCGCCTGCGATTGATATGACGATGGATTTAAAAGAGGTCAACGGCCGAGCAGTGGCTAAAAGAGGGCGCCTGCCCGGTTTGAGCGATACCTCCCGCCTGGAGCGTGTACTGTAAGGAGGGCAGCAGATGGCAGAATCGGTAAAAGCGAAAGTAATTGCCTTAGCCAAGGCCGATCCCTTTTTGACGGTAGAAGAGCTGAGCGAGCGGGCCGATACCACAACCCGCTATGTGCGCACCATCCTTTCCGAAGCGGGCCTTTCCCTAAACCGCCTGCGCCGGCAGTATGCTCGCCGTTTAGAGCGGCGCCTGGGCGATGAAGCACCGGATTTACGGACGCCCGCGCCAGTCGAGCTGGGAGTGGTTCAAATACGGGGTGCGGAGGTACGCTCTGCGCTGGTGCCCTGGCATGCCGAGGACAAGCTGTTTCAAGTAAGTGCAGTCGACTTTGGGGCGGGCCTGAAAAGTTTTGTACAGCTGATTACCCCCCACAGTGTGACGATGCACCCCGATTACATAGACTTGCGCCGGCTTTTGCCCTGCCCAACGCCGGCAGTGGGCGAGCAAAAAGTTGAGATCCTCCTGGGCGAGCACGCCCTCAACGCGCTTTTGGATCTGCCTGCTCAAGCACGCCTGCTGCGGCTGAGCTCCGTTTTAACGGCACAAGGTGAAATCATCGCTTTGGAAAGGCGCTGGTTTGGGCTGGAGGGCATTGCGCTGCGCTGGTCTAAGCTCGAGCCCGAATTGAAGGTTTATTTAACCGGTTGACGGAAAAACCGCGGCAGCCAATTCCTAGCAATAATTCCAGAAGGTTTTTGCAGGAGATCCGCTTTCATCGGAGAATTATTGTGTGATATCATGGGGTGCAGCCCTGAAAGTGATGAGAGGGAGGATAATTATGACACAGAAATTGCTGTCAGTAAGAGGCCTCAAGACATATTTCTATACAGATGATGGAGTGATTCCGGCGGTTGACGGCGTCAGCTTCGATCTGGATCGGGGAGGTACCATCGGCATTGTGGGTGAATCCGGGTGCGGTAAAAGTGTTACCTCTTTATCGGTTATGGGCCTTATTCCCCAGCCACCGGGGAAAATAGAGGGTGGCGAAATCATTTTTGAAGGCAAAAACCTGCTCGAATACAGCGAAGCGGAGATGCGCCATATACGGGGTAATGAAATCTCCATGATCTTCCAAGAACCCATGACTTCGCTTAATCCCGTCTTTACGGTGGGTAATCAAATTTCCGAGGCAATTATGCTGCATCAAGGCCTGGATAAGGCGGCGGCACGGGAAAAATCCATCGAAATGCTGCGGCTGGTCGGCATTCCATCGCCTGAAAGCCGAATTGATGACTATCCCCACCAGATGAGCGGCGGCATGCGCCAGCGCGTCATGATTGCCATGGCTTTATCTTGTAATCCTAAATTATTGATTGCTGACGAGCCCACCACCGCTTTAGACGTGACCATTCAGGCCCAAATTCTGGATCTCATGCGCGGCCTGAGGGAAGACCTGGGCACAGCCATTATGATGATTACGCACGATTTGGGCGTTATCGCTGAATTGGTGGAAAAAGTGGTGGTCATGTACACAGGCAAGATCGTGGAAGCGGCCGACACATACACTGTCTTTAAAGAGCCTCAGCATCCTTATACTATCGGCCTGTTGGGGTCCATTCCCCGCTTGGACGGGGACGGCTCCAGGCTGAGCACCATTCCCGGCACGGTACCCATTCCCGGTACTTTCCCGGAAGGCTGCGGCTTCCACCCCAGATGCCCATATGCAACTGAGCTGTGCCGCACTAAGGAGCCCCTATCCTTCGAGGTTAAGGAAGGGCATTATGTGGCCTGCTGGAAGGTTGTGGATTTTGATGAAACGGCTCAGATCAAAGTCACGGATAAGGAGGTGGGCTAGATGACCGCAGCAAATCGGATGAAGCAGGAAGTATTACTGGAAGTACGAGATTTGGTCAAACACTTCCCGATCCGCCAAGGGATTATCTTTACTAGGCAGGTAGGGGCGGTGCAGGCGGTCGATGGAGTCACTTTTGACATTCACAAAGGCGAAACATTGGGCCTAGTGGGAGAAAGCGGCTGCGGCAAAACAACGGTGGGGCGCTTAATTCTGCGCCTGCTGGAGGCCACTTCAGGTGAAATTTTCTTTGACGGTAAAAACATCCCCGCGCTGCCCAAACAGGAAATGCGCGAATTGAGAAAAGAGATGCAGATCATTTTCCAAGACCCCTACGGCTCGCTTAACCCGCGCATGACGGTGGGAGATATCATTGGAGAACCTCTGCATATTCATAAATTAGCCAGGGGCGCCGAACGGGAAAAAAGAGTGCGGGAGATCTTAGAAACGGTAGGGCTCAGTGCTTTCCATGCCCGTCGTTTTCCCCACGAATTCTCGGGCGGCCAGCGCCAAAGGATCGGCATTGCCCGGGCCTTGGCGGTGAGCCCCAGGTTAATTATTGCGGACGAACCCGTTTCTGCCCTGGACGTTTCCATTCAGGCCCAGGTTATCAACCTGCTGGAAGATCTGCAGGAAGAATTCGGACTGACCTATTTGTTTATCGCCCATGATTTGAGTGTCGTCAAGCATATCTCAGATCGGGTAGCTGTTATGTATTTGGGTAAAATCGTAGAGCTCACGGATAAGGATGAACTGTATCGCAGCCCGAAGCATCCGTATACACAGGCGCTGCTTTCCGCAATTCCGGAAGCGGATCCCACGATTAAAAAGGATCGCATTCTTTTGAAGGGCGATGTACCCAGCCCCATTAATCCTCCTGCGGGCTGCCGTTTCCACACCAGGTGCCCCAAGGTTATGGACATCTGTAAAGTGGAAGAACCGGAGTGGGTTGATTCGGGTAACGGCCATTACGTGGCCTGCCACTTAGTACCTGCGGCAAAGGGCAAACGGGAATTAGCGTAAAGAATGTTAAAAGTCTTGCAAGTGGCGGTAAAATATTGTATCATTAGTATACAATAGATTTTATTTACCGTCGGGGCGAGAGAAAAGAGAAAAGTCCTACCGGTGGATTTTGGTGATCCCCGGAAGGGCTTTTTTGTTGCTCAAAAAGAGGAGGAGGCTGTGAGTGGAGTGGAAAAACAGAAAAGATCAGTGCAGGTAGCCATTGTTGGAGGTGGTATTGTAGGCACTTCAGTGGCCCGGGAACTGAGCCGCTATAAGCTGGATGTTCTGCTTGTAGAGGCCGAGCCCGAGGTGGGGTGGGGCACTACCAAAGCGAACAGCGGGATAGTGCACGGAGGGTTTCATGAAGAACCGGGTACCCTGAAGGCAAAGTACTGTCTCCCCGGCAATCAGATGTATCCCAAGATGTGTGAAGAGCTGGATGTGACCTTTAAGCAAAACGGAATTTTACTCGTAGCTCGCAACGACAAAGAGATGGAAACCGTCATGATGTATTATAAAAGGGGGAAAGATCGGGGCGTAAATTTGCGCCTGGTCAATAAGGAAGAACTGCATGAGATGGAGCCCAATTTGAGCGAGAGCATCGTGGGAGCGCTGTACGCGCCTGAGGGCGGTTCAATCATGCCCTTTGAGCTGGCCGCGGCCCTGATGGAAAACGCGATCCAAAACGGGGCTCGGCTGCTCGTGGAAAATCCGGTCATTAACGGCTGGGTTGAAGGAGAGAAGAAATACTTAGAGACCCCCACCCATATTATTGAGGCAGATATTGTGATCAATGCTGCCGGGCTGCACAGTGATGAGGTCGCCCGCCTGTTCGGCGATGATTATTTTTCCATACTGCCCAGAAAGGGCGAGGAATACCTCTTTGACTTATCCGAAAAAGGGCTGGTGACAGCGACCATCTTTCCGGTGCCAAGCGAAATCAGTAAAGGCATTTTAGTTATTCCAACCAGCGCCGGAAACCTAATGATGGGCCCCACTAGCGATAATGTCCCGGAAAAGGACAATTTGGGCACATCGCATGAAGGTTTTGACCAGATCTTCGAGGGTGCCAAAAGCCTGGTGCCCAAACTTAATGCACGCAAGATCATTGCCCAGTTTGCCGGCCTTAGGGCCGCCTGCGATCGGGGAGATTTTATTGTGGAGTGCTCTCCCAATGTGCGCGGTTTAATTCATTTGGCGGGCATTGAATCGCCGGGCTTAACCGCGGCTCCCGCCATTGCGGCTGAAGTGCCCCGGATGCTGAAGGATAGGGGCTTTCAGTTGGAGAAAAAGGAACATTTCAATCCGCGTCGGGAAGGGGTTGTGCGTTTTAACCAGCTTTCCCGGGAAGAACAGGACGAAATTGTGCGCAGAGATCCCAGTTTTGGCCGCATCATCTGCCGCTGTGAGACTGTGACGGAAGGCGAAATTGTGGATGCGATCCGCCGAGGTGCCCGGACGCTCGATGGCATCAAGTTCAGGGCTAGGGGCGGCGCGGGCCGCTGCCAGGGCGGTTTTTGCCAACCCTTAATTATGGAGATTTTAGCCAGAGAACTGAATATTCCGCTGGAGGCAGTAACCAAGCGCGGGGCCGGCAGTGAGATGATCAGGTACGAAGCGAAAGAATTACTGAAAAGTGGGGTGCAGCAATGAGACAATTACAAGTTGATGTGGCTGTCATTGGTGGCGGGCCGGCCGGTTTAGCCGCTGCGCTGGCTGCCCATAACGAAGGTGCCGGCAAGGTAATGATTATTGAGCGCAATATTGAGTTGGGCGGCATTCTGCAACAGTGCATCCATCACGGTTTCGGCCTGCACCGCTTTAAAGCCGAGCTGACCGGCCCGGAATACGCTCAGCGCTATATCGATCTTTTAAAAGAAACCGATGTGGAAGTGATGCTGGAAACGATGGTTTTGGAAATCACGCCGGAACGCAGCATCTATGCGGTGAACAACCGCCTAGGGATGCTTGAAATCAAAGCCCGTTCCATCGTCTTGGCCATGGGCTGCCGGGAGAGGACAAGGGGTGCCCTGCGCATTCCCGGGTTCCGCCCCGCGGGCGTCTTTTCGGCGGGCACAGCTCAGCGCTACGTAAACATCGACGGGTTTATGCCCGGTAAAAAAGCGGTAATCCTAGGTTCGGGCGATATTGGCCTGATCATGGCCCGCCGCTTTACATTAGAAGGCGCCAAAGTAGAGGCGGTCGTTGAGGCTCTCCCTTATGCCGCGGGCTTGGTGCGCAACGTTGTGCAGTGTTTGGAAGACTATGACATCCCGCTCCATCTCCAATCAACCGTGGTGGCTATTCACGGTAAGGATCGGGTGGAAGGGGTCACGATTGCTAAGGTGGACGCCAACTGGGATCCGATCCCAGGCACCGAGCAGGACATCGAATGCGACACGCTGCTGTTATCAGTGGGCTTAATCCCCGAAAATGAGCTTTCGGAAGAAGTTGGCGTTGTAATTGACCCCATTACGAACGGGCCGTTAGTCAACGAATCTCTAATGACCAACATTCCGGGTATTTTTGCCTGCGGCAATGTGCTCCATGTCCACGATTTGGTAGATAACGTCTCTAAAGAAGCGGAACGGGCGGGCATGTTCGCGGGACGCTACGCCCTTGATAAACTGGCTAAACCGGCCAGGAGAATCAAGGTTAAGGCGGGCGAAAACATCCGCTATGTGGTGCCCCATGAAATATCTACCGGTGAGCCGGTTGAATTTTTCATGCGTGTCCAAAGGCCCGAAGATGATGTCTATCTGGATGTGGGCGGCCTGCGCAGGCTGCGCAAACAGGCGGTGCGGCCCAGTGAAATGCTTGATGTGAGGCTGACGCCTGAAATGCTGGAGAAACTGGAAGGGGATACCCTCACGATTCAGATCGTTTCTCAAAAGGAGGTTAAGTGCGGTGCGTAAATACATTACCTGTACAGTCTGTCCTTTAAGCTGTGAAATTGTTTTGGAACTAAACGAGGACGGGGAAATCTTGTCCCTCACGGGCAATAAATGTGCCCGGGGCAAGAAATACGCCACTAAGGAGCATACCGCGCCTGAACGCACCCTGACTACGATCGTCAGGGCCAAAGGTGGCCTACACCCGCTCTTACCCGTGCGCACCGATGAGCCCATCCCCAAGGGGAAACTGGAAGAGGCCATGCAGGCGACACTTGCTCTGCAAGTGCAGGCACCGGTGAAAATGGGTGATGTGATCGTTGCCGACTTTCTGAATTTAGGTGTGAACCTGATCGCGTCTCGAGATCTGTAAACGGCAGTTTTTGCCTCCCGCCCCATTTTGTGCTATAATTAACAGCAAGAAAAAGAAATGGGGAGTGGCAAGTTGAAGAAAAGGCATATTAAAACGTTAAGCGGTACAGCGCTCAAGCATACTTTGGCAACTGGGGGCTGCGGCGAGTGCCAGGCCTCTTGCCAGTCAGCCTGCAAGACGTCTTGTACCGTGGGAAACCAAGCATGTGAACGGTAAAAAAGGGCAACCTCCCTCAGGGGAGGTTGCTCCTCGTTCGGGGGAGAGTGGCTGTTTTGTTAGAGAAAAAATGCGTCCATACGTTCAGCCGAAAGGGCCGCAATATTGTGGTGGACGGCAATTCGGGCGCGGTTCATGTAGTAGATCACTGGGCTTTGCAGGTAATCGAAGAAGTTCGGCGAAATAGCAAAATCAAGGAACAATCCCAAATCCTGCCTGCCTTTGAGGGTAGGGGCGCATTGGCGGAGGCGGCCGGGGAAGTGGCCGAGCTTGCCGCGGACGGGCTGCTGTTTAGCCCCGACTTAGAGGAAGTACCGCCTCGTACCGATGTTGTGGTCAAAGCTTTGTGCCTCAATGTGGCCCACGACTGTAATTTGCGCTGCGAATACTGCTTTGCCTCCGCGGGTGATTTTGGCGGCCGGCGGGAGTTGATGCCGCTTAAGGTGGCCAAACAGGCGGTGGATTTTCTCATTGCCAACTCGGGCAGCCGCAAACAGCTGGAGATTGATTTTTTCGGCGGCGAACCCTTAATGAATTGGGATGTTGTCAAAGAAACGGTTGCCTACGGCAAAGCGAAGGCGGCAGCAGCCGGCAAAACATTTCGTTTTACCGTTACAACAAACGGCATCGGGCTCACACCGGAAATTGAAGAGTTTATCAATAAAGAGATGTATAATGTCGTGCTCAGCCTGGATGGCAGGAAAGAAATAAACGACGCCATCAGGCGCACCGTTTCGGGGCGCGGCTCCGTTTATGATCTAATCGTGCCGAAATTTCAGCGCCTGGTGCAAAACCGCGGCCAGAAGAGCTACTATGTGCGGGGTACTTTTACCACACGCAATTTAGATTTTGCCACAGACGTGGAACATTTGAGTGATCTGGGCTTTGTGGAAATTTCAGTCGAGCCCGTTGTGACGACTGAAGAGGCGCCTTGGGCGATTCAAAAAGAGCATTTACCCCAAATTTTATCTGAGTACGATCGCCTGACGGATCTTTATTTAGAACGGCGCGGAACGAAGCGAGCCTTTAACTTCTTCCATTTCAATGTTGAATTAAGAAAGGGTCCCTGCCTTTACAAAAGGCTGACAGGCTGTGGGGCGGGCCACGAGTACCTAGCTGTCACGCCGCAAGGTGAACTCTACCCCTGCCATCAGTTTGTGGGTGAAGAAGAATATCTAATGGGCCATATTGCAACGGGCATTGCCCGTAAAGATCTTTCTGAGATGTTTGAAAAAAATCATGTACTCAATAAACCGGTGTGCGGTGAATGCTGGGCCAAATTTTACTGCAGCGGCGGCTGCCACAAAAATAATTTGGAATATGCAGGAAATCTGCAGTCCCCGCACGAATTAATCTGTGCAATGGAGAAGAAACGCTTGGAATGCGCATTTTTCATTCAGGCAGCCCTTATGTAAAGTTCAAAAGAACAGCCCGAATAATTCCACAGTGAACAATTGGAGACTATGATTAACAGGCCGTAGGTGGGCACTTAGCCTGTTTTGAGTCATTAGTGCAACCGGCCGAGAGTAATTTCTTTGCGCCGGTTTTTTGCCAGAAAGGTTGATTGATCGATGCGAAAACGCCTTGGCGATATATTGCAGATGAAGGGCCTACTTTCCGATGAACAGCTCGCCACAGCCCTAGCTGAACAGCGAAAAACGGGCGACCGCTTGGGACAAGCCCTTATTAAACTAGGTTATGTGACGGCCGATGAAGTTGTAGATGCGTTAAGTGAACATTTGAATATCGCTAGGGCGGATTTTGCCCGGCGTTATATTGACCCTGGGGCGGTTGATTTAATTCCCGCCAATATGGTCACCAACGAGCATGTCCTGCCTTTAGAAATGGAAGACGGCTATTTGACGGTAGCCATGTGCGATCCCTTAAATATTAACATTATCGATGATTTACAGCGCATTACAGGCAAAACAATTAAGCCCGTTTTAGCAACTGAAGAAGAGATCAACGATGCTTTTCAAAGAACGCGTAATATTGCCCAAAGCGCCAAAGAGGTTTTCGATCGTTTCCGGGAAGACGAAAAAGACAAGGACGGTTCTCTTGAAGAACAGCGCCAGTTCATTGGCGATGCGCCCGGCGTTAGATTAGCTAACATGATTTTGGAGCAAGCCATCAAACAAAAGGCTAGCGATGTCCATTTTGAACCCCACGAAGAAGGGATGAGAGTTAGATTTCGTATTGATGGGATCCTAAGAGTGATTATGGAAATCCCCAAGCATTTGCAAGGTGATGTGAATTCCCGGGTAAAGATTATGGCCAACATGGATATTACTGAACGGCGGCGTCCTCAGGACGGAAGGATTCAGATGGAATTGGACGGCCAGGAGGTGGACATGCGTATTTCCAGCCTGCCCACCGTTTACGGCGAAAAGATTGTGGCCCGGGTCCTACATAAATCCAGCAATCTCCTGGAACTGGACGATTTCGGCTTTAGCCCGGAAAACTTAGAAAGCATTGAACAGATGCTCAGGCTCAATCAGGGTTTGATTCTAGTTACCGGGCCCACCGGCAGCGGTAAATCCACCACTTTATATGCTTTTTTGCACCATTTAAGTTCACCCGAAAAGAACATCGTCACGGTAGAAGACCCTGTGGAGTACCGTTTGGCTGGGGTTAACCAGGTACAGGTTAACGTCCGGGCTAACCTCACTTTTGCGACCGGCTTGCGCACGGTGCTACGCCAAGACCCGGACATTATCATGGTTGGGGAAATCCGGGACGAAGAGACGGGTGAAATTGCTGTTCGTTCCGCACTTACAGGCCATTTAGTGTTATCAACCCTCCATACTAACAGTGCGGTTGCCACCATTACCCGTTTGATGAATATGGGTTTGGAATCTTATATCCTCAGTTCCACTTTAATCGGAGTGGTGGCACAGAGGTTGGTGCGCACCATCTGCAAGGACTGCAAAGAGGAAGTGGAATTGACGGATCGCATTATGATTAGATTCATAGAATCTTTGCAGATGGAGCCACCTGAGGTTGTCTATCGGGGTAAGGGGTGCCCTATCTGTAACAACACCGGTTATCGGGGCCGCACAGCGGTGGAAGAGGTACTGGTCTTTAACCGGCGCCTAAGGACAGCGGTAGAACGGGAAGCGGGTGAAGGGGAACTGGAACAGATCGCCTTAGATTCGGGATTGGTAACGCTGCAGAAGGCCGCTATTCACAAACTCACCGCGGGCATCACTACTGTGGAGGAAATAATCCGCACTGTATACAGCATTGACATGGAAGGGGATGTTGAATGAGTTCCGGTGAAGAACTGGTCCAACTACTTGAAATCGCCATAGCGGAAAAAGCATCCGATTTGCACTTAACGGCTGGCGTACCCCCAATCCTAAGGATTTTTGGCTCAATTCAGCCAGTGGAAGGTTTCGCGCCGCTCATGCCGGATCGTATTCGGCAGCTGGTGACTCCTATTATGACCCCTCAGCGCCAAGAAGCGCTCACCCGGGACGGTGAGGTTGATTTTTCTTATGGTTTAAGGGGGCTGGGCCGGTTTCGTTGTAATTTATCGCGGCAGCGGGGCTCATTAAGTTTAGCGATGCGGGTGATCAACTCTAATATTTTGCCTTTAGAAGAACTAGGTTTACCCGATATTATTTATGATTTAGCCCAGCTGCGGGATGGCTTGATTTTAGTCACAGGGCCCACCGGCAGCGGTAAATCAACAACGCTTGCTTCCATGATCGATATAATCAATCGAGAGCGCAAAGGCGTGATCATTACGCTGGAAGACCCGATAGAGTTTTTACACCAGCACAAAAACTGCGTTGTCAATCAAAGGGAAGTGGGTACCGATACTAAGACCTTTGCGTCTGGCCTCAGGGCCGCGCTCCGTTCCGACCCGGATGTGATCTTAGTTGGGGAAATGCGCGACTTGGAGACGATCTCCATCGCCCTAACGGCTGCGGAAACCGGTCATTTGGTCTTATCCACTTTACATACAAGGGGGGCAGCTAAGACGATTGATCGGGTGATAGACGCTTTCCCCGCAGACAGCCAACAGCAGATTAGGGTGCAGTTAAGTTCTGTTTTGGAGGCGGTAGTCTCACAGCAGCTGTTTACCCGTAAATATGGGGACGGAATGGTCCCGGCAGTGGAAGTCATGCTGGGCACCCCGGCGATCCGCAATATGATTC
>CAZVDE010000020.1:0-7199 GCA_964626065.1 uncultured Clostridiaceae bacterium | reverse complement strand
ATGGTCCCGGCAGTGGAAGTCATGCTGGGCACCCCGGCGATCCGCAATATGATTCGCGAAGAGAAGGTGCACCAAATTCCGTCCATGATTGAAACGGGTACGCGTTTTGGCATGCAGTCCATGCAGGCGGCTTTTGAAGATTTGGTGCGCAAAGATCTGGTGGATAGCACCGCTTTGCACCGTGAGTTCTATGTTAATCAAGGAGGTGTCCAGGCGTGAAACGCTTCAGCTATGGCGGCCGTACTCGCGGGGGTGAGGCAGTCAAGGGCATTATTGAGGCAGAAAATGAAGCCGCGGCAGCCAACGAATTGCGCGAGAAGGGGTACTTTGTCACTTCGCTGAAAGAGGCCAAAGAACGAACCGTTTTGTTTCAGAGGCCGGTTAGGTTAAAAGCTAAATTCCTAGCCCTATTCTGCCGGCAGTTCGCGATTATGCTGGGCACCGGTTTAACTTTGGTGAAGTCCTTAGAACTGTTGGAGGCGCAAGCTGATGATCCCGGTTTTGCCCGCATCTTACAGAGCATTCGCTTAGATGTGGCCAGCGGGACCGCTTTTACTAAGGCTTTGGAAAAGCACCGATCCGTGTTCCCCCATGTCTTCATCCATTTGGTGGAGGCGGGGGAAGTGACGGGGTCACTGCCTGAGATTTTGGACCGATTAGCGATTTATTACGAACGTGAAGATGAGCTGCGCAAGAAAATCTCGGAAGCCATGATGTATCCCGCCATTATTTCATCGGTCTCGGTAGTGATGGTGCTCATTTTACTGTTCGTCGTCTTACCCATGCTGGTGGACAACTTCGCCGGTTTTGGGGTGGAGACACCCGCCATTACGGTGGCCGTTTTAAACGGGCGCGACTGGATGGTACAGCATTGGTATCTTGTGATCGCGGGCTTGGTCGCTTTTGTTGTGGGGCTCAGGTTTTATGTGCGGACCAAACAAGGCCGTTATATTAGGGACTACTTGTTGTTATCCTTGCCCATATTGGGCGAAATGCAGAAAATGGTAATTTTTTCTCGGTTCTGCCGTACCCTAAGCCTTTTATTAAACAGCGGTATTGCCATGATTCCCACCCTGGGTATTTTGGAACGCCTGATGGACAATGTGGTAATTAAAAAAGCGGTCCAAGGGGCCACCGCCGGGGTTGAGCGGGGCGAGGGCATCAGCGCCCCCTTGGAGCACCATAAAGTCTTTCCGTCTATGCTGGTGCAGATGGTGGCGGTGGGTGAAGAAACGGGTAATCTTGAGACTGTCCTAGTACAGCTCGCGGACTATTATGATCGGGAAGTCAACTTCGCGGTAGCCAGCTTTACCAAAGTTTTAGAACCAATAATCATGCTCGTTTTGGCGGTTGTCGTCTTATTTATCCTAATTTCGGTTTATTTACCCATGATGCAAATGGTGACAGCAATCTAGGGGGTGGTCAGAGTGGCAAAGAAGGTAGTAGGGCTTGATGTGGACTATTCCGGCATAAAGGGTGCGGAAATGGTGCGCAGGGGCCGCAGCAGAGTTGTGACAGCACTTAAAACGGTGCCTCTGCCGGGCGGAACTGTGGCAGGCGGCAAGCTGGAGGACAGCGAGGCGCTGATCAATGGTTTGAAAAATCTGTTTCGCGCCGAGAACTTTTCTACGAAAAGCGTCAGTTTAGGCATTCGGGGCGATTGGGTTACGGTGAAAACGCATCGACTCCCCAAAATGTCCGGGCGGGAGCTGGAAAAGGCGCTAGAATTTGAGGTGCCCGAACTCGTTTCATTTCCGGTCGATTCGCCACGAGACATTTCCTTCGATTATTTCATCAATTCGGAATCCGAAAACGAGCTGGAGATAGTCTTAGTTGCCTGTCCCCGCAAGTTTATCTATCCTTACATTCACGCGCTGCGGGCGGTGGGCCTGACTTTAGAAGCGATAGATGTGGCCGCTTTGGGCTGGATGAGCCTTGTCGGGCCAGAAAATCGTACCGCTTATGCGGAAATCAGCGAGGAGCAAACTACGGTGCAGGTCAGCCTGAACGGGAAATTTAAGGTGTTCAGGGTTGTGCCCGTTGGCGCCCTCCATTTCAGGGAAGGGGTGCGAGAGGCGTTTGAGTGCCTGCCCGAACACGCCAAGCAGCTCTGCGCGCGCCACGACATCGATTATCTCTTGACGGAGGGGACAGGTAGCAAGAGCGTGATTCGCGCCGTTGTTCAGCAGTTCGTGGGCTCTATTCTGCAAACTTTAGATTTTATCCGGGCCCAAGAGCGGGCGGCAACCTTCCGCTCAATCCTCGATGAGCTGATTTTAGTTGGCGATTTAGCCGATTTGACCGGCCTGGGGGACATGCTGGCCAAAGAAATAGATCTGCCGGTGCGCTCTCTGCAGCAACTAGAAAATTTGGAGATTGGTTTTGAGCGGAGCCGGCTCAATCAGTTGAGCAGCTACGGCTCAGCGCTGGCTTTGGGTCTAAGGGGGGTTGACTGATGAAGATCAATCTTTTGCCCAAAGAGGAAAGGCCCCTCAAGCAATCCGAGGTGCGCTGGGAGTTCTTGGTGGGGCTGATCGGGATCTTAGCTTTGGGCGCGGTGCTTCTGTTTTCTTGGATAGAGACAGCGAAGCTGGAAGATGCTGTTGCGGCCCACCGCGATGCTCTGCAGCGGGAGGCCCAGCTGCAAAAACAAGTTGTGCAGGTGCAAGAACTGCGGAAGAATTTGGCTGCTTTGGAAAACAAACAGGGCGAGTATCACAAATTACTGCCGCTAGCGGATCAATCCTTAGGCCTTCTGCCCGCTTTAACGGGACATGCCCTGCCTAATTTGTGGGTTGAGGCCTTAATCTGGCGCAAGGGCAGGGTGGAGCTTTCGGGCTATACCAGGGACATTACCAGTTTGTCGCGCTACCTTAATTTTCTAAACGAACACAGCCAAGAAAGCGTGTTACAAGCCATTCGGCCCCATGAGGGCTCGGGCTTTTCCGTCTTTTCGATTGAAGCGAAGGGGGTGGGCGGCGATGATCCGGCTTAGTGCGCTGAAAGAGAAACTGTCTTGGGCGATAGTCTTATCTATAGTGTTCTACCTTGCGGCTGCCGTGATTGGTTTAGCTATCCTGCTGCCCACCAAGAAGGAAAGTGCCAGGCTCTTCGGCGAGGTGGAACTGCTGCGCCGCAATGAGGCCAACCTACTGCGCATTGTGGAGGATAGGCCCAATTTAGAAAAACAAACGGCTGCTATGGAAGAACAGCTAAGAAAGCTGTTGACCGAAATTCCTTCGCAGTATGACTTACCCGAAGTGTTGGAGGTTTTAAGAAATGGGGCGGCACAGGCCGGTGTAAAAATTGAGGATCTGAGCCATGTGCCGGTAAAATCTACAGCGGGTGCGATAGGCGGCATTATTCCGCTGACGCTGGATATTTCCGGAGGGGAGAGATTGTTTTCTTACCTTGCTCAGCTGCAGCGCCATCTGCCTTCTTTACAAATTACCGAGGCGGCCGTGGGGTATCAAGGGGAAGGGCGGTTTTACGCGGCGGTGAGTGCCGATCTGCATGTGCTGCTGGTGGAACAGGCCCGTCAGTCCCGCTGGAGCAGGCCTCAAGATGTGCACACAGAGCCGCTGCAGCGCCGCATCGCGGGCTACGGGCTGCCTTTTGAAGTTGTGGGCCGCTACTTTACCAATCAGGTAAAAATCTTGGGTGTTATTAACAAAGGCGGACAGAGCAGTGCTCTCGTGGCCAAAGACGGGACGCAGCGCTGGGTAACTGTTGGTGACAGGTTGGGTGAAGCAACGGTGCAGAAGATCTTCGCGGATGGGATAGTTTTGAATTTAGACGGTGTGCTTTTAAATTTGACGATAGGGGGAAGGCAGGATGAGAGCGCGTAAAGGGACGCTGGCGGTGGGGTTAATTCTCATGTTGTTGACGGCAAGCCTACCGGCGTTGGCCGGTGAAATGGTCAACATGGAATTCAAACAGGCGCCGCTGGTGGATGTGTTTCAAATTTTAGGCCAGTTGGGCGGTTACAATGTCTTGGTTGATCCTTCCGTTACCGGGCAGGTCACCTTTGCCCTCAAAAATTTGACGGTGGAAGAGGCGTTGGATTTGGTGACCAGGACAACCGGCTATCGCTACAAGCTGATGGGCAACACATTGGTAATCGGCAGTGCCCAGCGCCTGAAAACGGAGTTCGGCACGGAGGATTTTCGCTTCATTAAAGTTGAACACGTAAACGTAGAGGCTGCCCAGCGTTTGGTGAGTTTAGTGGCGCCGGGCGTGAAAACTTATGTTGATCATGAGCAAAGCCTCTTGGTCCTATTTGGGCTTACGTCCGATTTGGATGTGGCCGGCAAAATACTGCGGCAATACGACCAAAAATCGTTCACTGCCCCGGATCAAGCAGCAACAGTCAAAACACCGCAGGAAGAGAAAACCCTAATCAGCGGCGCAGCCCCGGTTTTTTACGCCGCGGGCCAAGAGCTGCTAGATGCGGTGAGGCAGTGCTGGCCATTGCGGGAATTTCGCTGGGATGATCAGACGAACAGTATAATCGGCCAAGCGGGAGCGGAAGAATGGCCGCAAGTGCAGGCTTTTGTGGCCGAAAGGGATCTGCCCAATTTTATTCTTAAGGGGCTTTTAACCGCTCGGGGGCAGACTTCGGCTCTGGTGGAATACCGCGGCGCCGCGCACTTGATGCAAGAGGGCGATGTGCTGCATGATTGGCAGGTTAAGAAAATTACGGCCGATCAGGTTGAATTCGGCCTCGGCGAACGCAGGCTCACAATTAGGATGGGGAGGTAAGAAGATGACTGCCAAAAGGTCCTTAGTGATAATTGCGGTGATGCTTCTACCCCTATTATTGGCAACGGCAGCTATAGGCGCAGAATTGGATCTATCTTTCCAAGCGGCGGAATATGGGCAAATCTATCAAGTGCTGGGGGAAAGCCAAGGACTAAACGTGCTCGTTGATAGTTCGATTGAAGGCAAAGGGAGTTTTCAGCTCAAGGGCGTCTCCTTTGAAGAGGCGCTGGAGTTGATCACGGAACATGCGGGCCACAGCTATAGGCTGCAGGGCAAGACTCTAATCATTTCCGCCGAGCAGCGCCAATCGGCCGCGGAAGGAAAAGATGTGCGTTATGTACATATAAAATCCATTCAGCCCGGTGAGGTTGTAGAGGCGCTAACGCTGATTATGCCGCGCGCCGATATCTATGTGCCGGCAGAGGGCGGTTTGGTCATCCTGAACGGCCCGACAAAAACGCTTGATTTGGCGGAAGAACTGCTTCTAGCTTTGGATGCTTCTATCCCGAGCAAGGCGGAAACAATACAGGAAAGGTCTCTCCTCGCTATTTTTCAGGATTTAAGCGCTAGGATGGAGTTGACGCTTGTGGCCGATCCGGCGCTGGCCCAAAAGAAGCTCTATCTTGATCTGCGCGCGGGCGAGCCCGAAGAGCTGATCAAGCAGATTCAGCGTCTAATTCCGCTGGATGTGGAGATTACGGATGATGCGCTTGTGGTAGGCATCCTTGCTGAAAGCGGCAGCGAACGCTTAAAAGTTTACCGCTTGAACTATGTGGAACCGGATGCGGCCCGCGAAGCGTTATCACTGCTTGTTAACCCGGATAAGATCCGCACCGATAAAGAACGGGCAAGCGTGATCGTGCGGGGTACAGATGCCCAACTGGCTGAAGTTGATTTATTCCTAATCGATTTCGATCGGCCCAAGGCCCAGGTCCTTCTGGAAGTGTGGGTGCAGGAAGTCTCAACTGAGGCCATGCGCAAATTAGGTTTGGACTGGAAGGGGACGCCTGCTTTTAAAGGCGGTGAAGCACCTGTTTTCTTCGAATTGGAACTGGATTCCTGGGATTTAATCTTAGCGTTAAAAGCGCTGGAAGATGAAGGAGATGCCAAACTTTTGGCTAATCCTAAAATTGCCACCTTAAGCGGCCAAGAAGCGAGCATCTTTGTGGGTGATCGGGTCCCGATTGTCCTCACAGGCGAAGATGGCAGCCGCACGGTAAATTTTTTAGAGGCGGGCATAGATCTTAAAGTTACACCCAAAATTGCCGATGATTTATATATAACGATTCTCGTTAAGCCGGAAGTCAGCACTTTCATTTGGAAAACGGGGACCGATTACCCCCAAATTCGCACCAGAGAAGCGGAGACAACAGTCCGGGTGAAAGATGGGCAACCCATCATCATCGGCGGCTTAATTCAGGAAGAAGAGGCGGAGTTAATCACTCAAATACCGTTCCTTTCCCAACTGCCCGTTTTAGGCAGGCTGTTTCAGTGGAAAGAGCTGAAACAGAACCAAACGGAAATGACGATCTTTATGATTCCCAGAATTGTTAAGGGAGAAGAGGTGGAGGCGGAACAAAGTTTTTTTCCATCCACCCGGTGACCACTAAACCTAAAGAAGAAGAGATTTACGTGCAGGGTTACTGGGTTGAATTGGAAAAGGCACGTCTATTAGGGGGGGTGAGTGCGGCCAAGCGGGGCTGGGAAGTTGGCTTGGGTCTTCTTTATAAAGATAAACAACTGGGCGTCACGGGTTACCTGCAGTATGGATTACCCATTTTAAACTGCCGTTTGCAGATAGATCTGCTGAAAGATAAGGAACTATCATCCCATTTAAGCCTCGGCATACCGATTCCACTAAATCAATTCACATTAGAACCACACTTAATTTGGCCGTTGGAAGAAACAAAAGAAGCGAAAATAGGTATGCGCCTACAGTATCATTTTTAGGGATTCTCTGTTTACCAAACAGGTAATTCATAGCTGAACAAAAACTAAAGGGAGGATAAAAATGTTAAAGAAAATAAGACAAATACTCAAAACACAAGAAGGCTTCACCCTTGTCGAACTCATGATTGTTGTCGTCATCTTAGGTATCTTAGCAGGTGTTGGTGTGCAGCAGTATGGGAGAGTGCAGGAGAGGGCCAGAGAAGGCGTCAATGATGCTAACCTCAAGATGATTGCTAATGCAGTCAGATTGTACCAAACGATGGAAGGGAAAGATCCTCAAATTTCGGATGAGGAAGGGAGTCCAGTCACTGGGCTAGACCTAGACGGATATGGCATAGAATCAGCTCAGTTAAAGTCGCCTTGGGGGGACAATAAAGCATACGTAATTAAAAAAAGTAATGGCAACCTTATGATTTATCTGGAAGGGCACGAAAAGTATCAGGGTGATAGTGGCGACGATACGAGCGGTGTAATTGTTATCAAGAAAG
>CAZVDE010000019.1:12566-30852 GCA_964626065.1 uncultured Clostridiaceae bacterium | reverse complement strand
CCGCCGCTGATCTCCAGTAACGGAGTTTCACAATAATAATCACCTCTATCAACGGACCCATTCCCATTAACATCAACCCAGGCCATCAACTGCTGCCGGCCCGGCAGCAGCCGCATAGAAAAATCGCCGCCTTGAGGCGAAAGCGATATTTCTTTTACTGCGTTAATACGATAGTCCTCTCTGCTGCCCAGTATAATCCGCATGCGGTCTACGCCGTTAACGGCCCAGGCGGCGTGAATCAGGCCGTTCCCAAAATAATGCGAATCCCCAATTTCCATGGCGGTGCGCTGCAGTATATCTTCTATTTCATTCTTTGCAATGCCGTTAGCGAGCATTAATCCAATCACCCCGGTCACATGGGCGCAGGCCATGGATGTTCCCGCTAAATGCCCATAGCCACCGGGATAAGTGCTCAAAATCCAATCTGAATAGTCTTCCCTAACCCCATCGCCGCCCGGAGCCACAACGTCAATCCCGGGCCCATAATTGGAATAGGGGGCCAGATGTGGAGTTCCGCCGCCACCAACCGCGCCCACCGCAATCACCTGCGGATATGCGGCCGGGTAAGCTAAAGATGCGATTCCGTCGTTTCCGGTTGCCGCGACCATGATCATGCCCGCCTCTTGCGCCAACCCGATGGCCTGTTCTTCCAACGGCGACGCCGGCCCTCCCAAAGACAAGTTGATAATATGGGCGGGTTTTTCATTGTCTCTGCCTTCCGGATCCGGAGCCAAGCCCGCGGCATAAAGAATTGCCTTTGAAACCGCCCAGGCCGAACCTCTGCCATCCGCACCCAAAACTTTGAGCGGTATGAGTTCCACTTCCCACATCACCCCGGCCACACCCCTGCTGTTATTGGCAACAGCCCCGATTATTCCGGCCACGTGTGTACCGTGGCCGTGCAGATCATCCGCGCCCGGTTCGCCCTTAACAAACCCGGCGGCTGAATTAAGATCCAGATTAGCGACCAAGTCCGGGTGCTGTAGATCGATACCGCTGTCAATAATCGCCACTCGGACGGTAGGGTCACCCGTTACGGCGGACCACGCCTGCGGCAGGCGGATCAAGGGGTACTGCCACTGCAGTGGATAGTCCGGATCATTGGGAACAACGTTGCCCGTTACCGATCTTGGGGCATCATAATCAATGGAGATAATCCCCTGCAGACGGCTAAAATCGGCGGCCCTTTTTCGCCCCTCCGTTTGAACAAGATGAGCATTGAGAATTTCAATTGTGTCCACCAATTCAAAGCCCGCTGCCATCAGCATCCTCTTTTGTTCAAACGGTTCCAGTGCGGAATCAAATATGATCACCTGCTCCTGCAGATGGGCCTCTGCAGTTTTCACGGCCCAATCGCCATTTTTATCGGGCCAACGAGCGGCGAAAGAAGGCTCATCCCGACCGGGCGTTGAGAAACTATGTACTAATGTAAGAAAGCCTTCCAAGTAGGCCGGCTTTTCTGTCAGCACGACAAAATCCACGTTTTTTTCCGCACCTCGAACCTGCCGCGATGGCGGTTCAAAGATTAGATCGCCTTCGGGCGCAACGATGACCGTCCCACTAAGGGGCCCCGACCGCCAGGAGCCGTCTGCTTCGGTCCGGACACGATTGTCAATTTTAGCCCCCTTGAATCTGATTACTACACCCGCCACACCGCTGCCGCCCTGATCCCGGATTGTACCCGCAACGGTATACTGGCCTGTGCCTGCCCCTAAACAACCCAGGGCAAGCAAGCTGATCATGACAATAACAGATAGTATGCTAAAATTACGCTGCAAAATCGCCACACTCCGTTCCCTGTTTTCCTTCGGCGTAAAGATATTATTGTCCGTCCGCGGACCGTGTCCTGCACGAACCGAAAAAAACACCCGGAGCAAAGTACGATTGCCTTCACCCCGGGTGTATGTGAGATTGACACAAAACGCCCGCTTATTCAGTCATCCTCTTCGATCTGCCCGGGGGCCCAGCGATATACCAAGAATTTTTCCCTGGGGTCTTCCACGTCCGGAACCCGGATCTTGTTGATCTGATGAAAAGAATGGTGCCGCAAGGCTCTTTTGTATACCGGTAGCGGGTAATAAAGAATTATATCCACCGTGCGCGGGTATTCTTTCAGCGAAGCGCTTATATTTTCCAGTACGCTCCGGAAAATCTTACCTGAAAACGGATTGAAGAAATAAAAACAGCTATCATCCGGCCTGATCCGGTACTGCTCCGCCAAACCATACTTAAGGCGGATGGGGGCCTGAATGTGGCCGGCCCGCAGGCGATAGGCGGCTTTGTTGTTCAAAGCCTCTTCGTAGGTCCTGTCGTGGGCCTCAATACCCAGCACCGGCACAGCGAAATGGCGATGAATGTAAAAGGCCACTCTACCCCGGCCGCAGCCAAAATCCACAACGCGGTGGTTTTTTTTGAATTTATAATAGCGAAATAGTGCGTCCAGGGCCTCATAGGGGGTTGCCTCATAACGATTGTACTGACTGTTGCCATCCCATTCCCTTAATCCAACTGTTCGAATTCCCAATTGGCGATCGTATTTCCTGCTGCCCATGATATCCCCCTTTCCTCTTCCCTTTGCCTTGGCGCCAATCATTTTAGCACATTTAGCCCTTTAAGAATAGGGATTCCCCAAACATATGCGGCCCAATACGCTGGGAGCGAGTGGAATTTCATCGTTTTTTTAATTAATTCTTCCTAAAACGCTTCGATAATTCAGTATATTTCGCCCCGAATTCCGCCGCGATTTGCGATTTTCGTACCAAAACGGCCCCTTTTTTGCAGTTTATTTACCAGTATAACTATAAAAGTCTTCAGAAAACAGAAAGTTTATGCACTTAACTAATAGTTTAATATTATTTTAAGCAGGAATTTGCCAAGTTAACACGAACTACATAGTAGGTTTGCACGGATTATTCTGTGCAAATGGTCGTACTATTTGCCGGCGTTTATGTGGAATAGTTTTGCAGGCAGCCGGCAGTTGAATTGTGGCCATTTCACATCAACCAGTAAGGGTGGTGATTGCAGGGTAAACATCGAAAGGCCGTTAATCGCGAAATGAGCAAGTCTTTAGCTAAGTACGATAGGTACTGTCTTGTGACAGAGGAATTTATTTTAAGGAGGAATTGTTTAATGAGAGCATTTAGAAGAACCGGTTTATTGGCCGGGCTAGTCCTTGTGATGATTTTCTCTTTGGCTTTCGCTGGTTTGGCAGAAGAAAAGCGCAAAGCCACCTGGGTCGATGAAGTCATTATCGTGGAAGAGCCATCTGTGACCACCGCTGTCTCTCGCCTGCAAGCCGGTGATCTTGATGTCTACACCAGCACATCATCTGAGCCCGTTCCTTTCGCAACCATTCTCGCCGATCCAAACCTAGACTATTATCAGACATTTGGCTCCTACAGTGAACTCACGTTCAACCCGGTAGGCCCAACTTTCACCGATGGTCGTCTAAATCCGTTTGGGATTATGAGAATCCGCGAAGCGTCAAACTTGATCATTGATCGCGACTACATTGCACAAGAACTCTATGGCGGCTTAGCCCTGCCCAAGTACAATATGTTGAACAACGCCTATGTAGACTACTCCAGAGTTGTTGAAACGGCGCGCGCCCTTGAGCAGAAGTACGCCTACAACTTTGAAGAAGGCAAACGGATTATCACTGAAGAAATGCTTAATGCCGGTGCTGAGCTTGTCAACGGCAAATGGCACTATAACGGTGAGCCCATTGAAATCTTAATCCTCGCTCGCAGCGAAGACCAGCGTATGGACGTTGGCGACTATTTCGCCGAACAAATGGAAAAATGCGGCTTCGTGGCCACAGTGGATTACAGAAGTGGTGCCGAGGCTTCCCCGATCTGGATGATGGGCGATCCGTGGGAAGGCAAATGGCATGTCTACACTGGCGGTTGGGGTGCCGGTGCAGTTTACAGAGACCAAGGACATATCTTCGATCAAATGTATACCAGAAGAACCATGAGCCAACCTCTCTGGCAGGCACTGGAACCAATTCCGGAGTTAGACGAAATCTCTGAAAAACTATACTACAAGAGATTCACCACTATGGAAGAAAGAAAAGAACTCTATTCGAGAGCCTTAGAACTCGCGTTCCAAGACTCACCCCGTATTTACACGGTTGACCAAATTTCCTATGTTCCCCGCCGTGCTGATGTTAGTGTCGCTTCCGACCTAGCGCAAGGCGTATCCAGTACAGCCCTGTGGCCCAGTACTCTGCGTCGCGGCGAAGAGATCGGTGGCACAATAACACTTGGCGCACAGCAAGTACTCGTCGAACCTTGGAACCCCGTAGGCGGCTCCAACTGGACCTTTGACCAGCTGCCAATAAGGGCCACCTTCGATCGTGGTTTCATCAGCAACCCCTTTACAGGCAACTATATGCCCCACAGAATCGAACGGGTGGAAGTTACCGTAAAAGAAGGGTTACCGGTTGCGAAATCGCCTGAGTCTGATTGGGTAACGCTTGAATTCGTACCTGAGATTGAAGTACCCGGCGATGCTAACCTTTATTGGGATCCGTCCGTACAGAGATTTATCACTGTGGAAGAGAAGTATCCCGAAGGCCTGACCGTTCCTCGCAAGAGCGTCATCTACTATCGCGATGACATCTTCGAAAACGTAACCTGGCATGATGGCAGCCCCTACACCATCGGTGATATGATGCTGCCAACAGTACTGAGTTGGGATCGCGGCTACGAAGAAAGCCCGGTTTTTGACCCGGCAGAAGAAGCTAGCTTGAAATCTGCCATTGACAATGCCCGCGGCTGGAGAATCCTGTCGGAAGATCCGTTTATCTATGAAGTATACTCCGAATCTTGGTACATCGATGCTGAACAAAACCTGGGCGACATCTTCGCAGTTTACTACAACTACGGAACCGCCCCCTGGCACACACTTGTTCTGGGCATGATGGCCGAGATGAACGGCGAATTGGCTTTCACCGCATCTAAAGCTAACACTTTGGATGCAGAATGGCTCGGATACCACTCCGGCCCAAGTCTGCCGATTCTTGCTAAGCATTTGGATAAAGCAATTGAAACCAATTTCCTCCCATACGAGAGCTTCCTAAGCCAGTACATCTCGGAAGAAGAAATTGCACTACGCTATGCCAATGCTAAGAAATGGTACCAAGACAAAGGCCACTTCTGGATCGGTAATGGCCCCATGTATCTTGAGAAAGCCTATCCGGTCGAGAAAATGGTACACTTGAAGCGCTACGAGAAGTACTCCGAACCCGCTGACAAGTGGGCAATGTTTGATGAACCGCGCATTGCTGAAGTTGAGATTGTTGGCGAAGGCCGCGTCAAAGCCGGCGAAGCAGTAGCTTTCCGGGTTGACATTTCCTTCAAGGGCGAACCCTATGCCATGGAGCACATCCAGGAAGTCAAATACATCATCCTAGATGCAACCGGGCAGGTAGCCTACAGTGGCTACGCAGTGGGAATTGCCGACGGCCACTTCGAAATCATCTTAACCGGCAGCGATACGGCTAAATTGCCTACCGGTTCCAACACGGTCGAAGCAATTGTCCTGCCGACGTTGGTTGGCGGCGCGACCTTCGGCTCGCACACCTTCGTAACGCTTCCGTAGGAAGAGTCGCGGATAACAACCCGAGATTTAAGAAGCGGAGGGCGTATAGCCTACGCCCTCCTCTTTTTCTGTTCCAGATCATTATCGGGAGGTATGGGAAATGCAAAATATAGACACGGCGCAAAAACCTGCTGTCTCAGCGCGCAAACGCAGAAACAGCAGTTTTGGGCGCATATTCAAGTACACCCTAGTACGTGGAACCACCTTGCTCATTACAGTTGTAATCGGTGTCTACCTCGCCATTCTGATTGCAAATGGCGGTGGCTATGTGGATGAAATGCGCAAAGGCCAGATTAGGGAAAAAATTTCCTTGGAACTTGCGGGCGACCAGGAAATGCAATTCTTGACGCTTCAGGAAAGACGCGAGCTTGAAGCAAGCAAGGTTCAGGTTGAAATTGAAAAGCTAGGGCTGGACCGCCCGTTTATGGTCAGGAGCTTTGAGTATTTGTGGAACGGCCTCACCTTGAATTTAGGATCCGCGGAATATCTTCTCAGTGACAGCGGGTCACGTCAAATACGCAACATCCTGGGGGAACGCTTAGCGCCCACTCTTCTTTTGATGGCCACCGGACAACTTATGCTCTTTTTCGGGGGGCTATCCATAGCATTATTCCTCTCGCGCCGCTATGGAAGCTTTTTTGATAGAATTGTCATCGCCATGGCACCGACAAGTTCGGCGCCTGCTTGGTTTTACGGCATATTTCTCATTCTTCTTTTCGCCGCCTTACTGGGCTGGCTTCCCTTTGGTGGCATGATTGACGCTCCCCCGCCCCAGGGCGCGCTAGCGAGGGCCCTGAGTATTGCCAAGCATATGATTCTGCCACTGCTCGCCTTGGTGATCAGTTCGATTTTTTCTACTTCTTACTCTTGGCGGACGTTCTTTTTAATCTATTCCAGCGAAGACTATGTGGAAATGGCGAAGGCCAAGGGTTTATCAGACAGAACAATTGAACGTCGCTATGTCTTGCGGCCTACGCTGCCCACCATCATTACCAGCTTCGCCCTGACTTTGATAACACTGTGGACAGGGGCAATCGTGCTTGAGACAGTGTTTGCTTGGCCGGGTATTGGGCGTTTGACCCAGCAAGCGATCAATCTCTTTGATACGCCTGTAATTGTGAGCACCGTTGTGATTTACGCGTATCTCTTGGCCCTAACTGTCTTTTTACTCGATATAATTTACTCTTTGGTTGACCCCAGAGTCAAATTAGGCGGAGGTGGAACTAGAGCATGACAGGAATCAGAAATCTTTTCAGGCAAATTAAGAACTACCCGTCCGCTGTGGCAGGGCTGGCAATCATCATCTTCTTGGTGGTGCTTGCACTTTATGCTTTGATCACAATACCCTACAGTGAAGCGGTTCGCCTCTGGCGTGGCGGAGATAATGTCTGGATGGAAACGCCGCGGAACGCAAGGCCCGCTTGGTTCAACTATTTTTACAAAGAAAAAAGACCCGAAACAATCGTTCTAAGAACAACAGACGAACCGCATCTAAAGACCGTTGTAGACCTGGGCGGCGGGGTATCCACTTGCGATACGATATTGGAATTTGATTATAATTACGACAGATTCCCATCCGAGCTGGCCGTCTTCTTTACTGCCGCTTTTAAGAATGCCCGTCCTAATGTTTCCATCAAATGGATCACCCCCGATGGGCGTGAGATACCCATTGCGGATTTATCTGTGCGCGGTCAAGAAACCTACCGCATCTCACAAGATACCAAGCTCTTGCGCAGGTTGAAGAACGTGCAGCCGGAGATTGCCCTTTTTGCCGATCCTAAAAACCCGAACAAAGTGGTAAAGGGCACCTATAAACTGGTAACGGAAGGATTGCTGTTCGAAGATGGTTCTGAACTGGATGCATCCTTAATTGTCTATGGTCAACTGCACGGTTTGGCGGGTACAGACCACCGCCGCCGAGATATCATGGTTGCCCTTTTGTGGGGTACACCCGTTGCGCTGGCTTTTGGCCTAGTTGCCGCGGTTGGCTCCTCTTTAACGACAATGACATTAGCGGCGGCCTCAGTCTGGTTCGGCGGTTGGGTTGATTGGCTGATCAGGCGCATCAACGAGATTGTCATGATCCTACCCCTGCTGCCCATTTTGATTATGGTGGGGCTCTTTTATTCCCGCAGTATTTGGGCCATTTTGGGTGTAGTTATTTTACTGGGGATCTTCGGTTCCGGCATTTTAAGCTACCGCTCCATGTTTCTCCAGGTAAAAGAATCCGGCTATATAGACGCGGCCAGGGCTTATGGTGCTGGCAGCGGCAGAATCATTTTCCGCTACATGATCCCCAAAATTGTGCCGGTTTTGATTCCGGGGTTTGTCACACAGGTACCCGCTTTCGTATTCCTAGAAGCAACGTTATCTGTGCTCGGTCTTGGTGATCCGGTTTTGCCTACATGGGGTAAACTGCTGAATGATGCCCATGCTAACGGCGCATTGTTCAACGGCTACTTCTATTGGGTACTTGAGCCGGCGCTGCTGCTGGTTTTCGCCGGGCTGGGATTTGCAATGCTTGGTTTTGCCCTTGACCGGATATTCAACCCACGTCTAAGGGGGTTATAGAAATGAGCAAAAACATTCTGCTTGATGTCAAAAACCTAAAATTATATTTCCGCACCAGAAGCGGCCCTGTCCAGGCAGTAGATGATGTCAGTTTCCAACTGCAGCAGGGAAAAACGCTAGCGGTAGTCGGGGAATCCGGTTGCGGTAAAACATCCTTGGCAAAGGCTATTTTACGCCTTTTGCCCCGCAATATTGAAACCTACACAGGTAGTGTCATATTTGACGGCAAGGATATCATGAAGTATGATGATGAAAAATTCCGCAAAGAAATTCGCTGGAGCAATATTGCCATGGTGCCCCAGGCATCGATGAACTCATTAAATCCGGTGATCCGAATTGAAGATCAGCTTACAGAACCTCTTTTGATTCACGAAAAGATCACCAAACAGCAAGCGGGCGCCCGTGTGAGAGACGTTTTCCAAATTGTCGGTTTGCCCCTTGATTTTCTCCAGCGGTACCCCTTCGAGCTCAGCGGCGGAATGCGTCAAAGGGCAACAATTGCCATGGCGCTGGCGTCCAACCCCAAGCTCGTTATCCTTGACGAACCCTCGTCTGCGTTGGACCTGCTTACCCAGGCCAATCTAATGAACGTGCTGAAGCGGATCAAACACGAAATTCACACAACGTTCATCCTGATTACCCATGACATCGGCACTGCAAGCGAACTGGCCGATGAAGTTGCGGTTATGTATGCCGGCGAGATGATTGAATTAAGTTCGGCACAGCACTTTTACACGGACGCGCACCATCCTTATTCGCAAAAATTGATGGCCAGCGTCCCCACCCTGCGAGAAGACAAGGAATTGGAGTTCATACCGGGCCAACCCCCTTCCTTGATTAATCCTCCCCAGGGCTGCCGTTTTGCTGCCCGGTGTGACAAGAGGTTCAGCAAATGCTCTACCCCTCCCAAGACAACATTGTTGGAAGATGGGTCAACAGTGCAGTGCTGGTTACATGACGAGACAGGAGAGGTGAAACATGCCTAGTCTAGCTGTGAATTTGCCACAAGATCAACCCGAAGAACTAAAGCCGGTCTTACAAATCGAAGATCTGCACACCTGGTTTGAAGTGCGGCGGTTGGGCTTTTTCAAAGCCGGTGATGTACGCGCTTTGGATGGTGTCACCTTTAATCTGTACGAGGGCGAAACGGTATCCATTGTCGGTGAAAGCGGATGCGGAAAAACGACCTTGGCTAAAACGATTCTGGGGCTGCATCCCCCCACAAAGGGAAAGATTTTTTTCGAAGATCAGGACTTAACGTCGTTTGATAAAGAAGGCTGGAAGTACTACCGTTCCAACATCGGTTATATCCAGCAGGACCCTTACGGTGCCCTGCCGCCCTTCATGTCCGTCAAACGCATTCTGGAAGAGCCCATGAAGATCAACGGCATTCGAGATAAGGACGAGCAAAAAAGAAGGATCAGGCAGATCTTAGAAGAGGTAAAACTGGCCCCCATCGAGGATTTTTTGCCGAAATTTCCCCATATGCTCAGCGGCGGCCAGCAGCAGCGTTTAGTGATTGCCAGGGCCATGGTCTTAGATCCGAAGATATTGATTGCGGACGAACCGGTGTCCATGCTTGACGCGTCTGTGCGGGTGGAGATTTTGCAACTGCTGCAGGGTTTGCAGAGGAGGCACAACTTGGCGATCCTGTACATTACCCATGACCTCTCCACAGTCCGTTATTTCTCAGAACGCATTTTCGCCATGTACGGCGGAAAGATAATCGAGAAGTCCGCAACGACTGCACTGCTCGAAAAAGCATTACATCCTTATACTCAGGCGCTTTTTGATGCAACATCCGATCCGGACGCGGCAAATTTGACCGCATTTAAGGATGTACCGACGGGTGAACCGCCAAGCCTTATGAACCCACCGGCGGGCTGCCGCTTCCACCCTCGCTGCTCCCAGATAATCAAGGGGCTCTGCGATGTGGAAATGCCGCCTGAATTTGAAGTATTGGAAGGACATTCAGCCTCTTGCTGGCTGTATAAGGAACAGGAGTAAAATGGACAGAACAAAACGCCAGATGCTTATTGGGGGGACCCTGCTGGTTATAGGCTGGTTGACAGTCTTTGGAATCGTGTTAGAGTTGATTCCCACCTCCATCTGGCTGAATATGGTGGCCTATGCCGTAACCCTGGTGGGATTTACGATCGGAATTATGGGCGTAGCGGCCAATATCGCCATGAACCTTAAGAAGCATCGTCAAGACGGCGAATAAAAAATGAAGGCGTTCACCGGCTAAATTCCCGGGAACGCCTTTTTTTAATCACTGCTCCATTCAAAACTGTAGTTTCCCCTAGCCCTCGCACCGCTAACCTTTAAGGTGTGCCTGCCGGCGGCGGTAATCACGGCCTTTTTTTCGCCCCGTGTTCCCGCGGGAAAATCCAGTACCTCATTGCCGTCCGGGTCAGTGAAAACGGCGGTTAATTCACCTTCTTTCTGCACCAGTTCATACTGAAAGGTTATTACGTCCCCTTCTTTTAGATGAATCCGCTTTGTCTGAAACCCGGAAAGCAGCATAAACGATGCGGACATCTTATTTCCCCAAGAATGGGATTTATAGCCAATCCTCACTCCACTGCGGATACAGCCGCACAGCAAAACGCAAATGACCAGTAAAGTTGTGATAACAAGAATCAAGCGCTTATTATTCATCGCTCCCGCCCCCTTCACCCTGCCAGTTTTTTAGCGCTTCTCCAATAGAACGGGTCATCTCTTTGGCGAAAGTACTGCCCCTTTTGCGGGCATACATAAGCTGCCCCATATTCTCTGCCCCATGGCCGTTAGTGGCCACAAAGCCCTTTTCTAACGGCGCAAACATTGCCGCCAAGCGTTCCGTGTTGAGCCTTTCGTACTGTTCGTCATGGACAATGAATTCCTCGGGGAATCGCCCTCTGTACTTGGGCCGATAATCATCGGGGTAATAGCCCAGGCACAACATGGTGATGGGGAAAGCGAAATCGGGCAGATTCAATAGTTCGCGGTGAACCTCATAATTCTCCATGATGTCCCCAATATAACAAGAGCCGATTCCCAGGCTCTCCGCGGCGATAACGGCGGTCTGGGCCGCTATAATTGCATCATTGACAGCGATAAACAAATCACCCAGCCGCGGCCCCTGCCAGCTGCGGCCCGCAGCGGCACAGAACTCGGGTACACCGCTCTGGCGGTAGTAGTCAAACCAGCGTTGGTAATCCGCCAAAAACAGCAGAATAAGCGGGGCCCGGGCTATAAAGGGCTGGTTGTCACAGGTTACGCTTAAGCGTTCTTTAACAGACCGTTCCGTGACCGTTACAATTGAATAGAGCATCATGTTCCCCGCGGTCGGCGCCCTTAATGTGGCCTCAAGCAGGGTTTTTCGATGCTCCGGACTGATTGGCCGATCCTTGTAGACACGAAGTGAACTTCTAGCATGGATAGTCCGTAAAACAGCATTCATATCACTTAATTCCTCCCATCCTCACAGTCTTCGCATGCAGCATCTGCACCATATTGATGGTACCGTTCCTTAGAAAAAGGTGTTTGCACGGCCGAGGCAGAACCTATCAATGAACTGATTATCCATCATCAAGGAGGCCGAGGCATGAAATCAAATGAATTATCTGCTGTATTAAAAGAGATGCACGCCAAACGAGAAGCGGGTTTTAACTGTGCCGAAGGAGTCTTTTGGGCTGTCTGCCGCCTAGTGGGCCTAGACACCCCCGTGGCCTGCATGACCGGTTTCGGGGGTGGAGTAGCCGGCAGTGGTTCTGTCTGCGGCGCACTCTGCGGCGCCATTGCTGCTGCCGGGGTCTACGTAGGCAGAACTGAAGCGGAAGACCTAAAAGCCAAAGCGAAATGCACGGCGCTCAGCAAGGACATCGCCCGAAACTTCAGCGCAAGAATGGAGACCCAATTATGCCGGGAAATTCTCGGTTACCTACCGGGCCATAGACCGCCTGAGGCACCCAGTTACGAGGGTATTAACCCCAAGTGCGCGGAAGCGGTAACAGTGGCGGTTGAAGAAGCGATCAGGGTAATCGAAACAAACAGTAACGCCGCCCTAAACTAAAATCGGCAGTTCCGATAAATAAGTAAGCAGGGCCTGCCGATCCCCGTGGGCATATGCACTGAAATCATCCCCGGTGACATTGATTATGTCATCCGTCACTAAATAAACGGCCATTCCCAGACCGGCCGCGCACAGATCCTGCTGCACATCGTTGCCCACCATCAGGCAATTCTCGGGCCGGAGCCCCATGATCTCCAGGATTTGGCGATAATAAGCTAAATTTGGCTTGGCGTAATGAAAATCCTCATAAGTTGTGATCAGGTTGAAATCAGCCGGATTGACGCCCGCCCAGCGCATGCGTTCCAGAATGGCTGCTCTGGGGAAAATGGGGTCAGTAGCCAGCACTAGTTGATAACCTTTTTCCTTCAGCAGCTGCACTGCCCGATTGGCCAGCGGCGTTGGTTCCACCACATTGGCAACCCTGGCGAATTCGTTTTGATAAAAACGATCGAATTCGGCACTATGATCTGCCGCCGACCCGCCGAAAGCACTCAAGAACAGGCGCCAAAAGCGAGTTTCGTTCGTCATGCTGCCATCATTAGCAGCCATAAGCTCTGCCCCCTGCAGAACGACCTCCACCAGGCGGCGCGGTTCGTAACCGATTTCGGCACCTTTGAGGCTCAACTCTTTTAGATAGGCCTTGGTAAACAAGTCCAAATCCATGGGCAGCAGAGTGCCGTCTAAATCAAATAAAACGGTATTCATATTACCTTTCCTCCCGCAGCTTGCCGCCGAGCAATGTGTGCCCGGATCATATCTTTACTCTTTCTTGCCAAAAACCCCTTGGTGTACGGCATAAATGCGCTTTAATTCCGTAATGGGTTTTTGATGGTCATCAACCCTGAGATCCACTTTCACATCGTTAAAGCCGCCGTAACCGGCGCCTTCCTGTACAATCAAAAGAGAAGCGGATTGTTTGCCGCGCGAATCGCCCCCGGCGGCCTGACCCGCCGCTAGGGCAGCCAACAGCCTTTCAGCTAAAGTTCCGGTACCGGACTCAAATGTGTCCGCTAAAGCTCGCACTGTCTGCTCACTGACCAAGATGTTTCCCTGCGCCGCATAATACTGTCCCGTTACTCCTCCGGCCCAATCGTGGCACTGCGCGCCTGTGAAGGTGGCCGCATTGCCCTTACTGTCCACAATACCCACCTGGCGTTTTTCCCGGCCCGGGTCAGAGGCGAGTAAAAGTTCCATTACCTCCTGAGCGCTTTTTCCCTCTGCGAGCAGTTCTAACCCCCGGGGCCCAAACCCGGTATTAGCGTAAGATTGGGTAGCGATTGCCCCCACGCCGGCCTTGGCCCAAGGGCAAACGGCCCCCACCGCCACAAACTTGGATTGCACAGCTATACCCCACTCTTGCGCAGCGGGATCAAAGCCCACAATGGAAAACGTAGCAACGATTTCTCTTTTCACGCCCATTCCCCCTTGTTCATTTATTGTTAATATACGCCGTTTAGGCCGGGACACCTTTGGGTTTACCACATCCTGCCTTCGCCCTTGAGGCGGTTTAAAATTGATTTGCCGTAGCGCCAACTAACCAAAGCCAAACCGACCGCTAAAACGGCCAAGATAACAGCTGGAACATAGGCCCCATCCCTTAGATTGCTGCCCATTATTACCGAGACAAAAAGGGCAGGAAATCGGCCCGCAAGCGAAAGAAGCAAAAACCGGCCCGGAGCCAATTCCGTTAAGCCCGCCAGATAAGTAAGCAGGTCCTTGGGAAAGCCGGGAATGAGAAAGACTATAAAAACGGCGAGATCCAGGCGGGGCCCCCGCATCAAATCCCGCAAGCGCTCCAGTTTTGCGGTCGAGACCAAAGCACGGATAAACGGATAGCCCAAAAAACGGGCAGTATAAAAGGCCACTGTTGAGCCCAGTAATGCGCCTAACAGCAAATACACCGTGCCCAACAGTGGGCCGAAAATATAACCGGCCGCGATCTGCACAAGTTCGCCCGGAATGGGCGGAACAATAATTTGCAGAACCTGAATGCCCACAAATACGAGGGCGCCCCAAGGGCCCAAGCCCGCGATAAATTCAAGGAACACATCGGGTTCTTTGGCCAGCTTTAGAATTCCGGGCCCGTAAACAGCGCCCAAAATCCCCAATAACGCGATGAACACAACAAGCACAATGAGATTATAAATGGATATCCCGCAAAAGCGTATAGGTGCGCCCTCCCAAAGATGTGGTGTCAAGCCGCGCTTCAAATTCATTTTTCAAAAGGGCTAAAACAAGGCAGTCCTCCCAAACACCCCTATGGCGGATAAAAGTATACTGTCTGAGCACGCCCTCCCGCTTGAAACCAAACTTCTCCAAGAGGTGAATGGATGCGCTGTTTTCCGGAAATACGGAGGCCTGGATGCGGTGCATTTCTAATTCATGAAAAGCAAAGGGGATTATCGCTCGCAGAACCTCAGACATGATCCCTTGGTGCTGGTACTCCATGGACAATTCGTAGCCCAACTCCGCCCGGGAAAAATGATCAAAGTCGCTAAACCCACAAGTACCAATCACCTTATCCTGCGGTTTAAGCGTAATGCCCCAGCGAATGGACTGTTCTTCTGCATAACCCGTCTTAAAAAAACGGACGAAGCCTCTGCCTTCGGCGGCCGTTTTAGGCCACCAGTCATAATATCGTGCCAGCTCCTCAGTGAAGTATGCATAAATATCTGCCCCGTCTTCATATTTGAGCTGGCGTAAGATCAACCTTTCCGTTTCCAGAATGGGAAATTGCGAAAAAAATGGCATACACCGACCAATCCACCTTTATTTATAATTAGTGCTGCTTTTATTCTACCACATTCTGCCGCTAAATAAAGGGCCCATCCTGCCGGGTGGGCCCTTTACAAAAATTGTGAACGGCACGTTTTCACACCTTTTCTAGAGCGCGCCTGCCAATATCCGTCCGGTAAAACAAACCGGGCAAAATGAGATCATTTAAGACTCCGTATACCCTATTTTGAGCGGCCGCAAGTGTGCAGCCCGATGCGGCCAAAAGAAAGGTGCGCCCGCCCGTGGCAATCAATTCGCCCCCACCGCCCAGCGCCACTCCGCTGTAATAAAGATGAAGATCGGCCGCGGCCAAAGGCATTGCCCCCAATCTGGGCCGGCCGGCACAATCTTGCGGGTAACCGTCACAGGCCACCACAACGCCCAGCATGGGCCGGGGGTCCCAGTCCAATTCGGGCTTTTCGCCGGCCATCAGCTTCAAGATCACTTCGATTAAATCAGATTTCAGGCGGGGTAAGACAACCTGTGTTTCCGGATCACCCAGCCGCGCGTTGAATTCAATCACTTTGGGTCCCTCTGCCGTCAAGATTAGACCGGCATAAAGAACACCGCTAAAAAATCTGCCTTCTGCCAGCAGCGCGTGGACCGCGGGCTGTAAAACCGTATCAACCGCTTCCTTTATTGTCTCAGGGCTGATCTGGGGTACGGGCGAATAGGCTCCCATGCCGCCCGTATTTGGCCCCGTATCCCCGTCATAGGCCCGTTTGTGATCTTGGGCGATCTGCAGGGGTACCACAAGATCGCCATGCACAAAGGCCATGAGTGAAAACTCTTCTCCGACCAAGAATTCTTCGATTACCACCACCGAAGAAGCGGCCCCATGCTTTTTTTCCACCAGCATTTCCCTGACGGCCGCCTCCGCTTCGCGGCGCGTTTCTGCCACCACAACGCCTTTGCCGGCTGCCAAGCCATCCGCTTTGATGACAACGGGAATGGGACAGTGGTCAAGATATTCCCGCGCCGCTTGGTGATCATCGAAGACACCGTAGCGGGCCGTGGGAATACCGTGTTTTGTCATCAACCGTTTAGCAAACGCTTTGCTCCCTTCAATTTCGGCAGCCTTTTTTGTAGGGGCAAATACCCTCAAACCGGCCTGCTGTAGGCGGTCCGCCAAGCCATCCATGAGGGGCTGCTCCGGGCCGATTAAGACCAGATTGATCTTTTCTGTTTGGGCAAAGTCAATTAGTTCCTCCTGTTCTGACTCGGTATAGGGCAGCAGTTCGGCGCAGGAGATCATCCCCGGGTTGCCCGGAGCCGCATAGATGCGGCTGACAAGAGGGCTTTCTTTAATCTTTTCGCAAAGGGCATGTTCGCGGCCGCCCCGGCCGATTACCAAAACCTTCATTGCTCTCCCCCTAGTGTTTAAAGTGCCTTGTTCCGGTAAACACCATGGCAATACCATGTTCGTTCGCTTTAGCGATAGAATCGGCATCGCGGATTGAACCGCCCGGTTGGATAATGGCGGTAATACCGGCTTGGGCAGCCACTTCCACCGTATCATCCATGGGGAAGAAGGCGTCTGAGGCCAAGGCCGCTCCCCTAGCCTTTTCGCCGGCCTGGCCCAAGGCTATTCGGGCCGCCCCCACCCTATTCATCTGCCCCGCACCAACACCGAGCGTCATTTCTTGATCGACCACAACTATCGCATTTGATTTAACGTGTTTCACAACCCGCCAGCCAAACTCAAGGGCCGCCATCTCTGCCGCGTCGGGCCGGCGCTCAGTAACAATGCGCCATTTGCCGCTATCGTCTTTTTCCAGATCCTCCTCCTGTACTAACAGCCCCCCGGGCAGCGAAGTATACTGCAAGCCCCGTTTGGGCAGATCGCCCACCGGCAGCTGCAGCAAGCGAAGGTTGGGCTTGGCCGCTAAAATACGTAACGCCGCTTCGGTAAAGGCGGGAGCAATAATTATCTCCAAAAATATTTCTGCCAACTGTCGCGCAACAGCCTCCTTCACCGCACCGTTCAGGGCCACAATGCCTCCGAAAATGGAAATCGGGTCCGCCGCGAACGCTTTGCCAAACGCTTCTTCCATTGTGCGTCCCAGCCCCACACCGCAGGGGTTGGAATGTTTGACCGCAACGGCCGCCGGCCGCTCAAATTCTCGCACAATTCGCAGGGCGGCACCGGCATCGGAAAAATTATTGTAAGAAAGCTCTTTACCCTGCAGCTGCTTGGCATTGACCAAAGCACTGTTTTCTGCCAAAGGAGCCCGATACAAAGCGGCCCGCTGCTGGTGGTTTTCGCCGTAACGCAGCTGCTGCTGCAGTTCGTAGGTTAGTGTCAGCTTCTCCGGAAACCCATTGTCCGTCATATCGCTGAAATAACCGGCAATAAGCGCGTCATAGGCCGCAGTATGCCTAAACACTTTGGCAGCCAACCGCCGCCTTGTGGCAGCATCAATTTGCCCCCCGGCCATAAGCTGCCGGCCAATTGAATCATAATCCGCCGGATCCACCACAGGCACCACATGGCGATGGTTCTTGGCCGCCGCCCGCAGCAGTGTGGGCCCGCCTATATCTATGTTTTCCACCGCCTGCTCCAAAGCCACATCAGCTGCACTGATCGTTTCCTGAAAAGGGTACAAGTTCACGCAAATGAGTTCGAAAGGCAAAATCCCATGCTGCTTCAATTGGGCTCGGTCATCTTCCCTATCCAACCGGGCCAACACACCGCCGTGAATCTTAGGATGCAGCGTCTTTACCCTGCCCCCCAGAATCTCCGGAAATCCGGTGAGCTCGTTCACTTCCCGGACGGGTAGATCCGCTTCTCGTAAAAGCCGGGCGGTACCGCCGGTGGAAACCAGTTCAAAACCGGCCCGGACAAGCTGTGCGGCAAACTCAACCACACCCGTTTTATTAGATACACTAAGTAGTGCACGCCTTTGCATGTCAATCTTCCTCCTTATCTTTCAAAAGATCCTGCAGCACGCGGGGGTAGAGGCGGTGTTCGATACGGTGGATCTTTTCCGCCAGGCTTTCCCTGGTCTCATCCGCTGCAATTGCTACCTTTTCCTGAGCGATCACGGGGCCCGTATCCACACCCGCATCCACGAAATGAACGGTGACTCCACTTTCCTGCGCCCCCGCTGCCAGAGCCTGCCCTATGCCGTCTTTACCGGGGAACAGGGGCAGCAGCGACGGGTGAATGTTAATAATCCGCCGGGGGTAGCGCTCCAAAAGGGTAGGCCCGATAATCCGCATGTAACCGGCTAAAATAAGGTACTCTACCTTCAACTGCGCCAAACGCTCGGCGATCAT
>CAZVDE010000019.1:0-12466 GCA_964626065.1 uncultured Clostridiaceae bacterium | reverse complement strand
GCGGCCACAACCATGCCCACACCCATATTGAAAACATTAAACATCTCGCTGCGCTCTAGCGCCCCTAGTGTTTCCAAAAGGCCAAAGATGGGCCGAGGCCGCCAGGCATCAAGCTGAATATCCGCACCCAATGTGGGCGGCAGCATACGCGGAATGTTTTCTAAAAACCCGCCGCCCGTAATATGAGCGGCACCCTTAATTTTACCCGCCTGGATTAGGGGCAGCAGGAGCTGCACATAAATCCTGGTAGGCCGCAGCAGTTCTTCCGCCCAGGTACAGCCCAGTTCGGGTACGTAAGCATTTAAATCTATTTTCTGTTCTTCCAGCAGTATCTGTCTTACCAGTGAATAGCCGTTGCTGTGCAGGCCACTGGAGGGAAGGCCAAAAAGCACATCACCCGCTTCGATTTGGGAACCATCCAAGATCTGATCTCGTTCGCAGGCGCCTACCGCAAAACCGGCCAGATCATATTCATCTGGCCCGTACAGCCCCGGCATTTCCGCCGTTTCACCCCCGAGCAGGGCACAGCCGGCCCGCACACAACCTTCCGCCACACCCGCGACCAGTTTTTCTGTGCGCGCGGGATCGTTTTTCCCGCAAGCAATATAATCTAGGAAAAAGAGGGGCTCCGCTCCCTGCACCAAGACATCATTAACGCACATGGCCACCGCATCAATGCCCACCGTGTCATGTTTATCGGCCAAAAATGCAATCATAATCTTGGTGCCTACTCCGTCGGCACCGGCTACAAGCACCGGGTTTTCATAGCCCAGCCCGGCCAGATCAAAAAGGCCTCCAAATCCGCCCAGGCCGCCGAATACCCCCGGGCGATGCGTCCTTTGCACATGCTTTTTAATGCGCTCCACCGTTGCATAGCCCGCCTGCAGATCTACCCCGGCGCGCTGATAAGCTTTAGACAAAGGCTTCTTCCTCCTTCACGGGATAATTGCCGGTAAAACAGGCCGTGCACAGGCCGTAGTTGTCTTTGATAGCCATATCACCCAGCACCTCCCGCATTTTTTCCACACTCAAGAAGCGCAGCGAATCGGCACCAATCAACTCTCTCATTTCTTCCACTTCGTAATTGGCCGCCAAAAGCTCGCCCTCACTGAGCGTATCCATGCCGTAATAACAGCGATAACGAATGGGCGGCGAAGCTATTAGAATGTGGACCTCCGAAGCGCCCGCTTCCTTAAGCAGGGTCGTAATCCTGCGCCCGGTTGTGCCCCGCACAAATGAATCGTCAACCAGTACGACCCGTTTATTTTCCACCACACCGCGTACGGCGGATAATTTTAGTTTCACGCCCTGTTCCCGCAGGGACTGCGATGGCTCAATAAAAGTGCGGCCCACATACCTGCTTTTGATCAAGCCAAGTTCGTAAGGGATTCCGGTTGCTTCCGCGTAACCGATGGCAGCTGACAGGCTGGAATCGGGCACCCCCGTTACCACATCCGCTTCAATTGGGTGTTCTGCCGCCAGTGCCTTGCCCAGCTTTTTGCGAGCGGTATGGACGTTCATGCCGCGTAAGTTGCTATCCGGGCGGGAAAAATAAATATATTCCATGGCACACATGGCTTGGTTTGTTTCCCGGCAAAACATTTCGCTTTGCAAACCGGCGCGGCTGATAATAAGCAGTTCGCCCGGCTGCACATCGCGCTCGTGTTCCGCCCCGATCAAATCAAAGGCGCACGATTCGGAGGCCACAACGTAAGCCCCGCCCAATCTGCCCAACGAAAGGGGCCTAAGGCCGCAGGGATCAAGCGCGGCATAGAGGGCTTCTTCTGTTAAGAGCACAAAGGCATACGAGCCTTGCAGCATCAAAAGGCTCAATTTGATCCTTTCCGCCAGGGGCGCGTCCCCGCCCCGTTTGATCAAATGGGCCAATATTTCGGCATCTGACTCAGTTTGAAAGATACTGCCTTCCGCTTCCAGAAGCCCCCGTAATGCGTGAGAATTGGTAATGTTTCCGTTATGGGCAAGCGCCAAGCCACCCGTTAGCGAGCGAAACAGAAGGGGCTGCACATTTTCATAGCCGTTTAAGCCCCCCAGCGAGTAGCGCACATGGCCAATGGCGGCACTGCCAACTAGTTTTTCAATGCGCCCCGCTGTGAATACCTCCGTCACGAGGCCCAGATCTTTGCGGCTCTTTAGCGTGCGTCCGTCGCTGACCACGATGCCCGCGCCCTCTTGACCCCTGTGCTGCAGGCTGTGCAGGCCGTAATAGGCAATCTGGGCCGCATCGGGGTGGCCCCAGACGCCAAACACACCGCACTCTTCGTTTAAGCCCCTCAGCTCAGCAAACATGTCATGGCCCCTTTCCAGGTTTCCCTGATTTTGTCCGCAGTGAACACAAAGGCCTGTTCTTCCCAGTTGAAGACCTGCAGAGTAGGCTCTTTTGTCACTACCCCAATCATGGCCGCCTCCACAATCGCCTCGAAAGCGTCCTTGTTTTCAGGCCTGACCGAGAGCAGAAAACGAGATTGAGATTCACTGAACAGTTCTGCCACTAAATCGCCGCCGAGCTGCACATTGGCACCCAGCCCACTGTCTGTAACGCATTTTGCCAAGGCCACCGCCAGTCCGCCGACGGAGAGATCGCAAGCGGATTGCACTACACCGGAGCGAATAGCCCGCATAATCCGGTCCTGCAGTCTTTGTTCAACTTCTAGATCAAGTGCAGGGGGGCGACCGCATATTTCGCCCGCAAGCATTTTTTGCAGTTCACTGCCGCCGAATTCGGCCTTTGTGGTACCGCAGAGATAAATCAAATCGCCCGCTTGTCTAAAATTGTGGCCCGTAACCAAATCAACATCTTCCACCAAGCCTACCATGCCAATAATGGGCGTAGGAAAGATTGCCCGGCCGTTTGTCTCGTTAGAAAGGGAAACATTCCCCCCCACAACCGGTGTACCCAGTGCTGTACAGGCTTGAGCAATTCCCGCAACGGACTGTTCCATCTGCCAAAATGTTTCGGGGTTGGTGGGGCTGCCGAAGTTGAGGCCGTCCGTGACCGCCAAAGGCACCCCGCCTGCACAAACGATATTGCGTGCCGCCTCCGCCACCGCACACGCCGCACCCACACGGGGATCAAGGTAAACATAACGGGAGTTGCAATCAACGGTTAAGGCCAATGCCTTGTTCGTACCCGGTACCGCAACTACTGCCGCGTTGGAGCCCGGGCCTAGAATGACTGTTTCCCCTTCAGTATCGAACTGTTTGTATAAGATTGCTTTTTCGGCCACAGTCGGCTGTTTAAGCAGATTAAGAAAGGTTTCGGCCAAATCATCTACTCGCGGTACGTTACTCTCCCGCGGGCCGAAATAAGCCGGCTTTTTTGCCTCCCGATCATAAACAGGAGCATCATCCACCAAAGCTGCAATGGGAACGTCAGCCTTGACCTCGCCTAGATGCAGCAAGCGCAGCTTCTGTTCCTCAATAACTCGGCCGATGACGGCGGCTTCCAGGCCAAAATCGGTAAACAACTCTATGATTTCCGCTTCCCGCCCCGCTTCCGCCACCAAAAGCATTCTTTCTTGAGATTCAGAAAGCATCATTTCATAAGCGGTCATACCCTTCTCACTTTGGGGGACAAAATCCAGGTTCATTTCTATACCTGTCCCCGCTTTGCTGGCCATTTCCGCGGAAGAACTGGTCAGCCCGGCGGCACCCATATCCTGAATGCCCACTAAAGCCGAAGATTTGACAACCTCCAGGCAGGCCTCCATCAATTTTTTGCCGATTTCGGGATAACCAATCTGGAGGGCCATGCCGTCCTCGCCCGTTTCCGCATCGAATTCCACCGAGGCAAAGGTGGCGCCGTGAATACCGTCCCGGCCCGTTTTTGCCCCCGCATAGATTACCGGGTTGCCCACCCCGGCCGCGAGGCCCCGCTGCAAATTTCCCGCGTCCACCAGGCCCACCGCCATGGCGTTGACCAGGGGATTGTGATTGTAACTGGAATCAAACTGAGTCTCACCGCCCACGGTTGGCACTCCGATGGTGTTGCCGTAACCGGCGATACCGGCGATAATACCTTGCAGTAACCCCCGATTGCGCCGCTCCGTCAGTTCGCCTAAACGCAGCGAGTTTAAGACCGCGACGGGTTTGGCGCCCATGGAAAAAACATCACGCAAGATGCCCCCCACCCCCGTTGCCGCGCCTTGATAGGGCTCTACCGCAGAAGGGTGGTTGTGGCTTTCGATTTTAAATACAACTCCCTGCCCATCACCGATATCAACTACGCCGGCGCCTTCACCCGGGCCCTGTAATACGCGGAGCCCTTCTGTTGGTAGGTGCTTCAATAATTTTTTTGAATTTTTGTAACTGCAGTGTTCAGACCAGAGCACCGCGAACAGCCCGGTTTCGGTGTAATTCGGCAGGCGCCCCAAGAGTTTTTGCACCCTTGTGTACTCTTCTTCCGTTAAGCCCATCTGCAGAAAAAGTTTTTCATCGCGCACAACCGCTGCGCTTGGTTCTAAGTGTCCGCTCATTCTTCTTCCTCCTCCAGCCCTAATCGGGAAAAGATTAAATCCAGATACTTAAAGTGACGAGTATAATCAAAACAGCTCTTAACTACATCCGGCGTTAACCACTCACCGATTTGAGAATCAGCAAGCAAGATGGGCAAGAAAGGAGCCTGCCTTGTCCACGCTTCCATCGCCAAAGGCTGTACAATATTGTAAGCCTGTTCTCTGGCTAAGCCCGCCTCGATTAAAGCCAGCATAACCTGCTGGGAGTAGATCAGCCCTAAGGATAGCTCCATATTTGCCTTCATCGTTTCGGGAAAAACGGTAAGCCTATCAATAATTGTGCTAAAACGGTTTAACATGTAGTTTAATAAAATAGTGGCGTCGGGAATGATTATTCGCTCCGCTGAAGAATGGGAAATATCCCGTTCATGCCACAGCGCGATATTTTCATAAGCGGTGACCATATACCCCCGCATTACCCTGGCCAAGCCGGTCACGTTTTCCGAACCGATGGGGTTTCTTTTGTGAGGCATGGCCGAGGAGCCCGTTTGCCCCGGAGAAAAGTATTCCTCCACTTCCCTGGTCTCGCTTTTTTGCAGCCCTCTAATTTCGGTGGCGAATTTCTCAAGCGAAGATGCAATTAAGGCTAGAGTGCCGATGTAATGGGCGTGGCGATCACGCTGCAGTGTTTGGGTGGAGATCAGGGCAGGCTTCAGCCCCAATCTGGCACAGACATATTCCTCCACGAAGGGATCGATATTGCCGTAGGTGCCCACCGCACCCGAGATCTTACCTACTTCAATGGTGGCCGCGGCCGCTTGAAACCGCTCCAGGTTGCGCTGCATTTCCCCATACCATAGCGCCAGTTTTAGGCCAAAAGTGGTGGGCTCCGCATGGATGCCGTGGGTGCGCCCCATCATTACCGTTGCTTTGTGTTCCAGCGCCTTCTTTTTCAGCACTGCCAAAAAGTTTTCCAAATCGCCCAGCAGAATTTTATTAGCCTGTTTAATCAAATAGGAATTGGCGGTGTCCACCACATCAGTGGAAGTCAAGCCATAATGAACCCACTTGCGTTCTTCCCCCAGTGTTTCGGAAACGGCTCTAGTAAAGGCAACGACATCATGGTGGGTTTCTTTTTCAATGGCGCGGATGCGCCCTACGTCAAAATGGGCCTTCTCCCTTATTCTTTCAGCGTCTCGACCGGGTATTACCCCCAGTTTAGCCCAGGCTTCACAGGCGAGCATCTCCACCTCCAGCCAGGCTTGAAAACGATTATTTTCGCTCCAGACCGCCCCCATTTCGGGCCGGGTGTAGCGTTCAATCATGACCGATTCCCCCTCATACCAGTTTGGAATTACTCGCCGCCACCGCCTCCGCCATCAGTTCTCTTTCTTCGCCTAGGCGGGCGGCCAAGACAGGGTCACTACAGCTGAGGATCTGTGCGGCATACCAAGCGGCGTTAACGGCACCTGCGGCTCCGATGGCCATCGTACCCACCGGAATTCCGGAAGGCATCTGGGCGGTAGACAATAAGGAGTCGAGGCCGTTTAAGGCAGAGGTGTGGATGGGGACACCTATGACCGGCAGAGTTGTCTTAGCGGCAAGCATCCCGGCCAAGTGCGCCGCCCCTCCCGCCCCGGCTATTATTACCTTCAAACCCCTTTTGCGAGCCTCTTCTCCGTAACGGAACGTTTGATCCGGCGTTCGATGGCCCGAGATTACCCGTTTTTCATAGGGGATTTCCAGCTGTTCTAAAACATTACACGCCTTCTGCATAGTCTCCCAATCAGATGTGCTGCCCATCACAATACCAACCACAGGTTCCATTATTTGTCCTCCTTTGGAACTAAAAAAGCCTGCACAGACCCGTTCCACATTAAGGGAAAGTTGTCTATCCAGGCATGACCAATGAAAAGCAGGGAACATTTCTTCACCCACTCCAGATATCTACTTTCCCCCATAGTCCGATAATTTACGGTTATCAGGTAGAGACTTGCAGGCCGTATCCCCGCGATTATATGAGGGTGATGCTTGGTCAATTCACCTACATTTTATCAAGTTTAGATAAAAGCGTCAAGCGTATAACGAATGATTTCAACAAATTCCGGATTATCTTTCGGATTAGACTTGCGGCCTTTTGGTTTGCACACTCTAAATTCGGAAAACTTTTTGCGAATCTCAGCTAAACGACCCGATTGTATCCGGCAATTTGGCGCCCCGTTAATCGAACGCGAGGCGTTGCACCGCTTTAACCCCGCGTTCATCGTGAGTCGTTTTAGTGAGAATGTTAGATTTGCTTAGCAGCTGCAACTATATGTTCTACCGTTAAACCCAAGTATTCTTGAACCGCATTAGGTTCGCCGCAAGTACCAAACCGATCCGCTATCCCGATCCTTAACACCTTGGTTGGATGACATGCGCTCAAGAATTCGCTGATTGCCCCGCCGATTCCGCCTAGAATGTTATGATCCTCAACCGTTACAATTCCCCCAGTCTCCTGAGATGCCTTTTTGATCAGCTGCTCATCGAAGGGCTTAATGGTAAGCAGATCTATGACACGGGCATTAATTCCCTCTCGTTTAAGCCGGTCCGAGGCAATCAAAGCCTTTTTGACCATGTTGCCCACCGCCACAATTGTTAAATCATCCCCATCTCTAAGCTGCACACCCTTGCCTACCTCAAACTCAAAATCCTCATCGTAAATAGTATCCATTTCGGCCCGGCCAAGCCTAATATAGGCGGGCCCCCAAGCCTTCGCCACAGCCAGAACAGCTTTTTTCGTACTAACAGGATCAGAAGGCGCAATCACTGTTACGTTAGGAATCGCCCGCATAATGGCAATATCTTCAACACTCTGATGGCTTGCCCCATCCGCACCGTTTTCCACACCCGCGTGGGTTACCACTACCTTCACATTTAGATTTGGATATGCAACGGAGTTTCTAAACTGTTCCGATGCCCGCATACTGGCAAAAATCGCAAAAGTACTGACGAAGGGTATCAATCCGGTAGTCGCTAGGCCAGCGGCTACACCCATGAGATTTTGTTCAGCGATACCCATGTTAAAAAATCGATTGGGAAATGCCTGTGCGAAACGGTCTGTCTGCGTTGCCTTAGCCAAATCCGCATCTAGCACCACTACTCTTGAATCTTTCTGGCCAAGCTCCACTAAGGTTTCTCCATAGGCCACACGGTTGGACATCCTTCGCACTATTTTCGCCTCCTTTGCAGTTCGGTAAGACCCCGTTCATATTCGTCAGCGTTGGGTGCTTTGCCATGCCACCCTACCTGATCTTCCATGAAGGAGACCCCCTTGCCTTTAACTGTGCGTGCAATGATAACAGACGGCTTATGAGTCATCTTGTGGGCTTTAGCTATACTCTGCTGTATAATTTCCACATCATGGCCATCAATTTCTTGCACATCCCAGCCAAATGCTTTCCATTTTTCGCCCAAAGGTTCGAGGCCCATGACCTCGTCATTGGTTCCGTCAATCTGAAGCCTATTATAATCAACGATGGCTGTTAAATTATCCAGATTGTAATGGGCTGCCGCCATGGCCGCTTCCCACACCTGCCCTTCCTGCATTTCGCCGCAACCCAACACAACATAAACCTTGGCAGGATTTTCTTGATGCGCCAAGCCCAAGGCCATACCGACAGCCGCGCTAAAGCCCTGGCCCAGCGAACCGGTACTCATATCAATTCCAGGTGTGGAATGCATATCGGGGTGCCCGGGAAGAATACTTCCCAGCTTTCGTAAATAGGACAATTCCTCTGCCGGGAAAAACCCTCGCTTCGCCAGGGCCGCATATAGCGTTGGACAGCCGTGTCCTTTGCTGAGCACAAACCGATCCCGGCCTTCCCAATGAGCCCTTTTAGGATCAATATTTAAAACGTCAAAATACAATACACTGATTATTTCGGCCGCCGATAAACTTCCCCCGGGATGCCCGCTTCCTGATTCGTACAACATTCTCAGAGCCTGCTCCCGAAGTTCCCACGCAATATCCTGTAATTCTTTTGGGGATCTGCCCATTTCACATGTCCTTTCATCAGTATAATTGCTTATAATTTTGTGGTTCTAACCCTTTACTGCCCCGGCCGTCAGCCCCTCAACCAGGTGACGCTGAACTAACATGAAAAACACAACAATTGGTATAGCTGTAAGCACCCCTCCCGCCGTTAAAAGGTCCCAACGAATGATGTATTCGCCCATAAAAGTGTTCAAGCCAATCGGCACCGTCCGAGTACCTGAACTGGAAGTAAACGTCAAGGCATAAATGAATTCATTCCAGGAATAGATGAACACATAAGTCAGGGCCGCAACTACCCCGGGGGCAGATAAGGGGGCTAAAACATGCCAAAATGTCTGCCATCTGCTGGCACCGTCAATGGTGGCCGCTTCATCTAAACTTAGGGGGATAGAGTTGAAAAAGCCTGTCAATAGCCAGGTTGTAAAAGGAAGTGCAAAAGTGCTGTGGGCTATAATCAAAGACCAGGCAGTGTTCAGAATCCCCAGTTTTCGCATGATCAAGAACAAGGAAAACACTAGCAAAATCGCGGGAAACATTTGCGTCACTAGAAATAGTCCGAACAATTTACCTTTACCACGAAAATGAAACCTGGAAAAGCAATAAGCAGCACTAACAGAGACAACCGCGGTGATCACCAACGTACCGCAAACAACGACAAGACTGTTCGTAATAAACCTGGGGAAGTCGGTTGTTCGCATCAAAAGCCTATATCCGTCGAAAGTGGGTGCCTTAGGTAGGTATTGGATGGGTGTTGTGTAAAGTTCCGCTTGAGGTTTGAGCGAAGTTAAAAACATCCAAATATAGGGAAACAATACAAACGCGAGCCACAAACTCACGGGAATCCAAAGCCCAATGATTCTTTTTACCGATTTAGGAATCTTCAAGGGAAAGACCTCCTTCCGCTTTTCCTCCCAAGGCCCTAAGATAGGCAAGAAGCGCAACGATAAGCATGATTGCTTGCAAAACCGCCATAGCCGTTGCTTCCCCCACCTTTAACTTCTTGTAGGCTGTAACATAAGAAAGAACAGGCATAATAATACTGGAATTGCCCGGGCCTCCCCCCGTCATCACAAAGACAAGATCCATGTAATTGGCGGTCCAAATAATCCTGAGCATTGTGGTAATAATAATAGTTGGCATAATCATGGGAACGGTGATCTTCCAAAACTGCTGAAACCTGCCTGCACCATCGATACGAGCCGCCTCATATAATTCACCCGGAACGCCCTGCATGGCTGCTAAGAGCATAACAGCGAAAAAAGGAGCACCCTGCCAGACGTTAGCGGCTATCACGCCACCCAAGGATACCGGAAGCGCCAGCCAAGGTTTATATTTACTAAGCAAGCCAAGCCTCACCAAGATATCATTTATTACCCCGTAGTTCCCGTCCAGCATCCAAGTCCACATCAAGGACACAAGAACTCCCGAAGTTGCCCAAGGAATTAGGCTTAACCCCCTCACCAAGGCTCTGCCCGGGAACTCCCGGTTCAAAATAAGCGCCCCCAACATCCCCACTATAAACTGCAACGTGACGGAACCAACAATCCAAATCAGAGAGTTTACCAATGAACGAATGAAAATGGGGTTGCGTACGATTTGGATGTAGTTTGCCAGACCAATGAATTTGGCCCGATCCGGACGCAATAAGGATGCGTCGAATAGGGATAGTTTCAAGGCCTGGAAAAGAGGATATGCAACTATCAAAAGCATCATTAGTAGTGCGGGTCCGAGAAGAAGGAACGGAATAAACCGTTCCTTCTTGTAACTACGCCTAGCCATATTAATTGCCTTCTCTAAGCGCCTGCGCAATTTCATCAAGCATTTGTCTACTTGTAATCTCACCCAGAAGGGCTCTCTGCATTGTGTTTTCCCAGACATAGGATGCAACATAGCCAGTCCCTGGCAGTGGCGGCCAAACAACAGCATAGTCGCCGCCGTCCAAAGACACTTTGAAGAATTCATTATTTGCATAATGTTCCTGTTCCGCAACGGACTTCAAAACGGGCAGCTGACCCTGGCGGGACTTGCTCCATTTATCCATTGCTTTGTTTTCACTGAGCCAGCTGACGAATTTGAACGCTTGGTCTTGGACACCGGAGGTTGAGAACACTACGTTTCCGCTCATCGTACCCATTGTTGCCGGTGCCGACGGATCCGCTGCCGGTACAGCAAGCACCCCTACATTGTCACCGAATACATCTGTCATCATCACAGATGAACCAACGTGATGGGCCATCATCGCTGTGGTTCCCGCTTGGAAGGCACCCAGTACTTGAGGATACGCATCCGTGGGGGCACTCGGTGGAGCGACCTTGTGTTTGCGCAAAAGATCAATGTACCACTGATTCACTTCCACCGCTCTTTCCGAGTTAATTACAATCGCACCGCTTTCGTCCACAATCCGTGCCCCGCCGGCTACCATAAACGCCAGCCACTGGTCCTGGCCTCCCGCTCCGCCCCGCAAGCCGAATCCATAACGGTTGTTGGCAGGATCGGTGAGAGTTTGGGCGGCTTCCAGAAAGTCGTCAAAGGTGATCGGGGGTTCAAGCCCGGCCTCAGCAAACCAGTCCGCCCTGTAATACAGGTAGAACGTGATGTATTGGTGAGGCATCATGTAAATTCCCTCTTCTCCGGGAATTACACCTGTGTTCCACAGGTTCGGTACAACATCATCTTTACCATCCCAGTTGTGGATAAACGGATTGAGATCTTCCAGTAGGTCCGCATCATAAAACGCACCAAGCCACCAATCCTTGAACCGTGCCGCGTCGGGCCCGCCACCCCCGCTAATGGCCATTAGCAACTGATCATAATAATTGGCTAAGGGAATGGTTTCGATCACGACCTCAACATCAGGGTTCTGGGCGTTATATTCTTGCACTAATTCCTGCACCGTTTGATCAGTTGGATCGTCCAGCCACAGCCAATAATTTACAACGGTCTTTGCCGTTCCCACCGAAGTAAACAGAAGAAGCACCAGCGATGCAATCAGTAAGGACTGTTTGAACCTGTTCATAAAATTCCCTCCAAGTTTTTTGATTGTTTATTTAGTTATAAAACAACGAATTCGTGACCACCCCCCGAGTATATTATCGTCTGACCTATTGCAGACGGTCGATTACATCTGTAAAGTGATCCGTTAGTAAGTGTCTCGCCTGTTTCCCGTTCTTTCTCTTAATGGCTTCCAAAAGATCGGTATGGTGCTGCAAAATTACATCGGTTCGGGCCGGGAGCTTTAGCTTTTCCGGTAGCGTTTCGATAAACAGTTTCCAAAACGTTGTGAGAAGTTCTTGCAATAATTGGTTATCAACTTTATGGAAAATCAAGCGGTGAAATTCCATATCTTCTCTAGCAAAGGACCTGCCTCCCCGCATTTTGGTTTCTATTTTCAACAGTATATCCTCTAACTTGTGTAGATCGTCTTCTTCCATGATTTGGATTGCCTTTTCTACGAATTGAATTTCCAAAGCCGCCCGAATTTCCAATAGGTCTATAAGATCGGCACTGCTTACTTCAAGTGTATAGGCCAAATCATGTATGACTTCGCTGAACACAACTCTGCGAAGATATCTGCCACTACCCTTTTGGACGCGGATTAGACCGATGGTTTCCAGACCCCTGAGTGCTTCCCGAACCATGGAACGACTCACACCGATGGTAGCTGCCAATTCCGTTTCACTGGGAAGCCTATCTCCGGGTTCAAGGGCATTATCCTTTATATACGCGATTAATCTGTCTTGAATGGTTTGCATTAAAGAGGTGGTGTCTGCTACTGCTGCATGCTCAAGATCCTTCATACCACACCTTCACTTTCTTCCAACTTCCGGACGTTGTTAGGTCTTAACCTGTCCTACAACTTTATATTAGCATAACATATTAACGGTTTGCTTGCAATATGTAGTTTAATTTAATTTTTATCTAAACATCCTCATATTAACACGCGAAAAACCGCCGGGCC
>CAZVDE010000018.1:0-32092 GCA_964626065.1 uncultured Clostridiaceae bacterium | reverse complement strand
ACGTCAAGCAGAAGCCACCGCTTCTCACCTTGTAACTAAGTGTTCTCAAGGTAGCCCACATTTTCGTAAGCGAAAAATGTTTTCGAGCGTTTTAGGGTTGAACGGGTGGCTGATGCCGTCCGTTTTTTGTTGTATATTTCAACTTATTGGAGGGGTGACACCATTAGCAAAGAATTAAGAGTGAACAACGAAATCCGGGCCCGCGAGGTGCGGGTGGTGGATGCCAACGGAGATCAGTTAGGAATCATGAATGCGCGAGATGCTCTAGGTATAGCCGGGGACCGGGGACTGGACTTGGTGGAAGTTGCGCCTAATGCGAAGCCCCCTGTTTGCAGGATCATGGATTACGGTAAGCACAGATACGAGCAGAGTAAACGGGAGAAGGCAGCAAGGCGCAGGCAGAGGGTAGTGAATGTCAAAGAAATTCGCATGAGCCCCAAAATTGATGATCATGACCTGCAGGTAAAATCCCGGGCCGCCGAAAGATTCCTGCAATCAGGCGATAAAGTAAAGGTCTCAGTGCGTTTTCGGGGAAGGGAGATTGTTCATTCGGATTTGGCCCGTACTAAGCTGGATAATTTGGCTGAACAGCTTAAGGATCTGGCTATGGTGGAAAGGCCACCTAAATTGGAGGGCCGTCAGATGATTTCAGTTTTAGCCCCGAGAACAGATGCGGACAAAAAAGAATCAGATAACTAGGGGGTGCATTTCAGGTGGCCAAAATGAAGACACATAGGGGAGCGGCCAAACGGTTTAAGATCACAGGTACCGGCAAGGTAGTCAAGTACAGCTCCCATAAGAGTCATATTCTCGAAAAAAAATCTTCGAAACGCAAACGTCAATTGAGGCATGGGCAGGTGGCGAGTAAGCCGGACGCGAAACGTGTTAAAGAGCTTTTGCCTTATAAATAGATCTAGGAGGAACAGACCATGGCTAGAGTTAAGCGGGGCAGTGTAGCTCGCCAACGCCGCAAAAAGACCCTTAAACTTGCGAAGGGGTATTGGGGCGATAAAAGCAAGAAATATCGTGTAGCGAAGCAGGCAGTGATGAAATCAGGCAACTACGCTTATCGTGATCGTAAAGCTAAGAAGCGTGATTTCCGCCGCCTGTGGATCACTCGGATCAACGCTGCCGCTAGAATCAACGGTATGTCATACAGCACTTTTATATCCGGCCTCAAAAAGAATGGTGTAGAAGTAAATCGTAAAGTACTCGCCGATCTCGCGGTTCACGATGCTGATGCTTTTGCTAATTTGGTGGACATTGCCAGACAATAAGTGTGTTGATAATTCCGGGCGGGTTATTCCCTCCCGGTATTTGTTTTAGGGGGCAGGTAATGGATTCAGGGCTGATCACGAGCGGACAGAATGAGCAGATTAAATTCGTCAAACGGCTGCAGCAAAAAAAGTATCGGGATCGGGAGAACATGTTCTGCCTAGAGGGCGTACGGCTGGTGGAAGAGGCGCTGCCCACAGGCCTTGTGCAGAGTGTGTTTTTCAGTGAACAGCTATTCAGTTCGCCTCGGGGAACAGCCTTGCTCGGAAAGGTGCAAAAACTTGGTCTTGCTCACCGGCAGTGCGGTGTGGAAATCTTCAACGAAATCACAGATACCGTCAGCTCCCAGGGGGTTATCGCGGTGGCGGCCAAACCATCATGGCCCGCCGTTTCACTTGGTGGTACCCTGTTAGTGGCCGATGAAATACAGGATCCGGGCAACATGGGTACCCTAATCAGGACCGCGGTTGCCTCGGGTGTGCGCGGGCTGCTCGCCGTGGAAGGCTCCGTGGATTTATATAACCCTAAGGTGGTTCGATCTACCGCCGGGGCAATTTTCCATCTGCCCCACTGGGTTTTTCCTCGTACGCGGGTGCTGGAGCTGCTTGATAGCAGCGAGAGCTCTGTGGTGGTGGCTGATTTGGAGCGGGCAGTGGATTATTGGGCAGTTTCCTACCCGCAGAATGTGGCAGTAGTTATTGGCAACGAGGCTCGCGGTGTTCATGAGTTGTTTCGCAATCGTGCTGATCTACGGGTGAAAATCCCGTTGGTGGGGGCTGTTGAGTCCTTGAACGCGTCAGTTGCTTCGGCCGTTTTGCTCTACGAGATCTTACGCCAGCGCCGTTGTAACAACCCCGGTTGTGTGATATAATGGCATCATTATAGGCACGTGCGGGAGGTTAACTGATGATTTTAACACCACAGGTTGTATGGCAGATTTTTGTAAGCACGGGTTCGATCAATGCTTATTTGCTTTACAGACAATTATTAGAGTTAACCAAAACTGCGTTAAATTAAGATTGCTGCAAAGGCGATGACGGAGAATAGTAGTTCTGCGGGGCTCACAGAGAGGGAAAGGCCGAGGCTGCAAGCCTTCCCGGGCTATAAAAGCAGAATGAATTCACTTCTGAGCCGCGGGCTGAACTTGAAGTAGGCCCGGCCGGGTTTCCCCGTTATAGATTTCGAGTGGGCGTGCTTGCAATTTCAAAAGCGGCGTCAACTAGGGTGGTACCACGTACTTCTTGCGTCCCTAACACAGAGTTAGGCTGCAAGAAGTTTTTTCATTTTAAGGAGGTCTTGCTGTGCAAAAACAAGTAGAAAACATTAGAAAAAGCGCGCTGCAGGCCTGTGCGCAGGCCCAAAGCGTTCAGGACTTAAACGAAGTAAGAGTGAAAATTCTGGGAAAAAAGGGGCAGCTGACTCAAGTTTTGCGGAGTATGGGTAAATTAGACCCCAAGGAGCGGCCGAGTTTTGGCAGACAGGTCAATGAGGTCCGCGATGAGCTGGAGAATGCCTTGTCCGGGCGAGAAGCGGATCTTTTTGCTCAGGAGGAAAGACGCAGGCTCTTGGCGGAAAGCCTCGATATCTCGCTGCCAGGGCGAGCGAAGGCCAGGGGCACACTGCACCCCGTGACTCGCATAATCAACGAGACAAAGGACATTTTTCTGCAGATGGGCTATGCGATAGTGGAGGGCCCGGAGGTGGAATGGGATTATTATAATTTTGAAGCATTGAATATTCCGCCCGATCACCCGGCCCGAGATATGCAGGACACCTTTTTTATCACAGAGGATTTGCTGCTGCGCAGCCAGACTTCTCCGGTCCAAATTCATGTCATGGAAAGACAGGATCCTCCGGTGCGTATTTTGGCACCGGGCAAAGTTTACCGCGCCGATTCTGATGTGACTCACACACCGATGTTTCATCAGATTGAGGGCCTTGTGGTGGATGAAGGCATAACCTTTGCCCACCTCAAGGGAACACTGCAGTTGTTTGCAGAGCGCATGTTCGGAGCACATACCAAAATACGTTTGCGTCCCAGTTATTTCCCCTTTACCGAGCCCAGTGCCGAGGTGGATGTTTCCTGTATCATCTGCGGCGGCGATGGGTGCCGGGTCTGCAGCGAGACCGGCTGGCTTGAGATTCTTGGTTGCGGCATGGTTGATCCCCGGGTGCTGGAAAAAGTGGGTTATGATACCGGTCGGGTGACGGGCTTTGCTTTCGGGGTAGGAGTGGAACGGATGGCCATGCTGAAATATGGCATCAACGACATTCGCTTGTTATTTGAAAACGATGTTCGCTTTTTGCAGCAGTTCATCGGCTAAGGAGGATTTCGATGTTAGTTAGTTATAAATGGTTGCAGGAGTATGTTGATGTTCCTTGGGCGCCTGAGGCACTCGCAGAACGTTTGACCATGTCCGGTTTGGAAGTGGAAGGGCTTGAGCCCTTGGCTGCCGATTTATCTGAAGTGTACGTCGGTTTTGTTCGGGCAGCCAAACAGCACCCCAATGCGGATAATCTCACCGTTTGCTCGGTTGAAGTGGGCGAGCGGGGCAGCTATACTATTGTCTGCGGCGCGCCGAATGTGGCAGCGGGGCAAAAGGTGCCCGTGGCCCTACCAGGTGCTCGGCTGCCCGGTGGCATGGAAATTTCTGCCGTAGAAATTAGGGGCATCGCATCCGCCGGGATGATTTGCTCGGAGGTTGAGTTAGGGCTTGGTGAAGATGGCGCGGGGATTTGGGTTTTGCCCGAGGAACTAGAAGCGGGTACGCCCTTGGCCACAGCTTTAGATTTGGATGATGTCATCCTGGATGTTTCGATTTACGCCAATAGGCCTGATTGCATGAGCATGCTGGGTATCGCCCGCGAAGTGGCCGCCTTAACGGGAGGCAGTGTCCGCCTGCCTTCAGTGGAGTATGAGGAGCTGCCCGTACACCTAGGCGAACGCACTTCAGTAACGGTGGACAATCCCGGCCTTTGCCCCCGTTATACCGCTACCTTACTGGACAATGTTACAATCAGGCCTTCTCCTGCCTGGATGCAGCTGCGGCTGCGGGCGGCGGGAATGCGTTCCATCAACAATGTTGTGGATGTGACCAACTATGTTATGCTGGAAACGGGTCAGCCTCTGCATGCTTTCGATTACGATCAATTAAGCGAGAATAGACTGGTAATTCGCACCGCAAAACAGAATGAAACAATAGTTACGCTAGATGGGGAGCAGCGGGGGCTCACAGAGGAGATGCTCTTAATCTGCGATGCCCAACAGCCCAAATGTATCGCCGGGATCATGGGTGGACTGGATAGCGAAGTCACGGAACGAACCCAAACAATTTTACTGGAGTCGGCTAATTTTGCTTCCCGCTCCATTCGTCGCACGAGCCGGGCTTTAGGTTTGAGTTCGGAGTCTGCCGCCCGTTTTGAAAAAGGCATCGATCCCCACGGCACTTTGTTTGCCAGCAAACGGACCGCCCACCTGCTGCAGAGGTTCGCCCGGGCGCGGGTCTATTGCGGCCATCTTGACATTAATGCGGTTGAAGCCGGGCAAACGGTAATTTCCTTAAGATTGGGTCAAATTGAAAAACTACTTGGTATTGGAGTTCCCAGGGAAACGGTGAAGCGAATTTTAACAGGGTTGGAATTCCGGGTAGATGATACGGAAACGCGTGTTTGGCAGGTTACAGTACCTACTCATCGCGGAGATGTGGAGATTGAGGCGGATTTAATCGAAGAAATAGCCCGCATCTGGGGCTTGGAGCATTTGCCCAGTTCTCTACCTGCCGATACGGCCCAATCAGGCGGGCAAAGTGCGCGGCTTAATGTTTTCGATAAGCTGCGTGAACGATTGATCGGTGCCGGCCTACATGAGGCATTGTGTTACAGCTTTGGCCGGGCGGACAATAACGATCGCCTATTGCGGCCCGAGCAACCAATGCTGCAGGTACAAAATCCGATTTCCGAAGATTTGGCGGCACTGCGCCACAGCCTGCTGCCCGGCTTATTGACTGCGGTGAGCCTTAACGCCAGCAGGCAGCAGACAAGGGTGGCCTTGTTTGAAATAGGAGCCGTTTATTTTGGTGAAATCCCGGTGAAGCAGCAGCCAACCGAAGAATTTCGCTTGGGAATCATCCTCTGGGGTCGGCGTGATGCCCTAAACTGGGGGGTACCCCAGGAGGAATACGATTTTTATGATCTGAAGGGCATCCTGGAGATGATCCTACCGGAACACGACAGCCTAGCTTGGCGTACCGGTTCCAATCCCACCCTGCATCCGGGCCGCCGGGGAGCGATTTTCCGGGACGAGCGGGAAATCGCCTACTATGGTGAGATTCATCCGGCGGTCCTGCGCAATTTTAAAATTCCGGGCCGAGTTTACGGTGCTGAGCTGTTGGTTGAGGAGTGCCTTGATCTGTTTGAGATAATCCCCGTTTTCGAAAGCCTACCGAGATATCCTGCAGTCGAAAGGGATCTCGCCCTGATAGTAGATGAGGGTCAGGCGGTGGGCGAACTTACCGCATATCTAAAAGAACTGGGCGGCGAATTACTGCAGACAGTGGTACCCTTCGATGTGTACGCGGGTCAGCCTATCCCACAGGGCAAGAAAAGCGTTGCTTTCTCCTTTCGGTTCCAAGCAGCGCGGACTTTAGTGGACTCTGAAGTAAATGAGATTATGCAGAAGTGCTTGAAGGGCTTGAAAACCCGCTTTGGTGCTGAAATTCGTTAGAAGGAAAAGGGTATGCGAAGTAGAATTGTGACAGGGAGGGAGGGCTGGGAATGAGTCCAAAACGGGAGACAACCTCCGTACGGGTCCAAATTTTCGGGGAAGAGCATATAGTAAGAGGTCAGGCTTCTGCCGAGTACATCAAAGAGTTGGCAGCGGCAGTTGATGCCCGCCTACAAGAAGTGCAGGGTAACAATCCTGTGCTGGCCCGCCACAAAACTGCAATATTGGTAGCGCTTAATATCGCCAATGAACTGGAAAAATTAAAGAAGGAACACGAGGAGCTGCTGGCACTGGTTAAAGAAGCCAACTGATTTGGGAGTTGATAAGGTTGATTGGGAAGTGGATTGACCTGGCTATCTTAGTGTTCGCTGCCCTTGGGTTGCTAAAAGGCTACAAAAAAGGCTTTGTACGCGAAGTGTTCAGCCTGGTAGGGGCAGTCTTAGCCATAGTTGTGGCCATCCATGGCTACAGCACTGTTGCCATGATTTTAACGGACAACTATTCGCTCACCCCCGGGCAGGCCCAACTGATAGCTTTTGCGGCCCTGGCTTTGGGGATCACGTTACTGGCCGTTTTTCTTGGTTATTTATGGTCCAAGGCGATTAGCTATACCCCCTTCTCTGTTCTCGATCATCTCTGCGGCGCAGCGTTCGGGGCGGCGAAAGTGGGGGTGGTTGTCCTGGTGCTGCTAATCGTGTTTAATGCGATGGGCATCGGCTTTATTGACGAGGTGCTTAAGGAGTCCGTCGTAATGCAGCGTGTGGGTACCCTTGTTCCGTTTGTTTTCGAATATTTAGAACAATACTGGCCCGCCGACTGGGCCCGTCCCGACTGGCTCTTTTAACGATTTATTGGGTATTCTGACTGCGCCTGGCAGTACCGCCTGTATTTGCCTGCAGGTATCTCACCCCGCCGGAGGAATTAGAGGGCAGGGGGGATAGGCCTGTGGAAAAAAGGATTACGCTGTATTCTAACATTTGGGCTACCATCTTAATGCTGGGCCTGTTCATTTTGTCCGGTTTGACTAATGCGCGCCTTCCGTTTTTGCCGCAAACTAATTCTGCCCCGGGCAGGGGGCTTTTGTGGGGGCCGCGGAATCTAGCGGGCAAGGTTATTGTGGTAGATCCCGGCCACGGAGGCAGTGATCCGGGGACAGTTGGCATCGGGCCAACTACCGAGGCCGAAAATGTCCTGGCCATTGCTTGGGAGCTGCGGAATATGTTGGAGAAGGCGGGAGCAGAGGTGGTCATGACTCGCTATCGTGAAGCGCCTGCGGTAGGCGCGGTCGCAAGCCAGAACGAACAGCTGGCCGCTAGGGCCGCCACCGCCAATCGCAGCGGTGGGGATATTTATATTTCTCTGCATAATGACTGGAATGATAATGCCGCTGTGCAAGGTACTTCCGTTCATTTTTACAAGGCCCAGGATCTACTGCTTGCCGAGTCTTTGCAGCGTTCCTTGGTGGGGCAGTTGAAAACAGTGGATCTGGGTGTGCAGCGGAGCAATTTTTATGTGCTGCGCAATACGAGTATGCCGGCGGCCTTGGTGGAAATAGGTTTTTTGAGCAATGCGCAAGAAGCGGCTTTGTTGGCTAAACCCAGCTATCGGCTTGAAGTGGCGCGGGGTTTACTGGCGGGCATTAGTGATTATTTCAATCAACAGCGTTGAAGCTGTGGTGGTGATTAGATGAACAACAAAAGCCTGAGAGTTTTAGAATGGCAGAAGGTGCAGGAACTGGTGGCGTCGCAAGCCAGTTTTTCTTTGGGTCGCGCCCGCGTTAAGGCACTGGCGCCCAGCACTGATCTGAATCAAGTTAGGGAGCGGCTTGCGTTAACAACTGATGCTGTGCGGCTTTTAAACGAGCATGGTGAGGCCCCCTTTGGCGGTGCCGGTGATATAAAAAAAGCGGTGGGCAAAGCGCGGTTGGGGGGGATTCTAGAAACGGATCAACTGTTGTCCCTAGCCGATTTTCTTTACTGCACGATGCAGCTAAAAAAATATTTTGCTTGTGAAACCGGCCCGGTCGCAGAACTGGGCAATTCGCTATTGAGTGCAAAAATGCTTCAAGACGAGATTGAACGCTGCATCCACCCCGATGGGCATGTGCGGGATCGCGCCTCGGCCGAACTGAGCAGGCTGCGCAATCGGATTCGCACTTTATCGGGCCGCATCCGGGATCGTTTGGATGCCCTATTGCATTCGCCGGGCATGCAAAAGATTCTGCAAGATCCCATAGTCACGGTACGCAGCGGGCGTTATGTAGTCCCGGTGCGCAGTGAGTATCGCAATAGATTTCAGGGGATCGTTCACGACCAATCGGGCAGCGGGGCGACCCTGTTTATGGAGCCCTCTTTTTCGGTGGAATTAAATAATGATCTTAACGTAGCCGAACAGGAAGAGGAGGCGGAGATCCAAAGGATTCTTAAACGCCTGAGCGGCTTGGTTGGTGAAAAGGCATCCGACTTGCTGACAAATGTGGAAATTGTAACGGAGTTGGACAGTATCTTTGCCCGGGCTCGTTACAGCAGGCAGATAGATGGGGTGGAGCCCCAAATGAACGCAGTTGGCAAGATCAATATCAAACAGGGCAGGCATCCTCTGCTCAAGGGCGATGTGGTTCCCATTGACATTTGGTTGGGCGATAATTTTCATGTCTTGGTCATCACCGGTCCAAACACCGGGGGCAAGACTGTCACTTTAAAGACAGTGGGCCTATTTTCACTCATGGCCCAAGCGGGGCTGCATATCCCGGCGGATTTAGGGTCAGAACTCGCCGTTTTTGAGGGGATTTATGCTGATATCGGTGATGAACAGAGTATAGAACAAAGTCTGAGCACCTTTTCTTCCCACATGACAACCATTGTGGAAGTTCTTGATGTGCTGGAACAAAACTCCTTGGTTCTCTTGGATGAACTAGGAGCGGGCACCGATCCTACCGAGGGTGCCGCGTTGGCTACGGCCATCTTGGAATACTTGCGGCGGCGCAGCATCTGCACCATTGCCACAACCCACTATTCCGCTCTGAAAAGTTATGCTTACAGCCACGAGGGAGTGGAAAACGCCAGTGTGGAATTTGACCTGGAAACTCTGCGGCCCACGTTCCGGCTGGCGGTGGGAATACCGGGTAAGAGTAATGCTTTCGCCATTTCCCGGCGCTTAGGCCTGCGGGGCGAGATTGTGGAAAAAGCCCAGTCCCTGCTGTCTTCAGATCATATCAGGGTGGAAGACATTATCGGCGAGATGGAATCCAACAGGCGCCTTGCCGAGCGGGAGCGGCTCAGCGGTGAACGATTCAGGGCGGAATACGCCGAGCTAAAGGCCAAGTATGAAAAGCTTTTGGCCGACTTGGAGGAAAACCGAAATAAAATTATGGACACAGCGAGGCAGGAGGCCCAAAGCATAATAGCGGAGACTCAGGCTGAGTTGAACCAAATTTTGGGCCAAGCCCGTCGCCAAGGTCAGGCGGAGCTGGAAGTCGATGTGAAAACATATCGCCAAGAGCTTGCGCTGCGGCAGGCAAAACTAGAAAGCCAGCAAAAAGAAAAGCCGAAACCGGCGGGTCCCGCCAATTTAAAGCAGGGCGAGGAAGTGCGCATCAAAAGCCTAAGGCAGACCGGCTTCGTGCTTGAACCGCCCACAGCCGGCGGTGAGGTACAGGTGCAGGCGGGAATCATGAAGATTAGCGTTGCCGCTGCCGATTTGGAACGCATATCCGGGCAGCCCGCTTCAACGCCCGCAAGGGGTAAAGGTAGTGTTTCCAGGGCTCATCTCGCCAAGAGCAGCAGCATCCGCAGCGAAATAGATCTGCGGGGCAAGACGGTGGAAGAAGGTGTGGCTTTGGTCGATAAATACTTAGATGATGCTTTTTTATCTTCGCTGGCCCGGGTGCGCATCATTCATGGCAAGGGCACCGGCGTATTAGGGGAGGCAATTCAAAGGTACTTGAATTCCCACCCCCATGTGCGGGAGATACGTTATGGCGCACCTAACGAGGGCGGGCACGGGGTAACAGTAGTCGAACTGCATTTACCCGGTTAAAATCCAATAGTTTAAAAAGGGCTCCCACTTGCAGTGGGGCCTTTTTACTATAAGTTAACATATGGTTTTGAACCGATTAGTTCCTTTTCACGACTATATTAGTGAAAGGACTGAGGGCTATGGATTTTGAGTGGCTGTATCACACCCATGCGGATGCTGTCTATAGCTTTCTCATGTTCAAGCTTCGAGACGAATATCTGGCAGAGGAGCTACTGCAAGACACGTTTTTGGCCGTTTACGAACAAGGGGCGAAGGTTACGCAGCTGGAATCGCCTAAAGCGTGGATTCTAACAATAGCCCGTAACAAGATGGTGGACTATTTAAGGAATAATCGTGAGGAAGTTCGTTTTGAACCGGAGATGGCACCTGGGGCGGACGTGGGCGAAGGGGATGGGCTTTTGGTCGAGGGGCTCCTCCACCAATTGGACGAAGCGGAGCGCACAATAGTGTTTGGACTGTACGTGGCGGGACTCACCTGTAAAGAGCTAGGGGAGATGCTGGCAATTCCGGAAGGGACTGTGAAAAGTAGGGCGTATTACGCCAGACGAAAATTGGCCGATTGGCTAAAAGGAGGGGATAAAGGTGGGGCAGACAGAGGAACGGTTTAGGGAGCTAGCACTCGCTTTAGTTTATGATAGACTATCCTCTCGTGACAAAAAAGAGGTACACCGATTGATCGTGCACTGTCCGGACTTTGTCTCCATCCTACGTGAGGAGATTATGCTAGTCAACCAACTGCAAGTGCTGAAAAAAGAAGTGCCGGAAGCGGCGAAAGAAGGAATTTATCACACTATTATTGCTGCGAGTATGGGGAGGTCAGTTATGCAAGCGTTACTACGCCAGATCTATAAGGCAGTTGTCCCTGCTCTGCCTTGGCCACTAGAAGAAATCTTTGAAAGGAGTGTGTTTGTTAATGAATAATAAAGAAATCCCAGTAGGTGAACTCGGTGAACTGATGGATATGATGGCTGAAAAGATGCCTGGCTTGCTCAAGGATATGTTCGACACAATTTTTTCGGAAGAAGCGGCCATCCACATGAGCAAGGCGGTTGGGACCTTTTACAGAAATCTGGTGGAAGCCGGCATGGAAGAACATTATGCCATGAGCCTGACCCAGGAGTATCTGAATACGTTCAAGTCCATGACCTCTAATCTAAAGGGCTCTTAGAAAAAAGTGGCGAGGTATATTTGCGCAACAATACGGGGTGCCTTTAGGTTCGGGGGAGGGTTGGGCAGAATCTTGCCCACCCTCCTTTGGAGAAGGAGGAGGGCTGTGCGTGTTTTTCGTGTACAATTGAAAAAAGAAGGTTTACCTCCAGCGGTGGTGGTGAAACTCGCGGCTGAATATAAGGGCTTACTGCGCCTTGGCGAATTGGCAGCCTTTTCGAAGAAAAGCGCGGATCAACCCTCTTCAGCCTGCAATATGACATCAGGGAGCCCCCAGCCCTCCGATCCTAGTTATGGGCCAATACCGAAATAGGGCGCGGCCCACAATGTCTGTGGTAGGCAGAAAACCCACACTGCCCCGGCTGTCATCACTGCGCGGCCGGTTATCTCCCATCACCCACACATGCCCCTCGGGTACAAAAAAAGGGCCCCAATTCATGTTAGTCCGATTTGTAACATAGCTTTCTTTTTGGGGCACACCGTTGATAGATATGACGCCCCGGCGTTCTTCAATGAGATCCCCGCTTACTGCAATGATCCGCTTGATCAGTTTGCTATCGGGCATTTTTAAGACAATGATTTCGCCGCGCCGTGGTTCTCTGAAGCGGTAGGTCAGCTTATCTACCATAATGCGTTCACCGCCGAAAAGGGTGTTTTCCATGGAGATGCCTTCAACCTTAAAGGATTGGGCGATGAAGACAATAATAAGGCCGGCCAGTATTGCCGCTTTAATAAAGGGCAAAATCCATTCTTTCCACAACCAGTTCATATTAACCATACTGCACCTCCGTTTATCCCTTACCGGCCGGGCAGGAAGGGCAGATTTTGCCACCAGGGCTTGGAACAGCGGGGCGAAAACTCGGTGGGCTCGGTACCCTGGATAAAAATCTCCCGTCGCGTTTCTTCCGCCGGTAAATTGCAATCATCCTTTACCAAAAGTCCTGTTTTAGTATCGATGACGATGCCTTCCACCAACCCGCCGGGTTTGGGAAAATCACTGACCGGTGTATTTTTCAGGGCCTCGCGCATAAACCTTCCCCAGATAGTGGCCGCATCCCAGGAGCCGTAGCGCACACCCTGATAAACCATGCGTACCGGAATGTCTTCGCCGAACCAGACAACACTTACCAAATCGGGGGTATAACCCACGAACCAGGCGTCGCGATAATCGGAATGAGTTCCCGTTTTGCCCGCGGCCGGCCTGCCAATGTTCGCATTTTTGCCCGTTCCCCTTTCAATTACGCCCCGCAGCAGATCGGTCATCAGGTAACTTGTTTGTTCGCTTAAAACAACGTTCTGCCGGATTTGATGCTGTTCCAGCAGTCGTCCGTTGGAATCGGTAACTTTCAAAATTGCGAAGGGCTCTGTTTTGATACCCTGATTAGCTAGCACGCCGTAAGCTGTGGCCAGTTCTAGCGGAGAGACTCCCTTTGTCATTCCCCCTAGGGCTAATGGGGCCAGAGCCACATCGTTGACCCGCCCCTGTTCAACAAAGGTGGTGACGCCCATTTTCTTACCGTATTCTATAATCGTTTTCGGGCCCACCTCCGCCGCAACTTTGGCGGCGATTACGTTGAGTGAGTCTTCGATGGCCTTACGGACCGTCACCTCTCCGGCAAAAGTCTCGTAATAGTTCTGCGGGCTCCAAATCTCGCCTGTGATCAGCTCGAAATCTGTGGGTTCATCCAGATAAACATCTGCGGCGGTGATGCCCTGATCGATAGCAGCGGTGTAAAGAAAAATTTTGATTGCGGATCCCGGCGAGCGCAGTGCCTGTGTGGTGCGGTTGAAGCGATCTTCGCCTCTGCCGCCTACCATGACCCTGATTTCCCCCGTCTGGGGGGCTAGGCCCACAATGGCCCCCTGGGGCTGGCTGAGCGCACCTTCGTGGTTGCGGTTGACAGGCAGGCCCTCTTTAAGGGCTTTTTCCGCCGCTCTCTGCATATCTAGATCCAGAGTGGTATAAACACGCAGGCCCCCGCCGAAAACAGCCGCTTCACCGTAGCGTTCCACCAACTCCTGGGTGACATAGTCCACAAAGTAACTGGCCTGTACAACTCGTTCCTTCCGTTCCGCCAGTTCCAAAGGTTCAGCCTTGGCGTGAGCCGCCTCTTCGGCCGTTAAAAACCCTACTTCTTCCATGCGGCTTAGGACAAAATTACGCCGATCGATGGCTATATCCGGATTGACGAAGGGCGAATAGCGAGTGGGCCAGCGAATAACGCCCGCCAATAGGGCGGCTTCACTGACGCTCAGCTCCTTTGCAGGTTTGCCGAAAAATGTTCGAGCACCCGCTTCGATGCCGTATACCCCGTGATTGAGGTAAAACTCATTAAGATAGGCCTCCAGAATTTCATCTTTAGAGTATTTGCGTTCAATTTGCACCGCCCACAAGAATTCCTCCAGTTTGCGCATGATCGTTTTTTTCTGGGTTAAAAAAACATTGCGGGCCAGCTGCATCGTGATCGTACCCCCGCCCTGCGAAAAACTCCAATCCCTTAGATTGACCAAAATTGCCCTACCAAAGGCGATAAAATTGATGCCGTGATGATTGTAGAACTGATCATCCTCGATGGCCACTACAGCGTTAGTCACATGGCCGGGCAGTTGGGTAATATCTACCGGGAGGCGGTTTTGCCGATAGAGATCTGTGATTAACTTGCCATTCACATCATAGATGTAAGTAGAGAAATCTTGGTGAATATTCACTTGATGCAGGCTAGGCGCGCTCTTTAGGTAAGCGGAAAAAACCCCGGCACCCGCTCCCAAAAGCGTAGCTGCTAAAATAACTAGGGTATATAGTAGAATCGTTTTCTTTTTATTGCCTTTGGCCACGAAGACACCCCCGAAGAATAATTCATTATTTATTATAACATAAAGTTCGTGAAATAACCTGTGTTTGTGGGCCTGTTCCCTTTTACTTGTGAGGAGGATTCTTTCATGGTACACTGGCAGTGGAATAAAAAACCTCGTTCACCGTGGCGCGTTTATCTAAAGATTGTTCTTTTTGTTTTTGTTTTGTTTGCTGTTGTGGCACTCATGATCGTGGAAGGGCGTTTATCCCCCGTTTTGCATGCCTGGGCAGAAACCCGTGCCCTCAGTATCGCCACCCGGGCCATCAATGTGGCCGTCGAAGAGATGATGGCGGTTACCCTAAGCAGCACTACTCTCGCTTATTTTATCCGAGATGGGGAGGGTAATCTCCAGGGTGTGCAGTATGATATGGGCGAAGTAAACCGGGTCAGCAGCCAAGCGACCCATAAAATCCTGCAGACTTTGAATAATATGGGGGAAGAGGTTTTCCCCATTCCCTTGGGCCAACTGACCGGTTTAGATTTTCTGGCATCGTGGGGGCCGGGCATTCCGGTGCGCATGGTCCCGGTGGGCGGTTTGACGACGACACCGGTAGCCAGCTTTGAAAGCGCCGGAATTAACCAGACTTGGCACAGGGTGCTATTAGATATTCAAGTGACGATTAGGGTGGCTGTTCCCCTCAGAACAGAAGAGATTCTAGTGTCAACCCAGGTGCCCATTGTAGAAGAGGTGTTTATTGGGTCGGTACCTACTTGGTATTTTGCCCCCCATCAAAATTTGGATGGGGCGGGGGGTCATCTGGTTTATCCATTAAGGTGAGGTCTATGCTCCGTTATAATCATCGTCTAATAGAACGGGAAATACTGCGTAAGCAGACCCAAATCTCCGCTGATGGGCCGGGCGGTGTATGTGCCCTGCCGATTCCGGGCGCGGCTGGGTGCCTGGATTTGGAAAATGCTCGGCTTTTAATTTTGGCAGATTTTATCTCCCTTATAAATTCGTCGGCCGGGCGCCCCGTTTATTGGCTGCCAACAACAAACTCCCGGTTCCCGCGGGAGTTCGAACGTCTCGGCATGCCCCTCAGCATTATGCCGCCTGACGGCACTTGCCGTTTAGCCATCATACCGCGGGATTTTTCCCACCTTTTCCCCCAAAGCTTGTCTTGCGAAGAAAAAATTCTTTGCGGGCGGCTTTTGGGTGTGGCCTGTTTTGAGGAACTGGTGGTTGATTTTGGCGTGGACGCCCTGCGCGTTTATTTTTTATATTTAGGGCCGCTGCAGGGCGATTATCAGTTTTGTTGGCATAGGTTGGCGGCGGCCTATCGTTTTCTGGAAAGAGTCTGGCGCCTGGCTCAAAACCCCCGGGTCGAGCAGCACCGATCCCTCCGGGAGCTGCAGCTGCTGGAGTCCGCTGTGCAAATGCGCTTGCAGCAAAAGAAACCCCATACTGCTTTGGCTGCCGTGATGGGGTTTCTTAAAGGAAAAAAGACGCTATCTTCCCGGGAGGTTGCGGTTGTGGCGGGCCTTTTGAAACCTTATGCGCCCTTTCTGGCGGCGGACATGCTCAAATGTGACGCTGGCGGTGGTCCAAGATAAGAATGGCCGGTAGGGTGATCAGGCAGATCGCCAAAGCTATGAGCTGGGTCAGGACAAAGGGCCCATATAGCGCGCTGTGCTGGCGGATGAAATCCAGGAAGAAACGGACCAGCGAATGCAAAAAAAGCACCCTCAGGAAGGCATATCCGTTATAGCGGGGTTTTTTTGCCCACTTCCAAGCCAGGGGCAGAATGAACAGGGAGGCCAAAACTTCGTACAACTGTGTTGGATGAACCGCTTCTGCCATGTGGGGAAATTTTACCGCCCAGGGCAGGGAAGAGGGGGGGCCGTACAATTCGCCGCTGAAAAAATTGCCCAAGCGAATCAGGATATGGCCAACGGGTAGGATGGGTGCGGCTAAATCCGCAAGCTGCCAGTAATTAAGCCCATGTTTGCGGACATAAAAGAATCCCACAATCATAATGGCCGCAATCGCCCCGTGCGATGCCATTCCGCCTCGGGCAAGGATTTCTATGGGGTAGGCGAGATAGTAGCGCCATTCGGGCAAAACTGCCCCCAGGCGGCTGCCTACTAGGCCCGAAAAGGCACTCAGATAAAACAGATTTTCGATTATTTCGGGATCAAGCCGGTGTTCTTTGGCTAGGCGCAGGACGATAAAATAAGCCGCCAAAAAAGTTGAAGCCATCAAAATTCCGTACCAATAGATATCTAAGGGGCCAATGCTGAAAGCAATTGGGTGCATAAGGATCACCTCGCTGTTTTATGTACCGGCTTTAATTCCGTTTATTTAGCAAAATACCTGCTTAGCCAGGAGGAATCACAATGAAAAGAATAGTGTTAACGGGAGGCGGCACGGCAGGCCACGTTATGCCGCACTTTGCTCTATTGCCCCATCTGCAGCAAACGGGATGGGAGGCTCACTACATAGGCACCTGGGATGGGATTGAGCGCGAACTTGTCGGCGATGACCTGCCCTTTTACCCGATCAGCGCCGGCAAATTCAGGCGTTACTTTGATTTGAAAAATTTCACAGACCCCTTTCGTGTCCTAAAGGGTGTAGGTGATTCACTGCGGATCTTAAGAAAAATTAATCCGTGGGTCGTATTCAGCAAGGGTGGATTTGTGGCGGTGCCTGTAACGATCGCCGCTTGGATGCTGCGCATTCCGGTTGTGCTGCATGAATCGGATTTGTCCCTGGGTTTAGCGAACCGCCTCAGCCTGCCCTTTTCTCGGGCCCTTTGTGTTACATTTCCCGAATCGCAGGAGCGAACAAAAAACGCAATTGTAACAGGTACGCCGATTCGCGCCGAAATAGGGCTTGGTTCGCGCCGGGCTGGGCTGGAATTCTGCCGTTTTTCCCATCAATTGCCTACCCTTCTAGTGATGGGCGGCAGTTTAGGTTCAGCTGTCTTGAACGAAATTGTGCGCGTTAATTTAGATGAGTTGACAGCGTCCTATCAGATCATCCACCTCTGTGGGCGGGGGAATTTGGCGGACGAATTGAAGAATCCCCGTTATTTCCAGTTGGAGTACGCCAGGGACGAATTGCCCGATTTATTTGCGGCTGCCGATTTTGCCATCTCCCGGGCCGGCGCTAACGCCATTTTTGAGCTGTTGGCCCTGGCTAAACCGCACATACTTGTGCCTCTCTCACTGCAGGCGAGCAGGGGGGACCAAATTCTTAACGCGGCTTCCTTTGCCAGGCAGGGCTTTAGTTTAGTTCTGCAAGAAGAGGACTTGACTTTGGCGGCGCTTCGCGAACAGCTGGATGGATTACGGCGGCAGCGAGAAAAGTTCGTCAGCACCATGCGGCAATCGGGGCTTGGTGATGGAACACAAAATGTGCTGCGGATCATAGAACAGGTGGCCGCGGGCAGGTAAAAAAGCAAGAGGCGGAATCGCCTCTTTTTTTATTCCACAAGAATTTGTCTGCTATTTTCCCACAGCCCGTGGATGTTGCAGTAGCTCAGGGCCAGAAGCGTGCCGGGCGCCTGCAAGCGTACTACTACTTTGGCAAAAGGCTCGGTATGCACCGGGCCTTCGTGGGGGCCTTTTAGCCCTTCTCCGTGGCCGCAGAGTTGAATATCCGCTAATTCGAAGGTGAAGCCTTCCTCAGGTTCAAACAGCAGTTTTATCCAACGGATGTGGTGTTCCGCCGTGTTGGGGTGCGGATCGTCTGCCCCGATGCTGACTCCGATTTCAAAAGCTTCATTAGCTTTAACTCGATCGGGCGCGGTAATAACGGGCACATGTTTTTCACTTTTCCAGTCACCGCTGCGCAGTAGTTCGCCTAGTTTCATTTTCATGGCCTCCTTTTTGAGTTTCACAACATATTTCTGCTGCGGTGTCGGGTTTCCTCCCCGGGAAGTAATAAAAATAGAAATGGGGTGCATCTTAAGGCTAGGGAGGGTTCACATGGGTAAGAAATGTCCATTCTGTAACCAGCTTGTCATCGAAGAAGACCGGCAAGACTCTTTTAACGATCCCGCACCCTGCGCCGCCTGCGAGATGGAACGGCTGCAGCATAAGCAGGGCAAACCGGAACGGAACGAGAAAGGGTGAAGGCTTGTTTTGGGTCGTTGTATCTTCGCTACTGCCGGGCGTGTTCTGGCTTTGGTTTTTTAACCGTTACGATTATTGGGAGAAGGAACCTGTTTTAAACCTTGCCCTGACTTTGTTGTCCGGCGCGGTGGCCGTCGTGCCGGCCTTGGTTTGGGAAGCCCCCTTTGGGCGTATGCTGTCCACCACCAACTCCGTTTTGGTCCAATTAGGCCTATCCTTTTTCGTAGTAGGTTTTGGCGAGGAACTTTTTAAATTCGGAGCAGTTTTTTTCAGCGCCTATAGATCGCCTCAGTTCAACGAGCCCATGGATGGGATCATTTATGCGGCCGCGGCGGCCATAGGTTTTTCTGTTGTGGAAAATGTTCTCTATATTGCCTCTTTCGGCATGTCCATCGCCCCTCTGCGCGCCACAATCTCCACGCTGGCGCACATTGCTTTTTCCGGCTTGGGCGGCTATTATTTGGGCCTAGCCAAGTTTTCCACCCCGGCCGGGCCTTTGATCGCCCGCGCTCTGGCTGTGGCCGCTTTTTTACATGGCGCTTTCGATTTTTTGCTGATCACCCGCCTCGCTTCCCCCTTCGTTTTGGTGGTAGCAGTCTTGGGCCTGCAAGCGCTGCTTTTTACGGCTATGGGGCAGGCCTCCAGGATTTCCCCCTTTAGGTAATCCTTGTACCGCAAAAGTTCCTGTGTTAAAATGGGGCCAAGGGGGGGTGTGACACAATGGCAGGGCATTCTAAATGGTCGAACATTAAACGCAAGAAAGCAAAAGAGGATGCGAAAAGGGGCCAGGTGTTTACAAAACTGGGCCGCCAGATTACGGTGGCGGTAAGGGAGGGGGGTCCCGATCCCGAGACCAATTTTCGGCTGCGGTTGGCCATGGATACGGCACGCACGGCCAATATGCCCAATGACACCATCGAGCGGGCGATCGCCAGGGGTGTGGGCGGCCTTGACGGCGCTTCTTTTGCGGAAGTCTTTTATGAGGGGTATGGGCCAAACGGTGTCGCCGTCTTGTTGTATACGCTTACCGATAACCGCAACCGCACCGCGGGCGAGCTGCGCCATCGTTTTTCCAAGTTCGGTGGAAATTTGGGCGAAAGCGGCTGTGTTGCTTGGATGTTCCAGCGCAAGGGCCTTTTAGTTGTGGAGCGGGGCGAAATAGATGAAGACGAAGTCATGCTTTCGGCCTTAGAGGCCGGTGCCGATGATGTCCTGACCGAGGGGGATGTGATTGAAATTCACACCGATCCGGCCGATTTTAACAGGGTAAAAACGGAGCTGGAGGGGGAGGGGCTGCGATTTTTGGGTGCGGAAATCAGCTTTGTTCCCGAAAATACCGTCAGCATCGAGGCGCAAGCGGGCGAACAAATGGAAAACCTGATCGAGCTTTTGGAGGAGTTAGACGAGGTCCAGGAGGTTTATTCTAACTACGAAATACTGGAATAATTAGGCATATTCTGCGCGGGGCCGGACATAATTCATTGATGAGGAGGGTTTGCCTTGCGCAGGGTGATTATTTTATGTCTACTGGGTTTGTTTTTCTTTGTCCTAAGTTTTCTGGTGGCCTATAAGCTCTTTTCGCTGCCGCAGATGAAGCAGATGTCTGATTTGGTTAACCTCATCCACTAGTTTGGTTGAGGTTTTTTTGTGCAGTAAGTTTAGGCAAGGACTTGATTCACCCGGTGTCGAATACCCAAGCGGTGAGGACGTGGTGGAATGATCATTTTAGGTATAGATCCCGGTACCGCCATCACCGGTTATGGCGTTATCCGGGTTGAAAACAATAAACATACCGTACTTGGTTACGGGGCGATCCGGACAAGCTCACAACAAGATACCGCTGTGCGGTTGGGGGAGATTTACGCGGGCATGCGGCAGTTAATCGCGGAGTTTAAGCCTGATTGCGTGGCCATCGAGGATTTGTTTTTCAATAGAAATGTGGCAAGTGCCTTTGCGGTGGGACAAGCCCGCGGGGTCGCCATGCTTGCTGCGGCCCACAGTGGTCTGGCCATTACCGAATATACGCCGCTGCAGGTGAAAATGGCGGTTACGGGCTACGGTCGCGCCAGCAAGGAGCAAGTGGCGTACATGGTGCGTGTCCTGCTTGGCATGCCTGAAGTCCCCAAGCCAAACGATATAACAGATGCGTTAGCCATAAGTTTGTGTCATAGTTATAACTCGCACAATTGGGGGGGATCACGGTGATTGTTTCGCTAAAAGGAAAGTTGGCGGATGTGGCTGATAACACGGTTGTGATTGATGTTGGCGGCATAGGCTATGAGGTGATCGTTACCGGTGCTGTGCTGCGCTCACTGCCGCCGTTAGGGCGGGAGCTGCAGCTTTACACCTATCTGCACGTACGTGATGACGCCATGCTGTTGTATGGTTTTTCCTCCCGGGAGGAAAGAAATTTGTTTCATGAGATTATTGGAATTACGGGTATCGGGCCGAAAACGGCCGTTGCAATTCTATCTAATATTGGCCCTCTGGAGTTTATCCGGGCTGTTCAAGAGCGCCAGCTATCCATTCTCACCAGCCTGCCCGGGATTGGCAAAAAAACGGGCGAGCGCATTTTGCTGGAGCTAAAAGACAAATTCAAGGATGGGGCTTGGGCCGCAGGGGAAGACGATTTGCCGTTGGCGCGGGGCGGCATTTTAGATGATGCCATTGAGGCGCTGGTAGCCCTAGGCTACAGTCGAAGCGAAGCGGCGCATATGGTGCGCAGCGTGCAGCATGAACTTCAAGAAAATTACAATCTTCAGGAGCTGCTGAAACTGGCCTTAGCCAGCAACAGCCGCTAAAGGGGTGAAATGATTTGGAAACTGAGCGCCTGGTGAGCGCCTGGAAAAGGCCCGATGATTGGGATGTTGAGGCATCTCTGCGGCCCCGCACTCTTGCGGAGTATATCGGCCAGCACAAAATCAAAGAACATATGGAACTTTTTATCACCGCAGCCAAACAGCGGGGTGAGCCTTTAGATCATGTCCTCTTATATGGGCCGCCCGGCCTGGGTAAAACGAGTTTGGCCTATATAATCGCAACTGAAATGGGTGTTGGCATTCACACTACTTCCGGGCCCGCCATAGAACGCCAGGGTGATCTAGTGGCCATCCTCACCAGCATGCAGGCTAACGATGTGTTTTTCATTGACGAAATCCATCGCCTAAGCCGCACGGTAGAAGAGGTACTTTACCCCGCCATGGAAGATTCCGCGGTAGATATTGTCATTGGTAAAGGGCCGGGGGCGCGTTCGGTAAGAATCGATTTACCTCCGTTTACCCTTGTGGGAGCCACCACAAGGGCGGGAATGCTTACCTCACCCCTGCGGGATCGTTTCGGCGTGATCAGCCGCCTCGAGCTTTACGAGACGGACGATCTGCAGGCCATCGTGGAGAGGACGGCGGGCATTTTGGCGGTGGATATCAATCCGCAGGGCGCCCTAGAAATTGCAAAACGTTCCCGGGGGACACCCAGAGTTGCCAATCGCCTTCTGAAAAGGGTCAGGGATTATGCCCAGGTGAGGGCCGATAATTTCATATCGCTGCAGGTGGCCCAGGAAGCACTCACCCTTTTTGAAATTGATGCTAACGGCCTAGATCACCTCGACAGGCGCATTCTGCTTACAGTGCAGCGCGTTTTCGATGGGGGGCCTGTAGGTGTGGAAAGCCTCGCAGCGGCAATCGGTGAAGAAGCGAACACGATCGAAGATGTTTATGAACCGTTTTTGATTCAGCTGGGTTTTCTGCAGCGTACCGCTAGGGGCCGGTGTATAACCCCCTTAGGATACGAGTATTTAGTTAGTGTAATGTCTGATGAATTGGGTAGGTGAATGAGGGTGGCAACTTGGCGGACGGAAGGGATTATACTGCGCGTGCGCAATTTGGGAGAAGCGGATCGCCTCGTAACTTTATATACTAAGGAACGGGGCAAACTGAGCGCGACGGCCCGGGGGGCGAGGCGCATCAGGAACAGACTGCTCAGTCCCACACAGGTTTTTACCCACGGCCGTTATCTTGTGTTTCAGGGTAAAAATCTCCATAACATAGGGCAAGCGGAGATTATCCACAGCCGGCAGGCACTGCGGGAAGATCTGGAAAAAATGGCCTATGCTTCTTACGTCACCGAACTTGTGGATTCGCTTACGGCGGAGGAGGATCCCACCGATACGCTCTTTCCCCTTCTGGCAGGCACCCTTTCTCTGGGCGAAAAAGGGCGTTTCGATGTGGCGGTACGGGCGTTTGAAATACGCTTAATGCGCGAATTGGGTTACGAACCGGAGTTGTACCGCTGTTTGAACTGCCGGTCGGAACTGCAGGATAGGATCTTTTTTACGGAGCGCGGCGGTACCGTGTGCCCCCGGTGTGTTGAGCAGTTTCCCGGAAGCAATACTGTCACCAAGGGGACTTGGGAGCTGATGAAGCGTCTCTTGGAATGGGATTTTTCCCGTTTGAACATTTTGCATCCCGCCGCTAATAATATTGAGGAAATACGGCGATTAATGCGTAAGTATGTGGATTTTCGGCTAGAATATCCTTTGAAGTCCCTTGATTTCTTGGAGACGCTGCAAGTTTTGCCGCCCATAAACCCGCCCCCCGGAGGTGAAAGCAATGAACGATGAGCTAGGCTTCTTGGAGAAAATAGACGAGGTGCGTTATCGGACCGGATTAGGCTTCGAATCGGCACGGAACTTATTGGAAGAGGCCGATTGGAGTATTCTGCAGGCTTTGACAGATTACGAGGCACAGAAGGGTAAAAAAGGCCCTCAGATTGTTGACAAAATTAAAGCGGCGATTGGCGAGGGCAACAAGACAGCGATCGTGATCAAGACAAACCGGGATACGGTAGCAGAACTGCCCGTGACAGCGGGAGTGGTAGGAGCGGTATTTGCCCCCAAATTGGCGCTATTGGGAGCAGCCGCCTGCTTACTGACTCGTTGTTCGTTCCATTTGCGCAAACGGCCCTCAGCCGAAGAAACGCTGATTGACAATTAGTGGGCTATTTGATATAAATTAGAAAAAAGGATAGACTAACGGAGTTCCTCTAAAGAGACCTTTTGTCCCTTGCTTTTGGGGGCGAAAGGTTTTTTTTAGAAAAGCGGGGTGGAATGAAATGAATCTTCAAGAAATGATTATCAAACTGCAGACATACTGGGCCGAACAGGGCTGCATCATCTATCAGCCCTATGATCTGGAGGTGGGGGCTGGGACGATGTCGCCAGCCACTTTTTTGCGGGTGTTGGGCCCCGAACCGTGGCGAGCGGCTTATGTGCAGCCCAGCAGGAGGCCAACGGATGGCCGCTACGGGGAGAATCCCAATAGGACTCAGCATTATTATCAATACCAAGTTATTTTAAAGCCGTCTCCCGATGACGTGCAGGAAGTGTACCTAGCCAGCCTGGAGGCTTTGGGTATTGATCTGTTAAGGCACGATGTGCGTTTTGTGGAAGATGATTGGGAATCGCCCACTGTGGGTGCCTGGGGCTTGGGCTGGGAAGTCTGGCTCGATGGCATGGAGATCACCCAATTCACCTATTTTCAGCAGGTGGGCGGCATCGATGTTCGTCCGGTGGCGGCCGAAATCACCTATGGGGTGGAACGCTTGGCTATGTTCATTCAGGGGGTGGACAGTATGTTCGACCTCCAATGGGTTGGGGACATTACCTATGGCGATGTTTTTCACCAGATGGAAGTGCAGTTTTCTAAGTTTAACTTTGAAGCATCCGCCGCTGAGAAACTGTTTACCCTTTTTGATCTCTACGAGGGGGAGGCTGAGCGTTTGATCGGGTCAGGGCTTGTGCTGCCCGGTTACGATTATGTTTTGAAGTGTTCCCACATATTTAACTTACTTGACGCCCGAGGCGCGATTAGCGTCAGCGAGAGAACGCGTTTCATAGCGCGAGTCCGCTCCTTAGCTTGCCAAGCTGCACAGGCTTACTTGGCCGAGCGGGAAAAATTAGGGTTTCCATTACTGCAGAGGGGGCACTTATAAATGCATGATTTTCTTTTGGAGTTGGGTTTTGAAGAACTACCCGCGCGCTTTGTGCCCGGGGCACTCACATCACTTTCAAAGGCGATCCGAAAGGGGCTGCGCGATGAGCGCCTAGCCCACGGGGAAGTGCAGGAATTTAGCACCCCGCGCCGTCTAGCTGTCCTGATTAAAGATTTGCAAGCAAAGCAGGCCGATTTAGAGATGGAAGTCAAAGGCCCCCCTAAGAACATCGCCTACGATGATCGCGGGCAGCTGACAAGGGCCGGCCAGGGTTTTCTCCGTTCCCAGGGTGCGATGGCAGACGATGTCGTTATTAAGCAGTTTCAGGGTGCGGATTATCTGTATATCAAAAAGAAAATGCAGGGTAAACAAGCGCCCGCCATAATTAAACCCCTTTTGGAAAAGATCGTTGCAGAGCTGCATTTTCCGAAAAATATGCGCTGGGGTGACTATGACCTGCGCTTCGCCCGCCCTCTGCGCTGGATCGTGTGCCTTTTGGGTGAAGAAGTGATCCCCCTTGATTTAGGTATGGTTCAGGCCGGCCGGGTCACTTTCGGTCACCGCCAACTATCTTCGAGGCCCATTACCGTGACCAATCCCGGCCATTATTTGTCTGCTTTAAAAAACGGCTATGTGCTGGCCGACACGGAAGAGCGGGAAAGATTGATTCGCAGTCAAATCCGGCATTTGGCCGCACAGCGCGACGCGGTGGTGGCAGATGATGAGTCTTTGCTGCTTGAGGTATTAAACTTAGTTGAGTATCCCACTGCTTTTTGTGGGGAGTTCAGCAGTGATTATCTGCAGCTTCCCACGGAGGTCTTGACAACCACAATGAAAACCCATCAACGTTATTTTCCTCTCAAGGATAGCCGGGGTAGGCTTTTGCCCAGTTTCATCGGCGTGCGCAACGGAGCGGATAATCATTTAAACACCGTGATAGCGGGTAACGAAAAAGTGCTTGCGGCCCGGCTGGCAGATGCCCGGTTTTTCTACAATGAAGATCAGGCAGTTTCACTAGCAGACAATGTGCAAAAACTGGATGCGGTCGTATTTCAGGATGGATTGGGATCAATAGGCGATAAGGTCAGGCGCCTTGTGGTTCTCAGCGGCCAACTGGGGGAAAAGTTAGGCTATGGGCAGCAGCGGGACAGCATTGTGCGGGCGGCGAAGTTGGCTAAGGCGGACCTAGTAACCCAGATGGTAGGCGAGTTTCCCGAACTGCAGGGAATAATGGGCGAAAAATATGCCCTTCTTCAGGGTGAGCCGGAGTCGGTGGCGGCGGGAATAAGAGAACACTATCAGCCTCGGTTTGCCGCAGATGATTTGCCGCTCACCGCGGAAGGCATCGTTGTAAGTTTGGCCGATAAAATTGATACATTAGTAGGGTATTTCGCCCTGGGCAAAATACCTACAGGATCTCAGGATCCCTTCGCCCTGCGCCGACAAGCCCAGGGAGTTGTGCAGATACTGCTGCAGGGCGGCTACGCTCTATCATTACAAGAACTGCTTGAGCTGGCCGGGCCCGGTTATGAAGCCGTTGGGGTCGTATTCGGCGACGAAGCGGCCCGGTCTCTGCGAGATTTTCTCCTGGCTCGCCTCCGAGTTTTCCTGCTGGAACAGGGCTACAGGTACGATCTTGTGGATGCGGTTATTGCTTCGGAAGATGATCGCCCCTCCGAATTGAGGCGCGCAGTGCAGGCTCTCACCGAGTTTATCGACTCCGAAGGCGGCACAGATTTAATGATCGGTTTTGAGCGCATTGTTAACCTGGCGGCGAAGGCGGAAAGGCAGCAGTTGAACCGGGCCGTATTTCAAACAGCCGACAGTGAATTCTTTCAAGCACTAAGCGATGCGGCCGATCGCTGCCGGTCTAAATTGGATGCGGGGGATTACCACGGTTACTTACGGGAATTAGCCGCTTTACGGGCGCCGATTGATCGGTTTTTCACGGACGTGATGATCATGGATAGTGATTCCCAAGTTCGCAGTAATCGCTTGGGATTATTGCAAAAAGCGTTAAAGTTATACACTTCATATGGCGACTTCAATCAAATTGTTGTTAATAAGTAAAGAAAATTCGCCGCAGGAGGATAATGGGGGCTGATACAGAATATGTCTTTTGGTAATTTTGCCTATGCTCCCTCGGGACGGCCCGCATGGTGGGCCTCGCGGGCGGCGATAGACAGTTAAGGATAGAAGGAGGATGTAAATGAGCAGAAAAAAATGGGTTTACTTTTTCGGCGATGGGCAGACAGACGGCCAGCAGGGTGAAAGAAATTTAGTCGGCGGCAAGGGGGCCAATTTGGCCGAAATGGTGGCGATTGGGATTCCCGTTCCCGGAGGGTTTACAATCACAACCGAGGCATGTGTTGCATTTTATAATAACGATGAACAATGGGTGGACGGCCTCGAAGAGCAGATTCGTGAAAACATTGCCCGTTTAGAGAAAGCGATGGGTGTCAAATTCGGCGATGAAGAGGACCCGCTTTTATTGTCCGTTCGTTCCGGCGCGCGCGTTTCCATGCCGGGTATGATGGATACCGTGTTGAATTTGGGCCTCAACGACGTTACTGTGGAGGCACTGGCGGAAAAATCGGGCAACGCCCGCTTTGCCTGGGACTCCTATCGCCGCTTCATTCAAATGTACGGCGATGTGGTCATGGGTGTCGAACACCAGCTGTTTGAAGACGCTCTAGCCAAGAAACGCAAAGAACAGGGTGTAAAGCTGGATAACGAACTATCAGTGGAGGCACTCAAAGAACTGGTGGACGAATACAAAAACATAGTGCAAAAAGCGATCGGCAGATTGTTCCCGTCCGAACCGTTCGAACAGCTGCGCGGTTCGATCGATGCTGTGTTTAAGTCTTGGAATACACAGCGCGCTATCCGCTATCGCCAGATTAACCACATCCCTCACAACTGGGGAACGGCGGTAAACGTGCAGACAATGGTCTTCGGTAACATGGGTGAAAATTCCGGTACGGGGGTTGCCTTTACTAGAGATCCTTCCACCGGTGAAAATGTCTTTTACGGCGAATACCTCATGGATGCGCAGGGTGAAGACGTGGTAGCGGGTATCCGCACACCGCATCCTATTTCGCATTTAGAGGAGGAAATGCCGGCGATTTATCAGGAATTGGTGGATATCTACAAAAAGCTCGAACAGCATTACAAGGAAATGCAGGACGTGGAGTTCACCATCCAGCAGGGTAAACTATGGATGCTTCAGACCAGAGCGGGCAAGAGAACCGCGACCGCTGCGGTACGCATGGCGGTAGAAATGGTTGAAGAAGGCTTAATTGATAAAGAGACGGCAGTACTGCGCGTTGATCCTGCCCAGCTTGATCAACTACTGCATCCCATGATTGATCCGGATGCCAAGTACGATGTTATCGCAACCGGGTTGCCCGCATCTCCGGGAGCGGCAGCCGGCCGCATTGTCTTTACCGCGGATGACGCGGAAGAATGGGCAGGGCGCGGTGAAACGGTTATATTGGTGCGCAATGAGACTTCGCCTGAAGATATTGGCGGCATGGACGTTGCAGAGGGAATTCTGACCGCTCGCGGTGGAATGACCTCGCACGCGGCGGTAGTTGCCCGCGGTATGGGTAAGTGCTGTGTAGCGGGCTGTGCGGCTGCACAGATCAGCGAAGCCAATAAAACATTGACTTTCGGCACAACCGTTCTTAAAGAGGGCGAATGGATTACACTTAATGGAACCGCAGGCGAAGTTATCGTGGGCCAGGTTCCCATGGTTGAGGTACAGGTGGAAGGCTATTTTGGTACCCTCATGGAATGGGCCGATGAATTTAGGGCCTTGGGTATTCGGACTAACGCCGATACGCCCCAGGACAGCCAAACCGCATTGGATTTCGGTGCGGAGGGTATTGGCCTGACCCGTACCGAGCATATGTTTTTTGAAGGCGATCGGGTCAACGTTGTGCGCCAGATGATCTTCGCAGGTGATCAACAGGGCCGCAAGCAGGCACTTGCTAAGCTCCTTCCTTACCAGCGGGAAGACTTTATCGGTATTTTTAGAACCATGAAGGGATTACCCGTGACGGTACGTTTGCTCGATCCTCCGCTGCATGAATTTGTGCCGCAGGACGAAGCCGCAATCAGTAGGCTTGCCACCTCTATGGGCCTTTCGATTGAAACACTCCGGGCTCGCATTGAGTCTTTGGAGGAAATCAACCCCATGCTCGGCCACCGCGGTTGCCGCTTGGGAATCACCTATCCCGAAATCTATGCTATGCAGGCGCGCGCTATTTTTGAGGCCGCGGCGCAATTGACGAAAGAGGGCACCTCCGTCTTACCGGAAGTGATGATTCCCCTAATCGGAACGGTCCAAGAACTGCAGATCACGAAAAAGATTTGCGTTGAAGTGGCCGAGGCGGTCATGGAAGAGACAGGTGTTCAGTTCGAATACCTGGTGGGAACGATGATAGAAGTCCCCAGGGCTTGCCTTGTGGCCGATGAAATTGCCGCCGAGGCGGAATTCTTCTCCTTTGGGACAAATGATCTCACCCAAATGGGCTTTGGCTACAGCAGAGATGATGCGGGCACATTCCTGCCCGTCTATGTTGAACAGGAGATTCTGGCCAGGGATCCTTTCCAAAGTCTTGATCAAGTGGGCATTGGCAGCCTGGTTAGGACAGGGGTTGAAAAAGGACGCGCCGTAAAACCGAACCTAAAAATCGGTGTTTGCGGTGAACACGGCGGTGACCCGGCCTCTATTGAGTTTTTCCATAAGGTGGGGTTGGATTACGTCAGCTGTTCGCCCTTCCGCGTGCCCATTGCACGCCTGGCCGCAGCTCAGGCCAACATTCGCAATCCCCGTTAACCGGGGGTAACCAAAAATAGGGGGAGGCAGGAGAAAGCCTCCCCGTGGGGAAACCCATACTAGGCGGTGTGGGTTTCTTTTTTCTCATTGTCTTTATTTCCACAAGGGTGGTGAAGGCCATAATGCGGTTTCCCGATGAATGGATCGACCTAGTGAAGTCATCGGTGGATATTGTTGATGTGATCGGCAAAACGGTGCAGTTGAGGCAAACGGGCCGCAATTATGTGGGTTTATGCCCCTTTCACGATGAAAAGACACCATCCTTTACCGTCAATCGGGAAAAACAGTTCTTCCATTGTTTTGGCTGCAACACGGGGGGCAATGTGTTCAACTTCATTATGGAGACCCAGCATGTTTCTTTTCCGGAAGCTGTAAGCATGCTTGCCCAAGAACAGGGCCTTGCGGTACCGGCCCAGTCCGCCCAGGATAGAAAAAGGGAGGAAAAAAGGGAGCAGCTGCGCAAGATCAACGAAGAGGCGGCCCGCTATTATTATCGTAATTTGCGCCAGGGCCCCGGGCTTGCGGCTCGACGCTATTTGGAACAACGCGGCATAACCGAGGAACTTGCTCGGGAATTCTATCTTGGCTATGCACTGCCGGGTTGGGATGGCTTGGTTCGTTTTTTGGAAGCAAAAAACATTGATCTGCAATCGGCTGAAGAAGCGGGGCTGATATCCTTGGGCCGTCAGGGCTACATCGATCGTTTCCGCGATCGAATCCTGTTTCCCATCTGCGATCACCTGGGCCGTTTTATCGGTTTTGGCGGCAGGGCAATGAATCCGCAGCAGCCCAAGTATTTGAATACCGCCCAGACGGCAGTATTTGATAAAAGCTCAGTTTTATACGGGTTAAACTGGTCTAAAGACGCCATTAAACGTCAAGATCAGGTGATTATCGTTGAGGGTTACACCGATCTTATTGCCCTGTTTTCAGTCGGCAGGCAGAATGTGGTGGCCAGTCTGGGAACGGCATTTACTCCCAGGCATGCCAGGCTGCTGGCACGGTTCAGCAAGAGGGCGATCATCGCTTTTGACGGAGACGCCGCCGGCCGGCGGGCGGTATTAAGCGGCATGGAGGTCCTGCACCGGCACGAACTGCAGGTCTTAGTGGCCCGTCTGCGGGACGAAGAGGATCCGGATACTTATGTACGCACCCACAGTGCCGAACAAGTTGATCACTGGTTGAATTCCGCCGTTCCACTGCGGGAATATCAAATTGATTGGGCCATTTCCCAACACGATATTACAACCAGAGAAGGAAAACTGGACGCCTCTAACGAAGTAATACAGATATTAGCGCAGCTGGAAAACGCAATTGAGAGGGAAGAATACCTGCGTTACGTCTCGCAAAGACTGGGGATTTCAGAATCTTCGTTGGCTGCGGAGATAAACCAAAAGATGGGAATAGATTCTTCGCGGCCAGTACAGAATAGATATAATGTGAGAAGTGTGCCCGCGGTGCCCGAAACGGCGAGGGAGGAGCAGCTTGCGGAAAGGGAGATCATCAGATACCTGTTACTGCGCCCCGGTGTTTTGCGGGACTTGACGGAAGCCGCGGTTACTGCAGAGGATTTTCAACATCCCGATTACCGCCGTTTGTATGCCGCCATTGCGCAAAATCAAGCGGCCGGCGAGGACGAATCGGCCGTAATAGAAAGGCTCTGTGCTTTGGGCGAACCCGAGGGCAGCTGGGCAGAATACTTCAATTCTTTTCTGCTCTTGTTAAGCAGGCGAAGATTGGAAATGATGGAGGAAAAACTTTCCTCCTTGGAGAATGATAATAAAGGTTTTGATGTTCGCCTGGAACTGTATTATTTAATCAGAGAATACTATCAGATTCTGAGCGAAAATCCCTGAAAAGTAATGGGAAAGGGGGTTGTTATGCTTGAGCAATGGAGAAGTTGTTAAAATAGAAGCGGTAAATGAACTTCTGGCTAAGGCGAAGCAGCGGGGCACGGTTACCTATGAAGAGATTATGGATAGTCTTCAAGATGTTGACCTGCTTCCTGAACAGATAGATGAGATTTACGAGAGCTTTGCTTCTTTGGGGATCGATGTTATCTCCCAGCCCGACGATGAAGAAGAAGATGAAGACGGGGATGTCATCGAGGGCGATGATGAGGAAGAAGATGACGAATATGATCTTTCCGTTCCGGAAGGCATCAGCTTGGATGATCCGGTGCGGATGTATCTTAAGGAAATCGGTCGCGTTCCTCTTTTGGTCGCGGAAGAAGAAGTGGAGCTGGCCAAACGCATTGAACAAGGCGATGAATCGGCCAACAGGGAGTTGGCAGAGGCCAACCTACGTTTAGTGGTGAGCATCGCCAAGCGCTACGTGGGCCGGGGCATGCATTTTCTCGATTTGATACAAGAAGGCAATTTGGGCCTTATTAAGGCAGTGGAGAAATTTGATTACCGCAAAGGCTTTAAATTTAGCACTTACGCAACCTGGTGGATTCGGCAGGCGATAACCAGGGCTATTGCTGACCAAGCCAGGACGATTCGGATTCCGGTGCATATGGTGGAAACGATCAATAAGCTGACGCGAGTATCGCGCCAATTACTGCAGGAATTGGGCAGGGCCCCCCTTCCCGAAGAAATCGCGGAGGAAATGGATCTTCCGGTGGAAAGGGTGCGGGAGATCATGAAGATAGCCCAGGAACCCGTTTCTTTAGAGACGCCCATCGGTGAAGAGGAAGACAGCCATCTTGGCGATTTCATCGAAGACCAAGAAGCAACCGCGCCCGACGAAGCGGCGGCGTTTACCATGCTCCAAGAGCAGCTGGGGGAAGTGCTGCAGTCTTTGACTCCGCGAGAACAGCAGGTATTAAGGCTGAGATTTGGCTTGGATGATGGTAGAGGGCGCACCCTAGAAGAAGTCGGCCAGGTGTTCGGTGTTACCCGGGAACGGATTCGCCAAATCGAAGCGAAAGCGTTGCGCAAATTGCGCCACCCGAGCCGCAGTAAAAAGCTTAAAGATTTCTTGGAGCAGTAACGGTTATTTGGCCTTTGTTTTTTTGGCTTACTCGGTCTTGACAAAAAGACCCTGCTCTCATATAATTGATCCGTACCGGACCCCTAGCTCAGCGGTTAGAGCAGCGGACTCATAATCCGTTGGTCCTGGGTT
>CAZVDE010000017.1:0-38181 GCA_964626065.1 uncultured Clostridiaceae bacterium | reverse complement strand
CTCTAAATCAAACGTCTTGGTAACCTTTTCGTCCCCTTCTTCATCCATTAAAGTAACTAATACTTCTTTGAGCGTGTAGCCCAGACTAAAACCTTTCATCTTAAAGACTAACGATATTTCTTCCGTTTCCCCCATCCCGGCCGTGACTATAATGGGATTGGGTTTAATCGTGACGTCAATGCGCGGACTTAAACAGCCGGTGAGAAGTACAACCAAAAGCACTAAACTGAGCAGCCTTATTCTTTTCAAAGCAACGCCCCCTTTTTTTGTATAAAGGGGGAGTTCTCCGTAATTTTCCAATCACCTGTATGTTTAAACGTTAAAATTAATTCTTTTGCCCTAATAGGCGAACATGTAAACCAGCATGGCCAATATTTTCAGTGCGGCTAGCGTTAAAAGGATCCAACCATTGATTTTTCCGGTTTTGTTTTCATCACGGATCAGCACAATGGACAGCGCCAAAGCCACCCACACGGCTAAAGCGCTGAAGAACGGGATGGCCAAAATGTAAGTCAAGAAAACACACACCCAGCCTGCGATGATCAGCGCCTTGGGCACGTACTTGGTCGTTTCGCCCTTACCCCAAGTCATAACTCTCCTTGGTTCCGTTCCTTTTTCGGCCACTAAAACCACCTCCGTGTTCTTGTTTGCACCGTTATCTTCTGTTTTTCGGGGCAAAAACCTTGTTTATTGGGAAAAAATGTTTCTGCCGCCGACTTAAACATAGTATTTCGCAGTGCAGGTGGTTTCATTATATTGGAACGCAGCCTATTTTCCTCTTATGACACCCCCTCGGCCTTTTTTTGCCCGCTGTGCCCTTGCGCCTGCAGGTAATTGTGTATGCCCTCTGCCGCCCTTTTCCCCGCCCCCATGGCGGTAATGACCACCGCGGCACCGGTGACAGCATCTCCGCCCGCCCAGATCCGGGGAATTGAAGTGGCGCCGAACCGATCATGGACTGCAATGGTGCCGTCCTCGTTTAATTCCAAACCGGGCAGCCTGCGCGTTAAAAGGGGATTGGCACCCTGGCCCACGGCAATCACAATTGTCTGCACGTCCAAGACAAATTCAGAATCCTCAATTTCTCTCGGCGTAAGCCTCTGCGCCTCTCCATCCTCCCGTAATTCGGTTTTCAAGCACTCCAAGGCCCGCACGTAACCGCGCTCGTCACCCAGGATCCGTTTTGGTGCAGATAGCAGGACAAACTCAACACCTTCCTCCCGAGCGTGTTCAATTTCCTCTAAGCGGGCGGGCATATCTTGGCGGTCCCTGCGATAAACGATGTGGACCTTTTTTGCCCCCAGCCTCAAGGCGGTGCGGGCCGCATCCATAGCCACATTGCCCGCGCCGATTACCGCCACCTGTTCGCCCAAATGAATGGGGGTGGAATATTTGGGGAAAAGATAAGCCTTCATGAGATTGGTGCGGGTCAAGAATTCATTGGCGCTGTAAACTCCGTTTAAGTCCTCCCCGGGAATATGGAGAAAATAAGGTAAGCCCGCGCCGGTGGCAATAAAGGCGGCCGCGTATTGGCCGTCGGCCAGCATGTCCCGCAAATCAACTGTCAGGCCCACCGCAGTATTGGTGAAAATCTTAACGCCCAGTGCTTCCAGATATTCTATTTCTTGATCCACAACCTCGGTGGGCAGCCTAAATTCGGGAATGCCGTAGCGCAGCACACCCCCTGCCGCGTGCAGCGCCTCGAAGATGTGAACTCGGTAACCTTCCTTGGCCAACTCGGCCGCACAGCTTAAGCCCGCGGGCCCGGAACCGATGACCGCGATCTGCTCTTTACTGCCTGTTACAGCCCTCTGCGGGCTTCTGTCGATTCTCGCTTGGCGTACATAATCGGCGGCAAAGCGTTCCAGCATGCCGATGGCAATGGGCTGGCCCATTCTTTTTAAAACACAGCGTTTTTCGCACTGGCTCTCCTGGGGGCACACCCTGCCGCACACCGCGGGCAGGCTGTTCGTTTCTTTAATTTTAGCTTCAGCCGCGGCAAACTCGCCCTGAGCAATCAGGCGGAGAAACTCGGGAATGGCCACACCAACGGGGCAGCCCCGCACGCAGGGCTTGGCCTTGCAGTTCAGGCAGCGGCGGGCTTCTACCACCGCGCTTGACGGCTCCAGCCCCAAAGTTACTTCCGCAAAGGTGTGCCGCCTCCGGGCAGCGTCCAGCGTGGGCATTACCGCCCTGGATTTTATCGCTTGAGCCATTACCTTTCAGCTCCTCTCGTCTGCACCGCTTCTTGTTCCTGTTGGCGATAAAAGGCTTGGCGTAAAATCAAACTGTCGAAATCAACGCGGTGCCCGTCAAAACAGGGCCCTTCTACGCAGGTGAATTTCGTTTCGCCGGCAACCGTCACCCGACAGCCTCCGCACATGCCCGTGCCGTCAATCATGATGGCATTGAGGCTGACGATGGTAGGCAGAGCATATTTTTCCGTGACTTTACATACGGCGCGCATCATGGGTGCAGGCCCGATGGCAACTGCCCGGTCAAATATTTGGCCCCGCTGCAGCAGTTCTTCCAGCGGCTCGGTCACCAAACCGCGCCTACCTAGGCTGCCGTCATCCGTGGTGTAAATCAGCTGATCGCTGATTGCCCGCAGCTCTTCTTTTAAGACAAATAAGTCGGCCGAACGGGCGCCAAAAATCGTGGTGATGCGTGCCCCCTGCGCGTGATACGCCTCAAGGACAGGAAGGATGGGGGCAGCACCGATACCGCCGCAGATGCCGATCACATTTTTCTCGCCCCGCACTTCCACCGCTTCGCCCAAAGGCCCTAACACATCGCGGAGGGCAGCACCGGGTTTAAGGCTGCACAGATCCTCGGTGCTTTTACCCACCGCTTGGATCACCAAATCCAGCGTGCCTGCCCGAGGATCATGGCCGGCAATCGTGATGGGGATGCGCTCACTTGTTTCATCTAAGCGCAGGATAACAAAATTGCCCGCCCGCGCCCTTTGGGCAATCAGGGGCGCTTTAACCCGCAGGCGATAGATGGCAGGGGCCAATAGTTCTTTATTTAAAATAGGAAACATGGGCTTTTCTCCTCACCTGAAAGATAGTACACCACTATTTTACTATATTCTAAAGCCTATATCAAAAGTTTTTTATGTAAAGGGTGTTTTCCTGCCCGCAGGAGAGGTAAAATCCGAGTGAAATCAGGCCGGGGCACTGATCAATAACTAATCAAAACTCTAGCATGAGCCCATCATAGGCAGCGATAATCCCGTGGGGGTTCAGCAATTCTTCCAATTCGTGGTGCAGCAGCCCGCCATTGTGGGAAAAATGATTGGCAAGCACAAGGGAACTTGCGGTCACGAGGCCCAGTGCGGTCATTTTTTCTTTCGCCTTGATTACCTCCGCCAGGCCCAGATGCCCGCCGCAGCCCGCATTAGGCCCGTAAGTGGCATCCAAAACAACGCAGTTTAAAACAGGCCCCTGCGCGAGATAAGCCCAGGTTTCTTCCGGCAGCCAACCGGTGTCTAAGGCATATAAGAGTGTTTTATCGTTTTGTGTGAACAAATAGATGAAGGCGCTGCCCCGCATATGATTGGCGGGCAGCGGCACCGCCGTTACCGGCCCCGCTTGAATTGGTTGCATGGGAGTCAGTTCGTGAAACACCGCGCCCGCTTCCGCCAAATCGGGCAGCACATCAGTCAGCCCGCGGTGGATTAAAGCATCTCCGTAAATATTTAAGAGGCGTTTTTCTTCCCTACCCGGGGCCGGATGGGCATAGCCTGCGCGCCGCATCTTGATTTCAGCGGGATAAAAGTGGTCGTTATGGGCGTGGGTGAAAAAAAGATGTTCCAGTTTTGTCCAATCCAAACGATGCCTTAAAGCCTGGGAGAAGGAATCGCAGGAGAAATCAATCTTGTGCCGGGCTCCCAATTGGGCACCCGATCTGGTGCGGATGTTTTTGCCCCCTAACTCCCTTGCTCTGCGGCAGGCCGTGCAGCCGCAGAATACCGCGGGCCAGCCCTCCGCCGCTCCACTGCCTAAAATCTGCAAACGCATGCCTCTCTCCTTCCCGAAAGGGCTACAAACCCAGCACCCTTTCTGCATTTTGATAGTAGATTTTCCCAAGCACCCCGTCTTCCAAACCAATCCCGTAGATCTTCCAGCGGCCCTGCGGGGGTATTTCGGCGCTCGAATAGTCGAAGTATTCGTTGCGGGTTTCCAAAAACTCAAAGTAAGGTGCATAATTAAGTGGGTACCCCGCGGTAGCGTCGCTGCCGAAGAAGATTTGGTCTTGGTGATCTAAAAAGAATTTGCGGGCAGTATAGGGCGCCCTGCCTATTTCGCCTAACCGAGCGGCAAAATCAATGTACAAATTAGGAAAAGCATCAAGCCATCGGCTGACTTGGCCCAAGTTTTCCGCATATGAAGCCACGTGGGCAATAACAAAGGTTGTGGCAGGATTATTGCGCAGCAAATTTACCTGCTGCTCCATTAGTTCCGCAAATGTGAAGAGCCCCGGTTTGCAAAAAGACCAGGCGGGAACCCTGGCCAGTTCTTCGCAGCGCTCATTGCCGGGGCCTATCGGTTTAAAGAAGGCCACCGGATCGGCGATGTGCAAAAGGACGGGCAGATTGAGCTCCGCGGCGGTGGCCCAAATTACTCCGAGCCGTTCATCGTCTATTCTAAGGTAATTACCCTCCTTGTCCTTTTTCTCCAGGCCAATGTCTTTCCAGAATTTCAAACCCCGCACACCTTTTGCTTGTGCCTTCGGCAAAATGCGCTGCACATAGCTTTCAAAATCGGGCTGATCTAATTTAGCCACATCCAGTGAGCCGTAAATACTGATAAAATCGCCGAAAGGGTGGATCTTTTCTAAAAGCTGATCGAGCGTCTTTCCCCAAACGTTTTCCTGAGCTACCACCTTAGTTATACCGCAGGCTTTGAATTTTTCCACCTCTGCCGCCGTGTCATAGCACTCGTAGAACTGATCGCCTAAAACTAAAGGCCCAAAATGGGTGTGCATATCAATAACGGGAAATTTGGGCTTGGTAATTTCCGTTCTGGGCACTACCAATTCGCTTTCGGGTCTGAACTCGGACAATTTAAGATCCTGCACTGCAGCCGCCCCCTTCTTATTTTAACTCCGCGATATACTCCTTTTCGGCTGTGTAAAGTTCAAAGAACATAGCTTTAATCTCATGCAAGGAACAAACGGCTGCCGTAAGCGGATCGATCATCAAAGCGTGCAGCGCCATTTCTCGATCCTTTTCCAAAAAAGCAGTTACGGCCAAATCGAAAAAGGACATGTTGCTCTTATTGAGCGCAGCCAAATGCTCCGGCAATCTGCCGAAGTGGGTGGGTTGAATGCCACTGCCGTCAACTAAACAGGCCACCTCCACAATGCCGTCCTGAGGCAAATTATCAATCAACCCGGTATTTAGCACGTTACCGTAAATAACGGTGGGCTTGTTCGCCAAAATGGCCTCCATAATTACGGCCGCGTATTCGCTGCTGGCTTTTAGTTGCAGTTCGCGCTCACCCGCAACCAACTCCCGAATGGCCCGATCAGTATTTGCTCGCCAAGTGGGCCAGTTCTCGGCATAAAACCCGGTCGCCCCATTATAACCACTGCTGCAGTGGAGATCGATTAAATCCTGCCTTTTGCGGTAGTAGGGGACATATTCGGAGAAATGGCCGCTTGATTCAGTGACAAAGTAACCTAGGTAGTTCAAAGCGTCCAGGCGCACCGGATCTTTGGCCAAAAATTCCCCATCCCGCGTTTTTTCCTTTAAGCGGGGGTATTGGTCGCGGCCTTGATGCTTCAGTGTTGTAAACCAAGCCATATGGTTGATTCCGGCGCAATCCCACCTTAATTCTTCGTAGGGCACTTCCAGATAGTCCGCTAAAAGCCGGCTCGTCCCCTGCACCGAGTGGCAGAGGCCCACAACGGGCAGCTCGGTCAGCCTAACGGCAGCCAGCGTAATGGCGGACATGGGGTTTGTGTAATTTAAGATGGTGCTGCCGGGCGCCAGCTCTTCCGCATCCCTGAGAATTTCGACCCAGGCGGGCAGGGTGCGCAGTGTTTTGAACAGCCCGCCCGGGCCCATCGTATCACCGATGCACTGCTGCAGCCCGTATTTCAGCGGAATTTCATACTCTAATTGCACAGTCTCCAAACCGTGTACTTCGATTTGGTTAATAATAAAGTCCGAATCCCCCATTACCTCCCGGCGATCGGTAGAAGCTTGAATAACCCAATCGCGGCCCAGTCTTTCCCTAACCATTTCAACGAGCCGCTGCGCGAGTTTGAGCCTTTCGCCATCGATATCCACCAAAGCAATAATGCCCTTTTCCAAGCCCGGAATGCTCATAATATCGCTGGCGATGTGCCGTGTGAACATGCTGCCCGCACCAATAATCGCTATTTTCGTCACCGCACTCCCCCCATTTGCCAATCCCGCAGCCTCCAATAACCCGCGGTCGGCCGCTTCTAGTCCTTACTGTAAGCTATTTTCCCCCCGATAATTGTTGTTCGTGTCTCGAAAGCGGGGGTAACAATGATCACATCGGCCCTGTTGCCTTCCCTAATCCAGCCCCTGTCTTTAAGGCCGATCGCCTGCGCGGGGTTCAGACTGGCCATGCGGAAAGCCTCGGGCAGGCTGACACCCAGTGCGGTCACCATGTTTTCCACCGCTTTCAGCAGCGTTAAAGTGCTGCTCGCCAAATTGCCCTCGATCAGCCGGGCAATTCCGTCTTTAACGATTACGGTCAAATTGCCCAAAATATATTCCCCATCGGAGAGGCCCGTGGCCTGCATGGCGTCTGAAACAAGTACAATCCGCTCCGTGCCTATCGCCTGCAGCATCACCCTGATGGCACCCGGGTGAACATGGATTAAATCGGCGATCAGCTCTGCAGTCACGCTCTGCGAACTTAATACGGCGCCGACTACCCCCGGTTCTCTGTGGTGTAAGCCGCGCATGCCGTTATAGGTGTGCGTAACATGGCTGACGCCCCGGGTAAAGGCCTCGGACGCTTCTTCATAACTGGCGCCGCTGTGCCCCATAGAAACGGTAACACCCCGCTTGGTCAGCCAAGCGATAGCTTCCTTGCTGCCGGGCATTTCGGGTGCCATTGTAATCAGCTTCAATTTGCCGCCTAAAATTTCATAAAGCTGTTCCAATTCCTGCAGATCCGCTTGGCGAATAGCCGGCCCATACTGGGCACCCTTGAATTCGAAGTTAAGATAGGGGCCCTCAAGATGGATGCCCAAGACTTCCGCCTCATTACCGCCACTTTTGTAGTCCACCACATTCTGCACCGCTAAACGGGTTTCTTCCCGATCGGCGCTGACGGTACTGGGCAGAAAACCAACTATGCCGTATTTGACCAAAAAGCGGGCCATTGTGCCGATCGCTTCCGGGGTAGCGTCCATCACATCCGCTCCGTCAGAACCATGAATATGCACATCAATTAGGCCGGGGGCGATGTAATTGCCCTTGGCATCGATCACTTCAAAAACGTTTTCATCGGCCACTTTCAGGATCCTTTTCCCTTCTTGTTCACTGCCTACATAAATGATGCGATCACCCAAGGCTACTACTGTCCCCCGCGGGATCAGCCGATCGGTAATGACCGTCCCGTTAGTGATAATCAAGTGCTTCATTGCTGCCCATCCTTTCTATTTTGAAACAAGGCTGCTTTTGACTGTGGCTTTGTTTATATCTTTTCTTATTTAAGGCAAAAGCCTGCCCGCTCTGCACAAAAAGACATTCTTTTTCCCCGAACGTAAAAAACGGCCCCGCTTTTAAAGCAAGGCCGTTTCCGCATTGATCTCCTTTATTAGGCGTGAAAATTACAGATTGCCCGTGAAAAATTCACGGTTTTTACCCACAATTTGGGAAAGCTTGTCCATGCCCCCATAAAGATGGGTACGGTAGAATTCTTCCAGTCCCGCATGTTCGCCCCGTTTGATCGCTTCTACGATCTGCACGTGTTCTTGATATAGTTTTTCCAATGCCTTTTTATCATACAAGTTGGTCAGCACCCGTAAGCGATTGTAATGGGGGCTGTCTCCCGAGATCCGGGTCCAAACGGTGTCTTTGTTGGCCAACTGAAAGAGCGCTCCGTGCAGTTCGTTATCAAGCTCCAAAAATTTCTTGGCCAGGCCGGTGTCATCCAAGCCGCTGTCAAGCAGGGCCCTTTGTTCAGATAGAAGCAGCCTGAGCCGGACTTCCTGAGCGGTGGATAACTCCCCTATTTCGCGCACAACCGCGGTCTCCAAGATTCTGCGCATGTAGATGATATCATCCAGTTCATCAATGTTGATTAGGGAGACAAAAGTACCCCGGCCCCGCTTCACTTCAATCAGGCCCTTCATTTCCAATAAACGAAAGGCGTCCCTAACGGGTGTGCGCGAAACGCTGAAGCGCTCCGCCGTTTCGCCCTCGTTCACGTTTTGGCCCGGAAGCAGCTCCAAAAACATGATCTCTTTTTTGATTTCATCATAGATGCGTTCACCGGAACTACAGTTGTTTTTCTGCAAGATTCTCACCTTTTTTGCTTAAACATGATAAATAGTGGAGGCTGTGCTGCCGCCCTCGCCCGTCCAATTTGTGTGGAAAAACTCACCCCGCGGCTTGTCAACCCGCTCGTAGGTGTGGGCGCCGAAGTAGTCCCGCTGAGCTTGGAGCAAGTTGGCAGGCAAACGGGCACTGCGGAAGCCGTCGTAATAGGCCAAGGCAGAGGTGAAGGCGGGTACCGGTATGCCGTTTAACATCGCGGTTGCGCAAACCCTTCTCCAGCTTTCCTGGGCAGACGTAATTTTATCTTTGAAAAATGGTGCTAACAATAGGTTGGCGAGCTCCCGGTCCGCATCGAATGCTTCCTTGATTTTCCCTAAAAACGCGGAGCGAATAATACAGCCTCCCCGCCACATAAGGGCAATGCCGCCGTAATTCAAATCCCAACCATAGGTTTCCGCGGCCGCGCGCAGTAGGGTATACCCCTGGGCATAAGAGACAATTTTCGAGGCATACAGTGCTTGGCGAATGTCCTCGATCAGGGCTGCCCTCTCCCCTTCATATTTTGCTTGGGGCCCTTCCAGAATTTTCGAGGCCCGTACCCGCTCTTCCTTCCTGGCTGAAAGGGTACGGGAAAAGACCGCTTCTCCGATTAGTGTCAAGGGGATGCCTTCATCGAGTGCTGCAATTGCGGTCCATTTCCCGGTACCTTTTTGTCCGGCCGTATCCAGAATTTTGTCCACCAAGGGGGATCCGTCTTCATCTTTATAAGCTAAAATATCTGCCGTGATTTCAATTAGGTAGCTGTCTAATTCACCCTTGTTCCACTCTTTAAACACCTCATGCATTTCAGCCGCGGACATGCCCAACAGATCTTTCATTACATGGTAGGCTTCGCAGATTAACTGCATATCCCCGTATTCAATGCCGTTATGAACCATCTTGACAAAATGGCCCGCCCCATCGCCGCCCACCCAGTCACAGCAGGGGCTACCGTCTTCCACTTTGGCCGAGATTGCTTGGAAAATGGGTTTAATATGGGGCCAAGCCTGCGCCGAACCTCCCGGCATCAGGCTGGGGCCCAAAAGTGCCCCTTCTTCGCCGCCCGAAACACCCGTGCCCACGTAAAGCAGGCCCTTTTCTTCCACATACTTTGTCCGCCGAATTGTATCGGGAAAGTGGGAGTTGCCGCCGTCGATGATAATGTCGCCCTTATCCAAAAGGGGAATCAGACGCTCAATGAAGGCGTCCACGGGCTGGCCCGCTTTAACCATAAGCATGATCTTGCGCGGTTTGGCCAGACTGTCCACCAATTCTTCCAGGGAATAGGTGCCCACGATGTTTTTGCCCTGCGCCCTGCCTTCCACAAAATCAGTAACGCGCTGCACGGTGCGGTTAAAGACCGATACCGTAAATCCCTTGCTTTCCATGTTCATAACCAGGTTTTCGCCCATTACCGCTAAACCAATTACACCAATATCCGCTTTTTTCATCTATTTCACCTCGCTAGTCTTTACGCTATCTTCTAACTCTGGCGTTTCCTTCCCAGATGCTCCAAACCTGCTCCTCATCGGCCGGTTGGGCATAGTCCGTAAGGAAGGTGGTGGCCATGGCTCCGGTGGCCCAGGCAAACTGAATCCATTTGTCCGAATCCCAGCCCCTTAAAATGGCATAGAGCAGGCCGCCCACAAATCCGTCACCGCCGCCGATTCTGTCTAGGACAGTGATTGGACGCGGTTCCACAACATGCCAATTATCCTCGCCCTCAAGCAGGATCGCACCCCAAAAATGCTTGTTGGCGCTTTCCACTTCCCGCAGCGTATTGGCAAAAACAGAGGCGCCCGGAAAAGATTCTTTCACACGTCCGATCATTTTCTTAAACCCGTCAATCTGTTCCGCAATATCTTCGCCGCCTGCCTCGGGACCTTGAATACCCAGGCAGAGCTGGTAATCCTCTTCGTTGCCAATTAAGATGTCCGTTAATCCTGCAATCTCGGTGAAGACTTCCCTCAGTTCTTCCTCCCGCCCTTCCCAGAAGGTGGCCCGGTGGTTGAGATCGAAGGAAATACGCGTGCCGTGCTTTTTAGCGGCACGGGCCAATTCCAAGCAGAAGGTGCTCGTTTCGGGCGAAAGGGCCGCGATCAGCCCGGAAATATGGACGATTTGCACCCCTTCTTCACCGAAGATCCTCTCTAAGTCAAAGTCCTTTACATTCAGAGTGCGGCCCACCTCACCGGCCCGATCGTTGTGAACCCTGGGGCCCCGAGAGCCAAAACCGCTGTCCGCAATATTAAACTGGTGCCGATAGCCCCACGGCCCGCCTTGGGGGACTTCTGGGCCTTCATAAGCCATATGGCGGCCGGCCAGGTTGTTTTTGATAAACTGAGCGATAGGGCTGCCCTCAACAAAAGCGGTTAAAACCTTAACGGGCAGTCCCAAATAAGATGAGATACTGGCTACATTTGTTTCCGCACTTGTTGTCTGCATAATGAAAGTGTCACTGGAATGCACCGGTTGGCCGTTAACGGGCGTGATCCGCACCCCGATGCTGGTGGGCACAACCAAAGAGTAAGCAAAGTTTTTCCGTAGTTCCATCATGGTACCTCCCAAAATTATGATTAGTCAGTCCGCAAAATCTTTTTGCAAAGCCCACAAACCTAGGGCGGGATTGCTGACGAAAAAGATTTCCTCGCCGTTTACCTGATTCCAGCCATCCTGAAGTTCGTGGGGATCGTAGAGTTTTACAGCCTCGGCATAGGCCATGTAATTGTAGTTGACACCGGTGATTTCCTCAGCACTGAGGTGCTGCACCGCATAGGTGATCTTAAACCTGCCATCGGACGAACCGTGAATTAGGTGGGCGGCAACGGAAAGACTGTCTTTCAGGTCTTGTTTAGCGGCAGCTAAATCCAGAATTTCATCTCTGTTTTTGTAGCCGTAAGCCCTAATCAACGCATCGATCCCCGGATCCTCGCCGAAAGAACGAACACCGGGTGCCAAAATCAATAGCTCGCCCCCATCCGCAATGGCCATGCGGGTGCGGTACACCGCTTTATTTCCCAACCAGGTGCTTCTAAACTCGTCCGGGTCTAAATAGACCACAACTTTCTTCAAGGGCCGTTCCAATAAGTCTAGGTTATGCCTTTGGCTCGATGCCACGGCGCGGGTGAAAACCTCCCGATCGCTGCCGATAAAAAGACCCTGCAGGGCGGTTTCCGGCCCCTTTGTTTCCGTTACGGTCAAAATGTAGGTTATGGGCAGATCGGCCAGCAGGTTCTCCTGTGCATAATCGAAGACCTTGCGCACGGGCGAATGGTCGCGGCCCATCATCTGTTCCATTCCGTATACTGCACCGAGATAGTGGGATTTATCGATGATATCTTTACCGCCGCAGCCCACCACAATATTCTTGGTGTAATTGGCCATGCCCACCACTTCATGCGGCACAACTTGGCCTACGGATATGATCAAATCGTAACCGCCATTCAAAATTTCCCGGTTAATATCCACCGCGATGGGGAACGACAAAAGCCCATCCGAGACCTCGGCCACAAATTCAGCGGGAATTGTCCCGATCGATTGCACATCTGTGCGCCAATTATGATCAAGATAGCAGCCTAAGGGGATCTCCTCTCCGAACAAAGCCCTCTTTTCCTCGTCCGTCATGGGAAAATGAGTGCCGAGAGCGGGCAGAATCTTTACTTCCGCCGGCTGCAGCAGGCGATAAAGCAAATTAGTGACGGGCCCGGCCAAACTGTGGGCCCTAGTGCCATCGGGGGGGATTATTAACACCTTATTTAGTTCTTGCGGATAAGCCCGCAGCCAGTCAGCCAGCACTTTTTCGGCTTCGGCCATGGCGATGGGGCCCTTTTCATGAAAAACGCTCTGCACAAAAAACACCACCCTCTTTATTTCCCGGTCTGCCGCACGCCTAAACGCCTGAAAATGCAGCGAATCCGCCGTCTACCGCCACAACCGTACCGGTCACGAACTTACTGGCATCAGAAACGAGCCAGAGTACTGTGCCGACTAAATCAGCCGGTTCTCCAAAGCGGCCCATGGGCGTATGTTCTAAAATAGTGTTGCCCCGCGGGGTTAAAGCACCTGTCTGTTCGTCCGTCAAAAGAAAACGATTCTGTTCCGTCAGGAAGAATCCGGGCGCGATCGCGTTCACTCGAATGTCTTTGGCATAATGCTTGTTAAAGTGCACCGCCAACCACTGGGTGAAGTTGTTGATCGCTGCCTTGGCCGCGGCGTAACCCACTACATTGGTCAAAGGCCGCATCGATGCCATGGAAGATACGTTGAGAATAACGCCCTTCTCTTTTTCGGCCATCACTTCCCCAAAAACCTGAATGGGTAAGAGCGTACCCAGGAAGTTCAACTGCATGACCCAATTTAGATCGTCCTCGGGCAGATCAAAAAAGGATAGTTCCGGGCTTGTGGTTGCATTTTTGCTGTTGCCCCCGGCACCATTAATCAAAATGTCTATCGTGCCGTAATGCTCCACTATACTTTGGCGGGCCTCAACTAGGCTGTCTTTATCGAGCACATCGCAGATAACGCCGATTGCTTCTCCGCCCGCCGCTTCAATTTCGGCCACGACCTTGTCCCGTTTGGCGGGATTGCGGCCCAAAATCGCTAGTTTGGCCCCATAAGCGGCCAGGCCCCGGGCCATTTCACTGCCCAAAACACCCGTACCTCCGGTGATTACCACAACTTTATCCCTTACGTTAAACATGTCTTGCATAACTGCACCCCTTTCATCTTCTTAGTTATTGAAACCGCCGACCTGTGCCTGATCCGCCGGTTAAGTGCCGTTGATCATTGGTAGTTCTATGTTGTATACATTATAACACCTCTTGTATACATGTGCAAGCCCAAGGGGCCTTTTTTCGCGCCCACACCCCTTTACACCCGTTTTTTACCCCCGGGACAACAAAGACGCCCGGGATAACCCGAACGCCTTTATTATTAGGTGTAATTTATGATTTTAGCCCCAGAGCCTCTATATGTCTGCCGATGTGTGTAGAAAGCTTCTTTCTATACAATTCTTCGTGTTCGTGCAGTGTTTTGTAGATCTGCACCCTGAGCTGCCCATCGCCCAGCATGAACCCATAGGTGATGTGCAGCGCCTGGCGCACGTCGGGCTGCTCCAGTAGGCCCTCCAGCTTATCATCATCAAGTTCGCTTACATCCGGAATCTGGCCGATATCAAGGCTGACAACATAATATTTGCGGGCCCCCTCCAGATTCTCTAATCCCACTTGGTACAGCTGCCTAAATAAATCCGGGTTAACCTCGGCAATGACTTTAAGAGCCTCCAGCCAATTGGTGCCCGCGGTTTTCACATGCAGCCGAGCGGGGCAATACTTGCCCACGATGGGGAAGATTGAGAACTTATCACTGCCCGAATGCACACTAACCTTGTAGCCATAGTGCTCCGCTATTTCGGCGTGGACAGCAAATTCCTCTTCAAATTGGCCTAGATCTCCCCGGTAATCTATGCCCTTTTCAAACGCGCCGCAAAAGCGGGGCGCAATACCGCAAATTTTCAAGCCCTTGGCCAACAATTCAGTGGCCACAAAGTAGTGGTCTTGCGGTGTTGTGGGTATAGAAACTTCATCGATGCTTATTTCAAAATCGATGGCCCGATCCAAAGGGGCGATGCAGGTTTGATAAATCTTGGCGGCAAAATCGATGGCCTGATTGTAAACCAAGACCATGCGATAAAATGGTTCAGGAGCGAAGGAGATGGTACGGCCGCTGCAGAGAAGATGTTCTTTGTCTAGGTATTCCGTTTCTAAGTGTGTGCGCAGAGTCTGGGGTAAATCCCGGTACAGGGCTAACACCTCTGCAGCGGATAGTTCGCCTATCTTGTTGTTGATATGCTCCGAGCAGTCTAGTGTGATCATGCTGAAACCAAGTGCTAAAGCCCCTTCAATGTCTTCACCCGTCTTGAGGTGATCTCCGTCCGCTCCAAAACCAAGCTTGTAGCCTTCCTGAAAAACAGCAAAAGTTGCCGCATCTAAAACATCCGCGTAACTTCTATTAGTCAAATTCAATTCCCGCATGGACTGTTGGGCCAAAACCGGCCTGATCTCAGTACCCGCCACCGCATCAAGATGGCCGGGAGATGCTAAACCCAGGCGATCGCCTAATCCCAAAGATACTCCCTCACTGCCAAAGGGCTGCGGCGCGGTCCAGGAAAAGAGTTTGCGCAGCGCCGCAGCGTTGTGGTGATCGAGCGGTGCTTCTTTGATTTGGTATTTCCCGCCTAAGCTGACCGTGCCCGCAAAAAGATCAAAGGCAGCGCCCTGACCCACAATTACTAGAGACTTTGCCAAACCTGCAGTACGCAAGAAAAAAACACTGCCGTCCTTACTGTGAATCGATTTAGCATAAACGCCCAGGTCTTGCCGGCCAGCTAAGGCACTCCCCAGCTTCTGTATATCGTCCGTTTTTTCAATTAGATCAATTAGCTTATTCATCCGTACCCTCCTAATCAACACCCGTGCTACTTGCGAAGAAAATCTGCGAAATTGGTTTCAAACAAAGCCGCCACATCGCGAGCGATATGTTCCCTAGTCAACTGCCAACCGTTTTCCAGGGCGTACCCATATTTTTCTTCCAGAGCAGATGCGATAACTTGTTTAGAATGATTCCATTTATAAATAAGGTGCTCCAAAACCCGGGCATCGGAATGCTGCGGAATAAAGGACAAGCCCAGGGTTTCTAGGCGCATTAGGGTTATTTCCCGCACTAGAGAGGGGTTATTCAAAAACCACCAGCAGCCGAAAATCATCAGGTTTCCGTACTTGCGCGCCGTTATTGCCAGTTCGTGTTGGTTTTCTCTCGATAACAAGGTGACGAAAAACTTATTATTGGGGTATTCCGTACACAGATACTCCAAAACTCTAATATCCATCTTGCCCACCGAGTCGCCCGCTAATCCCAAGCCCTTATTGATCAGTTTTTTGACACCGATCATGGGGGCAAAGGGGATGTCCAGCTCTTCACAGACAGGAAGGATGCATTTTTCCACCATCTCTCCGGCGTGGGTGTTTTCAATTGCGAAATCGGGGGGCAAAGATGCGGCTAAATAGAGAGCCTCGATTTTGGTAATCCAATCCCGCAGGAACCGCCTGATTTCGGCCGCAGTTAAATTGTCCAGTTCTTCGCCCACATCGTAACCTAGATTCCTGAGTATGGCTCGAGCGGAGGGGTAATCCACCAGCAGGGGATCAATGCGCAAAGATGCCCTGAACCGCGGATCTTGGTTGGGGGTTTTTTCCCAAAAAGCCCGTTCAACCCGATCAAAGGGGTCATTAGTCATTACCACCTCTTTGATGCCGCTGAGTGAAAACACATTGTCGATATGTTCTTCCAAAGTGAGCGAGTTAAAATAGTCGCGATAAGGCTGCAGTGAATTCTGGATTGGCAGCCCAAGAATGCGCAGCGCGGTCAAAACGCCCCGCTGTGCTTCGCTGACGGGGGAACGATCTAAAAACAGTGTTTGCCAAATCAGATCAGCCTGCTTCGTTTTGGGCAGTGCATAAAATTCGGCGCAATCTAAAGTGCTGTAGCGGAAATATTCCGCCACTAAGTAGTGGTACGTTACGATTTCATCAATGCCCCATAACAACATATTGTGGAATTGTGCCGGGAAAATATGGGTATGCACGTCCACAATCTGCACCGCTGCCATTGCTTCGCTGATAGCGGCTTTCAAATCCTGTCGATTCGCGATCATCAGATCTGTCCTTTCTTTAGATAGTGCTTCGTTTCAGATCTTATTATAAAGAATTAGGGCAATAAATTCCAAGTCTTCTTCTCCAATGTTTGCAAGGGAGGGACAATTGTACGCCCACTCCCTTGAGGAATTTAGCCTTTTAATGTACAGTGAAGTGCAATGACAACCCGCGTTTATACCAACAGCTGCTCCCCCGGCTGTAAGGCTTCGATCTTTACCTGCGGTGCCAGTTCAGCGGCAGCGGCAATAAATCTATCCGCGTTTTGCTCCAAAGCGGGAAACGTAAGATAGTGCATTGGTACCGCTATTTCAGGCTGTAAAAGCCGCAGTGCAAAGGCGGCTTGGCGCGCATCCATAACAAAAACACTGCCGATGGGCAGCAGAGCCACATCAATGTCATAAAGCCTGCCAAATAACTCCATGGAAGCAAAAATACCCGTATCCCCCGCATGGTAAATCACCGTTTCATCTTCCAACGTGAGGATAAAGCCACAGGGCGAACCGGCCTGCCGAGAAGAATGGACCGCCTGTGTCATAGTCACCTTGATTTCATCAACTTCCACCGTTCCGCCAATGTTCATTCCGGAACCCCCGGTAACAATTCTATCCGCATCCACCCCATCTTTTTGCGCCGCCGCCATAACCTCGGGCTGGCCCACTAAGGTACCCTTTCCTGCGGCCAACAAAACAGGCAAATCCTCGCCGTAATGGTCGTGATGATCATGTGTAACCAGAACTAAATCGGGTGCCGCCACTTCTTCCACTTGAACCGGGCAAAGCGGATTGCCCGTGATCCAGGGGTCAATTAAAATCCTTTTTTTTCGACTTGTTGTAATTTCAAAAGCGGCATGGCCCAGCCATTTGATCTTGTTTTTCATACCTCTTCCCTTCCTAAGTATTTAATCAAGGCTTAAGATGCGACTTCCATTCAGTTTCGTCAAAACCCACTAACGCGAAGTCTTCCCCGATTAAGAGGGGCCGTTTCACCAATAAGCCATCTGTACTCAAAATCTCCAACTGCTCCTGCTCGGACATTGTGGCTAAGCGATCCCTCAAACCAAGTTCACGATAGGACTTGCCTCGAGTGTTGAAAAAGGATCTCAGGGGGATGTTTCCCCGCTGCAGCCACAGTGTTAGTTCCTCCATTTGCGGATTGTCTCGGACAATGTCGCGTTCCGTATAATCTATACCCTGTTTCTCGAGCCACGCCCGGGCCCTTCTGCACGTTGTTCAACGGGAATAACACAAAAATAGGTGGGACATACTTTTTCCTCCTTACCCAATAACTTGCCTCAATCCTATTGCCTAAATTAACCTTTTACTGAAAAAACCCTGCCTTTATGAGCAGAATGGCCAATTGCAACCACCGGTTGTCAAAAATAGAAGCTGTAGTTGGTAGAGATAACCAGTGCCTCATAGTATTATTATCATGAGGTGATCAATGTGAAATTCGCTGAAAAGTTATTCTCGCTGCGCAAGGCGGCGAAAATGTCCCAAGAAGATTTAGCCGAAATCTTGGGCGTTTCGCGCCAAGCAGTACAAAAATGGGAGGCGGGAGCCTCATCGCCCGATATGAAGAACCTAATTGCCCTCAGTGAACATTTCTCAATAAGTTTGGATGTTTTATTAAAAGATGAACTAACATTCGAGGGTAATCCCGCCCCGGGGAATTATGGGGCCGTTACGGGACAGCAGTATGGCCCGCGGCGACGCTCGCTTTTTTATGAATACAAAAGCGAAAAAAACCTGTGGGGGCTGCCGCTTGTACACATTAAATTCGGCTACCCGTTCTGCACCGCTAAGGGGGTCATTGCCATCGGCAATGCTGCCCTGGGTTTTTTAGCCATCGGTGGTTTTTCATTGGGGCTTTTAGCGTGCGGCGGCTTTAGCCTCGGCCTCTTTGCCCTGGGCGGCTTTAACCTAGGTGTGGCGGCATTAGGGGGCCTCAGTGTTGGTTTGATTGCCTGCGGTGGCATCGCCCTGGGCGGGCTGGCAGTGGGCGGCATCACGCTGGGGCGCTACGCTGCGGGGGGTATAGCCGTTGCAAGTAGAATCGCCCTAGGTGCCATAGCCCAAGGCCATCTGGCGATTGGGGACAGGGTGAAGGGAATGGTGGAAATCACGCCGCTGCAGCAGGCTGTAGACAACCCCCGGCTTGTTGGGGAAACAATCCTGCAGATCTGGCCCAAACTGGCTAAACTCCTTGTCCGATTTTTCCAGTGGGTTGCTTTTTGAAATCCGATCCCCTACGCACCGGCCGCAGAAGCCGGTGCTTTTTAATTCCGCCTTAAGGCGGAGAGTAAATCGACTTGGGGGCCAATTGTCCCCGACCCCGCTCCGCAGTATACTGAAAGCAGACAATACGAAGGGGGAAAGGGCATGCCGTTCATCGATTGGTTGATTGATACATTTGCCCCCCATTTTGGCGGGGCAAAAATAACTAAGACCGAAACACTCGCTTTGGGCTCGGACATAAGGCAGATTTCCATCAGCACCCGTAACGGGTCAATACGGTGGTTCCCTTTAGAAGCAGGCGCCAAGCCCCGCCTGGTCATGGAAAAGGAGGCCGCGGGAGGTTCAACGCAGGCGGTGGAGGAATATTTAAACAAGGTGTCCATCCAGCGCCACACTTCGGGAACACGCACCATGTTCTCCGCCGTCAAGCCGGAGCGCCCCTCGGGGGTGGGCCCGGCGAAGGCCGGATTCAGTCTTTATGCTTCGCCTGAGCACATTCAGGATTTTCAGGCCCAAACGAGCAATGGGCGCATTACAATCGCCGCTGAGTTCAAGTGCGGCCTTGATTTAAGATCCCGCAACGGGCGGATTGAGGTCCACTCGGGCCAAGGTGAAGTCCGGTTGAGCACAAGCAACGGCCGCATTGAGCTGGGCCGGGTAAAACTTAGCGGCACAAGCAGTGTGACAACTTCTAACGGTAGAATCAGCGGCGAAATCAATTTTACAGAAGGGGGCAGCCATCTTTTCCAGACTTCCAACGGTAATGTGAGTTTACGCCTTCCCACAGATACAAAGGGGTCCTTTGATCTGGCCACCACTAACGGCAGAATAGATTTCCGCCTGGGGGAAGAAGCAATCAGCGGCAGGAGAGCATTCTCGTTTTCCAACGGAACGGGCCTATCGATTAGGGTCCGCACTTCCAACGGAAGCATCTCTTTAACTGACTAAACCATCTGCAAGGAGGTTGGCTTAATGTTGATCCTAGAATCACTGCTGCCTATTCTGCGCTGCCCCGCCTCGGGGGAGCCCCTGCACCTTATCAAAAACGGCCTGCGGGCTGCAGAACAAAGCTATATTTTCACACACGGCTTTGCCGATCTAGTCGCGGCAAAACAGGTTGCGAGCTTGGACACCCTCTTTCAGAAACAATATGATGAAAAAACAGCCCAAATTTACGATAGACTGTTGAAAGTGCAGAGCTGCCTGTTCGGCTGTTGGGAACCAGCGGAGCGCCGCAGATTGGCCCGCCTGCTGGGGCCGCCCAGAGGCGGATTAATCCTGGAAGTTGCGGTGGGCACAGGGGCGAATCTGACCCATCTGGCGGCAGCCGCGGGGCCGGAAAGTACCCTGGTAGGTGTAGATCTTTCCTTGGCCATGCTGCAGCGGGCCAAGCGGCGGGCCGCCAAACACCGCAGCCGGCAACCTCGCACCTGCCTGATTAGGGCTGATGCCTGCCACCTGCCTTTTGCGGCGGACAGTTTCGATGCTGTCTTCCATTTCGGAGGCATCAATATGTTTGGCAGCATTGAACAAGCCCTGGCGGAGATGGTGCGAGTGGCGAAACCCGGGGCACCGATTCTCGTCGGTGACGAAGGCATGTCCGAAAAAAGGCGCCGCACTTGGGTAGGCCGGCGCCTGGGAAAACTCAATACGCTTAATCTGTGCCGCCCACCCTTTGCTTTAGTACCTTGGGACAACATACACCATTTTCAACTGCACTGGGCTTGGCGCGAACTGTTCTATGTCTTTGTCTTGCGCAAAGGACGGATTGCAGCGGCAGGCACGGAACTGACCGCACACCAAGAAATCCGCCGCAGGACCGGCACCTAACCGTTATATTTTAAACTGCCGAATCTGCTCGTCCACCAAAGCGGCCGCTTCGGATACTTTTTGCGCGGTAGATGCCATCTGCTGTACAGAGGCGGATTGCTGTTCTGTCGTGGCACCCATTTCTTCCGCCCCCGCGGCTAATTGTTGCGTGGCGGTAGCAACTTCGCCGATCTCGCGGACCAAAATCTCGATAACATCCGTTATTTCACCGAACATCTCGCCGCTGCGGGTAACCACGTCCATACCCTGCTGAACCTTAGTGCCGCCCTCAGCCGCGTTCTGCACGGATCTTTGGGCCGAATCCCGCACTTGATGGATCAGCTCGGTAATTTCCCCCGCTGCCCGAGCCGATTGTTCCGCTAATTTGCGGACTTCTTCTGCCACCACCGCAAAACCGCGGCCCTGCTCGCCGGCACGAGCCGCTTCGATGGCGGCATTTAAGGCCAGGAGATTCGTCTGATCCGCAATACCGGTAATCAGAGTAACTATCTGCCCAATCTCTTCCGACTGCTGGCCTAGGTCGCGAATGTCGGCGGCTAAAGCACCAACCACTTCGTTGATCTCTGTCATTGTTCTAACGGTCCGCCCAATCTCAACCGCCCCCTGCTGTGACAGCTCGCTTGTCTTGGCGGCGGAGGCGGACATATCCTGCGCATTGCTGCTTAACCGATCCACAGCCCCGGCAAATTGGTTGGCCGTGCTGGCCAATTCTTCCACCGAAACACTGGTTTCGTGTGCACCCGCGGACATTTCCTGCGATGACGAACTGACAATCGCTACCGCTTCGGTGACGGCCAAAGCCATCTTCTGCAGATTGCTGCGCATCTCGTTTAAAGTGTTTGTCAAAACGCCGATTTCGTCCCGTCCCTCGTAGGCAACCGCGGTTGCGGCCAAATTACCCTGAGATATCTCCTCCGCAAAACCTATTAGCTTGGAAACGGGTTTGGTTATGCTCCTCGTAATAATGAAGGCGGCAACGACCCCCACCACGATCACCCCGCCCATCAAGCTCAAAAAAATGGTGATAGCTAATTGGGCATCGCGTGCCGCTTCTTCGTTAAAGACTGCCGCGCTTTCCTCAGCGTATCTTTGCACTTTTTGCACCAACTCTTCAACCAGCGCTACTTGGGGCAAGTTTTTCGTTTCATTGACCTGCCTGGCCGGGATAATGAAACCCCGCTTCTGCTGCCCGAGAAGTTCTTCCCTAATTTCCTGCCACTCCAAAATTGCGGTGCGCGTCTCTTCCAAAAGCTGGCGATCGCCTAAAAAGCGATCACAAATAATATCAAAAGAGGCCATTATTTGTTCTTCCAGTTCCGCAATATGTTCAGCATTTTCCTCCATAACAGATACATCTCGAGTTCCCAGAATTGCGGTCACCGCCCGATCAATGCCCACAATGTAATTCTCCACCTTGGAAATTTCCAGCTGAATAGCGTAAGGATGTTCGTACATCTGCTTCGTTGCATCGGCAACCCTGTTCAAATAAAATAGTCCGATTCCGGTAATCGAAGCTGTTAAGACTAATACTAAAATGAAACCTATGCCCAACTTATTGCCTAATCTTAAATTTCGTAACATGGCGCCCCCTCCTCGACATATTCCTCCAGCCAAAGTCATCATTCGCCAAAAAGGAAGATAATTCCTTCATGCTTAAAAGGAAATTAACTGTTTCTACCCGTTCGTTATTGACATATGCCCAAAACTAAAGTATACTAAAAACAAATGGGCATATGCCCAAAACAAAAGGAGGATTGACATGCCTAGAAGAGATGGTTCAGGGCCATGGGGTATGGGCCCCATGACAGGCCGAGGGTTTGGCCCCTGCGGCTGGGGTTACGGTCGCGGTTACGGATATGGAGGCGGCTGGGGCCGCGGTATGAGGCGGCGCGGTGCCTTCGGACCGGGCTACGGTTACGGACCGGGGCCCGTGGTAGAGCCGGGGCCTGACTATTACGGTTACGGTTGGGGCGCGTCCAGGACTTCCCAGCGGGAGTTATTAAAAGAGCAGCAGGAATTGCTGCAGGATGAATTGAAGTGGATCAGCAAAGAACTAGAAGCATTGGAAGAAGAAGACTAAACCGCGGAGTGAATTGAAATGCCCAGACCTCGCAAAGGCAGGAGAATCTGCTGCCTGCCAAGGGTGAATGTGTTTGGCCCCATGAACAGTACCCCGGAAGGCGAAATTCGCATGACGGTGGAGGAATATGAAGCGATCCGCCTGTTGGATTTGGAAAGACTTACCCAGGAAGAAGCGGCTGAAAGAATGCGCGTAGCCCGCACCACGGTGCAGCGCATTTATGCTGCTGCCAGGGAAAAAGTGGCGGAGGCTCTGTTCGCCGGCTCCGTTTTGCGTATTGAAGGCGGCGACTACGAATTCTACCCCGAGGGCGAATTCGGCCTGGGCTGCAGCCGCTGTGGACGCGGGCCGGGCCGGGGCCAAAGGCATGGGCATGGCCGCGGTGCCGGAAACGGCAGAGGCGGAGGCCCCGGGCGGGGCGCGGGCCGGCAACGCCGCTAAGAAGACATACTAAAGGAAGGTCACCGCAGAGGTGGCCTTTTTTGCGCACGGCAAAGGGGCCCCAAGCCCCGGGCCCCCAGCCATTTGTTTTCACCGCTTCTGGGATCTATCTTTTTATTTTTCCGGCGGTGATGTCTTCTCGCTTTTACCCTTTCTCCATCAATGCAGAAACCATCTCCCGATACATCCCCCTGCCTTCGCCGCGGCGCGGCCGAGAAAGTCTCCGCAGTTATGTTCAGCCCCCTTTCCCCAATGATTTGTCCACCCGCTGGCAGCGGAAGGCTTCGTTATCTGAATTATATGATATTGAGTCCCAATTGTCAAATAGTTTTAACTATAGGTTGACTTTGGCCCGGGGGCCCTCCCTTCCGCAACACGGCCCTGCTCTGAGCGGTGGGCATAAGCGCCCAATACCCGGGCATAATTCTGCAAAAGATCATCATGTAGCAATTCAGGCGAAAGAAGCCATTGTTTTTCGCTGACCGGCAAAAGCGGAACACCCCCTGCCCAAGCGCTGTTTTCCCCACTGCGCAGGTGGCTGTAAGCGGTCGTTAAGTCGGGCATGCCCCTGAGCATACCTTGGAGATGGCCATCATCAAACAAAAAATTCCTTGGGCGGCCCGGACCCTGCCCCTGTTGGGCTAGGCGCGTTAGAAAGAGGAAGTACAAAAACCGGTTGAACTGCAGATAATGGCGGGCCGCCGGTAGATCTCGGCCCAATAGAGTATCCATCTCCGGCATCGTCAAAAGAGCCCAAAACATGGTCATCAGCTGGGGCCAACTGGCGGAAAGATTGCGCAGCACTTCCCGCAGCATTCCGGTTGGTTTGAGCCCCTCCAGCTTGAAACTGGCCCTTTTTAAGAGGGATAAAAGACCGCGATTGGCTTCCCCCTCTGCACGGGTTAAATCACCGTGGCGATAGACTGCATAGATTAGCTCCTTCAACCGCGCCTGCGGCTCATAGTCCGCTAAATCGATACCGTTTTCCGCTCGCAGGCAGTGCAGCTCCTCCACTAAACTATGCAGTTCGGCCAGGGAGGCCTGAGTGGACAGTTTAATCAACTCTTTGTTTTCCCTGCTGTTGCTCAACCCCATCTCCCCCTTTATTTGTTTATATGGATTAGTTATACACATTTCTGAATATTCCTTCATGTTGCGCGCATTTTATCTTGAAGCCGGGCAGGGAAAATGTAGAGGCTTCACGAATATTATTGTACCTTGCGAAGAGGGGTGCGCAACGATGATCGTGACGGTGACTTTAAACCCAATGCTGGAGAGGAATTATCAAATTGAGCGGTTCTCCCTCACGGGCGTTCACGAGGTTAGCCATTGCGTAACCGGGCCCGCCGGTGGGGGAATTAGCGTATCCAGAATTCTGCGCCGCCTAGAGGTGCCCACGCAGGCCACCGGGATTTTAGGCGGCCATTTGGGTAGGCTGATTGAGGCCGGGCTGCACAAAGAGGAAATACCCTCTGATTTTGTCTGGATCCGGGCCGAATCCCGCTTGGGTACACTTGTAGTCGGTGACGGAGGAAAAATCCACACCCGGATCATCGAACAGGGCCCACGCACGCCTCGAGGCGCCTTTGATCGCCTCAGCAGCAAAATCGAAGCCCTGGCAGTGAAGAATCATTGGGTTGTTCTGGCAGGCACCCCGCCACCCGGTGCACCTGCAGCTATCTATGCCCGCCTGATTAGGTCCGCACAAGAGGCGGGGGCAAAGGTGCTCTTAGATACCCACGGGACCTGGCTTCGGGAGGGAATCAAGGCCCAACCCGATTTAATTACGCCTAATTGGCAGGAATTTTTGCAGCTGGTGGGCCCCTGCTACTCCACTGTCCAGGCTATTAAAGCGGCCCGGGCCTTGGTAGCCGATGGCCTGGGCGGTATTGTCGTTTCCATGGGTGCTCGCGGGGCACTGGCCGTTCAAGCTGAGAGCGCTTATTTTTCTCGGCCTCTGCCTACCGTAGATGTAATCAGCCCGGTGGGCGGCGGCAGCGCCTTGGCGGCGGGCCTTACCGCTAAACTTCAGGCAGGGTGGGACTTCGCCGCCTCCCTGCGTTTTGCTTTGGCAGTTGCTATCGCCGGCACCGCCCACTTAGGCACGGGAATTTTTGATCCGCAGCTAGCCGCCCAACTGGCCAAACAGATTGCGGTGGATAAAACACCTTACTAAAAGACAATTAGGAGGAAAAGATGATGAAAAGACTTGTTGAGGCAAATCGCAGTGTCCGCCGTTTCAAACAAAATCCCGCCCCCACCCCGGCCTGTTTGGAGGAACTTGTGGATTTGGCCCGCCTCACGCCTTCCGCTAATAATCTGCAGCCCCTCCGCTACGTGCTGGTGCAAGAGGAAGGTAAAAGAGACCAGGTTTTTTCCTGCCTGGCCTGGGCGGCCCACTTAACTACTTGGGAGGGCCCCCAGCCTAACGAGAGGCCGACCGCCTACATCATCATTTTAAGCGATCCCCGGCTCAACAAAAACCCCGGCATTGACGTGGGCATAGTGACCCAAACCATTCTTTTAGGAGCGCGGGAGAGAGGCTACGGCGGCTGCGCGCTTGGTTCGGTGAACCGTGATGCGCTGCGGCGGTGTCTTGATTTACCCGTTCATTTGAATATTGAATTAGCCATTGCTTTAGGGGCCCCGGGGGAAGAAATAAGGCTCTGCGAAGTTAAAGATGGGGATACCCGCTACCGGCGGGATGAAAACGATGCCCATATCGTGCCGAAAAGGCCCCTAACGGAACTAATCCTGAAAAGTTTTTAAATAAGAAAAGCCCTTCGGTAGCAAGGAAGGGCTCTTTTTTCTTCCCGGTCTAGGCAAGGTTAATGGTGACAGGCGTGGTATTGCTGATGTTATCGCTGACCGGGCAGCGATTCTCAATTGCCTGCAGCCAGGCCTGCAGCTGCTCCGGACTCGCATCACAATCGGGTTTAACCTTAACCTCGATGCTTTGGTAACCGGCCCGGCTGGTAGTGTCTTGGCCCATGAACTTGCCCGGATCCAAACCACCCTTGAGCTCAAAATTGATGCCCCTGAGGGCAAAACCCATTTCCTGCGCAACCACATGCCCAACCACGTTTAAACAGCCGGCCAAAGCGGCCAGCACGTATTCCACCGGATTGGGCCCCTGATCTGTCCCCTGTAGATCTTGCGGCTCATCTACTATGATTTTAAAATTGCGAGCCTTAATAATCGTTTTAGTGGGATTTTCGCTCGCTGCCTTTACTCTAAAATTGATTACGGCCATCTTGCACCCTCCTTCTTAGTTTTCCTTTCCACTATTCCCAAACTCACCAAGTTTATCCCCGTCCGGACTCAGCCTTGAGGCTGAGCACAAAAACAGACCTAAGGCGAATTGCCCCCGCCCGCGCCCCCTGCTATAATAAGGATGAAAGGGGGAGGAACCCATGGAATCGAAAAATGTTGGCGCATTGATCTTAATTGTTTTGGGAATTGCTTTTTTAGCCCGCAATCTAAACATACTGCCCCGTTTAGGGGTAATGTGGCCCGTTGTTTTAATCGTGCTGGGGCTGGTCGGGCTCTACCATGCAGGTGACAAGGATAAACGGGCAAGAGGTTCTTCCGATGAAGTGATTGTGGAAATTAACGGAAGATCACCCCTATTTAAGAGCCTTGTGGCCATTCCCGCCATTATTGTCGCCCTAATTGTGGGACTGATCGTTTTGGGAGTTTTGGGCCCCTTCTTTCTGGTCTTTTTGCTGTTCATCCCCTTGATCCTCTTTATCAAGCTGGGTTGGGTTTTCCTACGGCTTTTGCTGCCCATCGTTTTTTTGGCTTCGCCTCTGCTTGTGATTATTTTGGTGTTGGCTCTCTTGTTCTAAGGAAAACGGCCCTGCGGGGTCGTTTTTCTGTCCGAAGATACCTATTTGCAGAGAGAAATTTAGCGGCTGTAGTCAGACCACAGCCGCAAGTTGAGCATAAATCAGGCTATTTAATTTCCTTTAAATCTTTACCTCCATTGTCCAGCCGAATTCATCGGGCAGGCGCCCACTTTGAATTCCGGTGATTGTATCGTACAGCCTCTGGGAGATCTCACCCGTTTTGCCGGCGTTGATTTCAATCGTCCGGTCTTTATATTCCAATCTGCCGATGGGCGAGATCACCGCTGCCGTACCGCAGCCAAACGCCTCCCGCAGTGTACCCGCGGCATGAGCATCATATAGCTCTTCTACCCCCAGGCGGCGCTCCGCGGTGGGAATGTTCCAAGACCGCAATAGTTCTAGGACGGATCTTCTGGTTATCCCCGGCAGAACCGAATCGCCCAGATCGGGCGTAATCAATTCCCCGTCAATATTGAAGAAAACGTTCATGGCGCCCACTTCTTCCACATATTTGCGTTCCACACCATCCAGCCACAGCACCTGGGCATGGCCCCGCTTGGCCGCTAAGTGCTGGGCCAATAAACTGCCCGCGTAGTTACCCGCGGCTTTAGCAAAACCGGTGCCTCCGCGCACAGCCCGCACGTAACGGGGCTCCACATAGATGCTGACCGGGTTGATCCCTTCCGCATAATAGGCACCCGAAGGCGAAAGAATTACAATAAATTTGTAAGTACGCGCCGGCCTCACTCCCAGCACGTTGTCCAGGCCAATAATAAACGGGCGAACATACAAAGAAGTACCCGGCTCGGAAGGAATCCAATCCCGTTCCAGCGCGATCAGTTTTTTAAGCGCCCCCAAGACGAAATCTTCGTCAAAGGAGGGTATGCACATCCGCTCATTACTGCGGTTAAGCCGAGCCATATTCTGTTCGGGCCGAAACAATAACACCCGCCCATCTTCGGCTCGAAACGCTTTCATGCCTTCAAAGACCGCCTGGGCATAATGGAACACCGATGCGGAAGGCTCAATCTGCAGGGGCGCATAAGGAACGATGCGCGCCTTTTGCCACGCCCCATCTTCATAATCCATAACAAACATATGGTCAGTAAAATGACGGCCGAAACCTAGATTGTCCTCGTTAGGCTTCTCCTTTGGAGCCGTCGTTTTCACCAGAGAAATTTCCACAGCCTTAACACTCCCTTTATTTTGATTTCCCCAATTGTTTACTTCATTTCCAGGCAGGTAATTCCTCCTTCCGGCTCGAGGCGCCTCGGGCCCCAAACTCTCTTGCCTGCGTGTTTTCGGCAGTTGAACAATTGTTAATCGACGAACTCAGTAAGGTTATGTTTCTGTGCTACGATTTTCTATCAAATTTGGCCTAAAAAAAATAGGGCCCCCAACGGAGCCCCGCACTACTGAATGTTTTAAAACTCCACCAAGGGAACTTCCTGCGCCCCCGGGGCCGCCTCAAAGTAGGTTTTAGTTTGTTTGCCGAACAGACTAGCTAAAATATTCATGGGAAACTGTTTGATGGTAGCATTCCAGGTCTGCACCGATTCGTTAAAGCGCATCCGCTCAGTCGCGATGCGGCTTTCGGTGCCCGCCAATTCATCTTGGAGGCGCACGAAACTCGTATCTGCCTTCAGCTCGGGGTAGGCCTCGCTTAAAGCCAACAGCCTACCGATGGCCGAGTCCAACCCGGTATTTGCTTCCATCTGCTCCGCAGGCGAACGAGCGCCCAAAAGGCGTGCCCGGGCATCCGCAATGTCTGTAAAGACCCTTTCTTCATGCGATGCATAGCCTTTGACCGTGTTGACCAGATTGGGAATCAAATCCGCCCGCCGCTGCAGCACGTTTTCCACCTGGGCCCAGCGGCCGTCCACATCCGTCTCCAGCTGGACCAAGCGATTATAACGGCCTACAACGGTAGAACCTAAAATAACCACTATTACTGCAATAATCAGTAAAACTTTGCTTGAATTTTTCATTTTCATCCTCCTTTTGATTTAAAATCTACGCCCTGCTCCACCGCCGCCACTGCGCCCGCCGCCGAATCCACCGCTGCGCCCGCTACTGCCTCCGAAGCCGCCTGAGCGGGTGGGACCCATGCGGGTCGGTGTACGGGGAATAATTACGGGGCCGCGGGTTCCTCCGCCTCCGCCGCTTCCACCGCTTGTACCTCCGGGCGGATAACGCCTGGCGCGGTTTAATAACACCACAATTAAGATAAAAATTACAAAAGCGGAAAGCCAACCGGAACCTCCCCGTTCTTCCTTGATCGCAAATTCTTCCCCGGCCAAAATATTGGCATAGGCCTGCGACATATTGACCAAGCCTCGGCCGTAATCCCGTTTTTTAAAATGATCCAGCCCCTCCTGGTCGATCACCGCTCCCACCAGGCCATCGGGAAGGGTGCCCTCCAGGCCGTAACCCGTTTCCACCTCAATAGCCCCTTCTTCCAGCGAAAGCAAGATCATCAGGCCGCTGTCTTCCGGGCCGCCCACACCCCACTCGCCGAATATACCGGTAATATATGATTTGGGATCTTCAGGCGCGGTAGTGGGTATCGTAACGATCGCCAATTCGATCCCCTGCTCGTCCCGGAGTTTGCTTGTAATAAGTTCCAACTCCGCTCTACTGCGCTGATCTAAAATATTGGCAAAATCATTGACATACCCGCTGTACCCCGGATAGCGGGCCGCCCGGGCCCCACTTATATTGAAAATTAAAATCAGTGCTATGATGCCTAAAATAAGATTGCGCTTATAATTCTGCACCGAATCACACCCCTTTCTCCGACTATGTTATTATACCACATACAATCTTTTTTGGGCAGTACGCTATTCTCCCAGGGGCAGCGCCCTGTAAAGCTCGCCCCCCGCGGACCAGGTAAACTCATTGGCCGTTAATTCCTGCAGCAGCTGGCGGATTTTTTCCAATTCGTCTTGCAAAAGCTGCACATGGAAAGTCACATTCTCTAAATATTCGGTATCAGCAATAAAGATGCCCGCGCCCAGCAGCTCATTTTGAATTTTACCCACATGCACATAATCCACCGTTACCGCCACCTCGCGGGCGGGAACCATGCGCACAATGCCGGCCGCCAAAAGAGCCTGCCTGGTAGTACCACCGTAGGCCCGAATCAAGCCGCCCCTTCCCAACTGAATTCCGCCGTAATAGCGGGTCACCACCGCCGCCACGTTCACCACATCGTGGCTTTTCAGCATTTCCAGCATGGGCAAACCCGCGGTGCCGCCCGGCTCATTGGCATCGCTGAATTTTTGCACCTCTTGATTGGCACCGATAATATAGGCGGGTACATTATGGGTGGCATCCCAATGCTCTTTGCGCACCGCTTCGATAAATTCTTCCGCCTCTTCCACCGTTTGCACCGGCTTAATGCGCCCGATAAATTTCGATTTTCGCTCAATCAGCGTAATTTCAGCCTCTTTAGCCGCCGTTTTGTATTCTACCAGCACCAAAACCACCTCTAGCAAAAGTTCAACACCGCTTTGCTTCTTCCTTCCCCTTCTGGTATTCTATCCTTGGGAGGATTGCTATGGAAATTACTAGACAGTTAGCGGCAGAATTGAAAATCGGCACAAAACAGGTGGAGCAGACAGTAGAACTTCTGGATGGGGGCAATACCATTCCTTTTATTGCCCGCTACCGCAAGGAAGCGACGGGCGAACTTGATGAAACGGTTATCAGGGAGCTGTCCGAAAGGCTGACCTATTTAAGAAATCTGGCGGAACGCAAGGCTGATGTTGCCCGCTTAATCGAAGAACAAGAAAAAATGACACCCAAGATCGCGGCCGCCATTGCCAAGGCCACCGCGCTGCAGGAGTTGGAAGACATTTACAGGCCCTTCAGGCCCAAGCGGCGAACCAGGGCTGCAGTGGCTAAGGAAAAGGGCCTGGAGCCCCTGGCAGCTAGACTTTTCATGCAGGGTGCGGAGCAACCGGAAACATTGGCTGAGCCCTTTGTGAGCGAAGAAGTCCCAACGATTGAGGAGGCACTGCAAGGTGCCGGGGATATTCTGGCGGAACAATTTGCGGATGATCCCGCTTTAAGGGCGCTGATCCGCAATTTCACCTACACCACCGGCCTGCTTGTGAGTGAAGGAAGCGATACAGACGAAATTGAGCAGGCGAAAGAATTTGAGATGTATTTCGACTATTACGAAGACGTACATAAGATACCGCCCCATAGAATTTTAGCATTAAATCGGGGCGAACGCCTCAAGGTGCTCAAAGTCCGCATCGAGGTGGATCGGACTCAAGTGGTCTCGCTGCTGAGCAAAAAACTTCTTCAAGACCGTTCATCCCCGGCTGCCCCACGGATCTTAGCCGCCATAGAAGACGGCTATGGGCGCCTGTTAGGGCCCAGCCTGGAGCGGGAAATCCGCAATACACTTACGGAAAAAGCGGAAGAACACGCAATTGAGATCTTCGCCAAAAACCTGCGCGATCTATTGCTGCAAAGCCCCATCAGGGGCCGCCGCGTGCTGGGCATCGATCCCGCTTACCGCACCGGCTGTAAGGTGGTGGCAGTCAATGAATTCGGCGATCTCTTGGAACACACCACAATCTTTCCCCACGTACCCCAGAGGCGCTGGGCTGAGTCCTTGCTAGTGTTGAAATCTTTGGCGGCAAAACACGAATTGTCCCTAGTCACCATCGGCAACGGCACCGCCAGCCGAGAAACAGAGCAATTAGTGGCAGAACTGATCAAAGAACACTGCCCCGACCTGCAGTATTTGGTAATCAATGAGGCGGGCGCCTCCGTTTATTCCGCTTCTGATTTAGCCAGGCAGGAGTTCCCCGATTTAGATGTTTCAATCCGCGGCGCGATCTCCATCGCCAGAAGGGTGCAGGATCCCCTGGCGGAACTAGTTAAAATTGACCCTAAATCGATCGGGGTGGGCCAATACCAGCATGACGTGAACCAAAGGGAACTCTCGGGTACCTTGGAGACAGTGGTGGAAAGCTGCGTCAACCATGTGGGCGTTGAGTTGAATACCGCCTCGGGCGCGCTGTTAAGGTATGTCTCAGGCCTATCTGCCAGAGTGGCCAACGAAGTTGTAAACTACCGCCTCACAAACGGTACATTCCAAAGCAGGGCGGAACTGAAAAAAGTAAAGGGTTTGGGGCCCAAAACGTTTGAGCAGGCCGCGGGATTTCTGCGTATCGCGGATGGAAACAGGCCCTTAGACAACACCGCGGTCCACCCCGAATCCTACCCTTTGGCAGTGAAAATTTTAGCCGAAATCGATTATGAAGAACAAGATTTAACTGATCGCCAAACGCTGGACACCATTAGGCAGAAGCTGAAAAAGCTGGACGCCAAAACAATCGCCCATACGCTCCAAGCGGGCGAACCAACAGTACGGGATATTATCGCCGCCCTAGGCCAGCCCGGCCGCGATCCGCGCGACGAGCTGCCCGCACCGCTGTTTAGGGAAGATGTGCTCAGCCTAAAAGATCTGAGGCCGGGCCTGACTTTACAGGGAACGGTACAAAATGTGGTTGATTTTGGCGCCTTCGTGGACATAGGTGTGGAAAAAGCCGGCTTGGTACACATCTCGCAGCTCAGCGACGACTATGTACGCCACCCCACAGACGTGGTACAGGTTGGCGATATTGTTTCGGTGAGAGTCTTAGGGGTTGAGCAGGCTAGGGGGCGCATCAGCTTGACAATGAAAAAAGGCGATTAAGCGCAGGGGCGGCTGTTTGAACAGCCGCCCCTTCACTAACCTTGAGTACACCTTTAACGCAGTTTGAATTCGGAATAGATGTGATCGTATTCTTCCAGCACCTTATCAACGCCAATGTAGAAACTGGTGTTTTCCACAACCTCATCGGCCAGGTTAAGCATGGGATTGTTTTGGAAGTCCTGCGGCAGATGTTCTTCCGCCCCTTTATTGGGAGTTGTGAACTTGGTCAAATCCGCGATCTTGGCCGCAATTTTGGGCTGCATCACAAAGTTGAGGAATTTGTAAGCCCCTTCTTTATTGGGCGCCTCTTTGGACATGACCCAAGAGTCTATATAAATGGGCATGCCCTCCGTGGGAAAGACAGGTGTGAGCCTGTTATCCGCGGCTTGGCCCTTTACGGCCTGGTTGGAATACATAAAGCCCACAACCGCCTCACCGCTCAACAGCGAATCTTCGGGTGTATTGGTCTCAAAACGCATGATATTCGGTTTTAAGGCGAAGAGTTTTTCCCGCGCTTGCGCCACTTTAACCGGATCGGTCTCGTTGTACTCGTAACCTAGGGATTTTAAGACAAAGCCAATGACCTCCACGCCCCAGTCAATGATTACGATATTATCGCGCAGCTCTTCCTGCCACAGGTCATTATAACCGGTGATGGGCGCAGCACCAAGTTCGGCAACCCCTTCCGGATTGACCAAAAGAAAGGAGATGGAAACGGCATAGGGTATGGAATGCTCATCTTTAGGGTCATAATAGGGGCCGAAATAAACCGGGTTGATGTTGGCATAATTGGGCATCTGACTGTGGTCTAAGACAGCCAAATTGCCGTTTTGACGCAAAATATCCACCATGTAGTCTGTCACGACCGCCAGATCGTATTGATCGGGGTTGGCCTCCAACAAAGACTGCATCTCTTCGTTAGAACTGACCTCTTTGTAATTGACCTTTATTCCCGTTTCTTCCGTAAATTGCTCAATAACTACTCGGGGTATGAAATCACCGCCCCAAGTCATCAGATTCAATTCTTGCACCTTTTTGCGGCTGGAACAGCCGGTCGAAACCAAGGCCAAAACCACGATCATCAGCACAACCGCAATCCTTTTAAAGTTCTTTTTCTCCACTCAGACAACCTCCTTTGATTGATACCTTTTACTTATTATTTGACTTAGACCGATTATGAAAAACGTCCCTACCAAAATCAGGGTGCATAAGGCGTTAACCATGGGAGTGACGCCAACGCGCATCATGGAAAAGATGTGTACCGGCAGAGTTGTGGCCCTAGGCCCGGACATATAAGTGGAGATAACCACATCATCCAAGGACAGGGCTAAAGCCAAGAGCGAGGCAGTCACAATGGAGGGCGTGACCAAGGGCAGGATTATCGTTTTCACCATCTGCCACCTGGTGGCCCCTAGATCGCGGGCCGATTCTAAGATCGATTTATCAATCTCCTGCAGCCTCAATTGCACCATGATATAAACGTAGGGCACGCAAAACAAAGAATGGGCCAGCACCAGTGTCAGATGGCCGAAGGGCAGGCGCAGCGCGTTAAAGAAAAACAGCAGCGAGACGCCTAAAGCCACTTCCGGCACGAGCAGGGGCAAAAGCATTACCCCTTGGATCGTTTTTTTCATGCCCCCGCCCACGGACATGGCGATCACAGCCGTGGCCGTTCCCAGCACCGCGGAAACAAGGGCGGTAATTAGGGCCACCTGAATACTCACCTTAAAGGCGGCGCTGATTACCCGATCCGCGAACAGCTCTTTGTACCAATCCAGCGTCAATCCGGTCCAGCGGGCAGTGGAGGGGCTGGCGTTAAAGGAATACAAAATGACGCTGATCACAGGTAAATATAAAAGAACGAAAAATAACGAGAGGTAAAATACACCGAAACGACTGCCTTTAGCCCTCATCCGAACAACCCTTCCCTATTATCCCTGGCCACCCGGGCATAGATGGCGATGATCAACAGCACCAAACCGATCATGCCTATGGAAAAGGCCGCGCCCAGGGGCCTGTTTCTGCTGCGGGTAACTTGGGTGTTGATCAAGTTGCCCAAAAAAATGGTGCGGCCGCCCCCCAACAGATCCGAGATGAAAAAGAGGCCTAAAGCGGGAATAAACACCAGCGTAAAGCCTCCCGCGATGCCCGGTACCGTCAAGGGAAGCGTGATCTTCCAAAAAGTCTGCCACCGGCCCGCACCCAAATCATAGGAAGCCTCCAAAAGGGAGCGGTCCAGTTTATCAACCGAGTTAAAGATGGCGATCACCATGAACGGAATCAGCATGTAAGCGGTACCAACCAGTGTCGTGCCGAATTTGTACATCAGGGGCAGGGGCCGCTCAATTATCTTCAGCGCAAGCAAGATGTTATTGATAATCCCCGCATTGCCCAACAAGATCACCCAGCCGTAAGTACGCAGCAGGCTGGAGATCCAAAAAGGCAGTATAATCAAACCGATGGCCAAGGCGCGCCTTTTCGGCGGTAAGTTGGAAGTAATGTAGGCCACCGGGTAGCCAATCACTAAGGTCACCAAACCGGTCAGGGCGGCCAGCAAAAATGAATTGAAATAAACCCTTAAGTAAATGGGATCGGCCATGCGCCTGTAATTATCAAATGTAAACTGCCACACAATGTTGCCCAAACTATCCCGCGAGAGAAAACTCAAGATAACGACAAAAATCAAGGGGACGCCCACAAAGGTGCCGACCCAGGCCAAAATGGGTATGGCTAATAGGTTCTGTTTAAGCCTTTGCATACCCAACCGCCCTTTCCGTCCAGGCCTTTTCCAGGGGCAGCAGGATTGCTCCCCCATCCTCCCAGGTGAGGTAAACCTGTTCACCCACCTTACACTGGCACTCGTTTTTCTGATACTCCACCACAGTGACATGCTGGGCACCTACCATCACTTCTATGCGAATCTGCGACCCCGCATAATGTATGGAAACCACCTGCCCCAGTAAAGCATTTGGTACCGGCTCGCAAAATATCCTCATTTTGTCTCGATGGACAGCCAAGATCGCATCTTTCGCCGTCTGCAGCAGGCAGTGCTGCAGGTTGCGAACTTCAACCACATCTTCCCCCACTTTTACGGTGGAACGGTGCTCGCCCACCTGCACCAGCCGGGCCCGCAGCATATTGCGCTCGCCGATAAAATCGGCCACAAACAGATTGCGAGGGTTGTTGTAGATCTCCCTGGGAGTACCCAGCTGCAGTAGCACACCCTCTTCCATGACCGCGATGCGGTCAGACATGTTCAGCGCTTCTTCCTGATCGTGAGTAACGTAAACAAACGTCGTCCCGGTTTGCTTCTGCAGCCCGGTCAATTCACTCTGCATATGCTTTCTTAACTTTAAATCTAAAGCACCCAAGGGTTCATCCAAGAGTAAAATAGCCGGTTCATTGATCAGCGCTCGGGCAATGGCGATCCTTTGCCGTTGGCCCCCGGAAAGCTGGTGAGGCATGCGCTTTTCATAGCCCGACATCTGTACCAGTTCCAAAACGTCCCCGATTCTCGCCTTCAGCTCCTCCGCCGCCAGGGTTTTTTTCACCCGCGGCCCATAGGCAACATTGTCATAAACGTTTAGATGGGGAAAAAGGGCGTAATTTTGGAAAACGGTGTTCAAGTTGCGCTTGTTAGGTGCCAAATCCTTAATTGAACGGCCGTTAAGCAAAATATCGCCCGAATCCACCCTCTCCAAGCCGGCAATACAGCGCAGTAAAGTCGTCTTGCCGCAGCCTGAAGGGCCTAAAAGCGTCAAGAATTCGCCATGCTTAATATCTAGGGAGACATCGTGTAAGGCCTGGATCTCATCGTAAAACTTATTAACTTGAATTAGGCTCAGTAAGGGCGTGTTCACTAAGGGCTACCTCCCACTTGAACAGATCAGCTGTAAGATAAGTATAATTAAATCAATATAAGATGTCAAAAATTATCTTTGGCCTGCTGCCGCCTTCTCCCATTTTCCCCAATTCTTTATTTTGCCCTTTAACCCCGAAACCTATATAATTAAGGCATGCGGTGAGGAGGTTAAACATGAATAAAGCAATTACTATCGGCCTAATCGGCCTTTTGATCCTATTTGGCGTACAGCAGAATAAACAAAAACAAGATCAAGAGGTGCTGGATTACTTGCATTTTCCCGGCGTGATCACCGGAGTGCGGGATGATGGTTATGTGTACGCGGTCCTAACGGAAGATCGGGATAACAAGGACAACTCTATTGTATTTTACATCTCCGAAGATGTTGTACTTTTGGATGATACGGTCCGGGCTGCAGTGGGCCAAGAACAGCTCACAATGGGTACTAGAATTACCGCCTATTACCCCGAAAACACACCGGTGGCGCTGAGCATGCCGCCGCAGATGACTCCGCGGGTAATCGTGATCAACTCCAAAAAAGATGTGGGCTTCGTCCATGTGGCCACCTTTGCTGATGATCTTGTCAGCAGTGATGGTCAGTTAAAGCTGAACCTTTCCACTGACACTGTCATTACCGATGCTCAGGGCAAACCGGTAACCAAGATTGCAGGTAAAACGCTTGTCGTCTTCTATACGGCCTCGACACGCAGCATACCGGCGCAAACTACCCCCGAGAAAATTATTGTCTTAAATTAAACTGATTAATGATCCAAAAAGAACCGGTGTCAAAGCCGGTTCTTCGCTTTTTTATTCACTGCTTTAATTATCATTCAGCGCCCTGACCGGATCAAGCCTAGCCGCCTGCCAAGCGGGATAGAGGCCAAACACCTGCCCCACTAATACCGCTAGGGCCGCAGAGATCAAAGCCGCTTGAGGATGCAGCCCCCCGATGGCAGCCGCTTCTTGGTACATCATTTCCTGCATCAGCATTGTGCCCAAAGTTTCCGCGCTAAATGAGGCGGCCGCAAGCCCCACTAGTGCGCCCAGCAGGGAAAAAACAAGGGACTCGTTTAGAATCTGCCGCATAATCACAGCCCGCGAGGCGCCCAAAGCCTTGCGCAGCCCGATTTCTCGCGTCCTTTCCACCACACTGACCAGCATAATGCTTAAAATACCCAAGGCACTGATTAAAATGGCCATAAAGGCAAAGGCACCCAAGAACAAAGTGATATTGCGCAGCTGGTCCCGGAAGTACATACTGTCCGCGAGGTACTCGCCCCTCACATTCATGTCATCTACGCTGCGATCCGCCAATAATACTTCCGCTTCCGCAACCGCATCGTAAACCCTGCCCGGTTGGGAAACAATGTAAATTTCGCCAAATTCGGGCGCATCCTCAGCCAAATCAACCTGTTCTCGGAAGTGGTAAAGTTGAAAACTAAGGGGGAAGATCAGGTGGCTTTCGGCCATAAAAGACCTCAGGGCAGCGGCGGGCGGCTTGTAAACGCCGATGATTTCGAAACCGGGGTCTCCGTCTCCATAGTGGGCAACCCGGATTTTTTCGCCCAGGGGGGAGCGATCGGGAAAAAGCTGTTTAGCCACCGCTTCTGAAATTAACACTACCTGATTAGCCTGCTGCTGGTCCTGTTCAGTGAAAAACTGCCCTTCCTTAAGCTCCAGATGTACCGCATCCGCGTACTGCGGAGTTGTTCTGGCCACAACAGACACCTTGTAGGCTAAATCATTAACCCAAACGTTCTGCTCCCAAGCTGTTTCGTGAATAAAGGCGGATACGATGTATTCGCTGCCCTGCAGCCGCTGCAAATCCCTGAGGCGGAAATTGCTGGTGCTACTGCCCATCCAGCCGCCCTCCACTTCTTCCACTTTAGAAACGGACAGTTTGGCAAAGGATTCCGCCAAGTGCTGCC
>CAZVDE010000016.1:16095-39074 GCA_964626065.1 uncultured Clostridiaceae bacterium | reverse complement strand
AGTGCTGCCTTGACATGGCAGAGGTCGCTGGTTCGATTCCAGCAGGAACCACCATTAAGTCATTGTGCCCCCATCGTCTAGCGGCCTAGGACACCGCCCTTTCACGGCGAAGGCACCGGTTCAAATCCGGTTGGGGGTACCATTTTAGGGTCCATAGCTCAGTTGGGAGAGCGCTTGAATGGCATTCAAGAGGCCGTCGGTTCGATTCCGTCTGGGTCCACCATCTGAGAAACGAAAACTCCGCAGAGGCGGAGTTTTTGCTTTCCGGGCCGGAAGAAATATAAGATTCTTCCAAGACGCGCCGCTTGTTGGAAAGCAAGCAAAAACCCAAGTCGGAAAGCGCATTTCGCAAACAAGTGCCGAGGAAATAGAGGATAGGAGTACATACGCGCGGGAAAAGGGCGGGCAAGACGGCGTTAAAGGCTGGATTCGCCCACGAAAAAAATGAAAGGGCAAGAGGAATCTGCGGGCCTATCGTGAATCACTTAAATGTAAATAATTTGGGAAGGAGATTTTAAATGGAGACCACAAAAAAAGTTCCACGCATTAGTTTAGAAACATTGGAAAAATTCATGTTGGATGTTCTGGTGGGGGCCGGCGTGCCCAAGCAGGATGCTGAAATCGTGGCAGATATCCTGATCACCGCGGATAGGCTGGGCATTGATTCTCACGGAATCAGCAGGCTGAAGCCAATTTATTACACCCGGATTAAACAGGGGATTCTTAATCCCATTACCAAAATTGATGTGATTAAGGAGGGGCCTACCACCGCGGTACTCGACGGCAATCATGGTATGGGTCATGTTGTTTCTAAACGCGCCACCGAAATGGCGATTGAAAAGGCCAAAGAATACGGTCTAGGCATGGTCGCGGTGCGCAATTCGAGCCACTACGGTATTGCAGGCTACTACACATTAATGGCAGCCAAGGCAGGCATGATTGGCATTACGGGCACCAATGCCCGTCCGTCCATCGCCCCCACTTTCGGCACTAAGCCCATGTTGGGAACCAACCCCCTAACATTTACTCTGCCTACTGATGAGGAATTCCCCTTCTTCTTGGACTGCGCCACATCAACAACGCAGCGGGGCAAGATTGAGGTTTTCGCCAGGCACGATAAGGAAATCCCGGAAGGATGGGTAATCGGCAGCGATGGTAAGGGCCGTACAGACACGCACCAGATCCTAGTGGATCTGACGAAGCGCGAAGCGGCATTGACGCCCCTCGGCGGGCTTACGGAAGATTCGGGGAGCCATAAGGGCTACGGTTATGCCACTGTTGTGGAGATTTTGTCTGCGGCGCTGCAGGGCGGTGTTTTTCTCCATGCCCTGTCCGGTATGAAAGACGGCAAGTTAGTGCCCCACGCCTTAGGCCATTTCTTCATCGTGATCAACATTGAGGCATTTACCGATCTGGCTGAATTCAAGAGAATCTCCGGTGAGATCTTACGCGAACTGCGGGCCTCGGGCACAGCCCCCGGCAGAGAACGCATTTACACCGCCGGCGAAAAGGAATACTTAACTTCGCTTGATAGGACAAAACACGGCGTTCCCATCGGGGAAAGCCTGCAGAAGGACATCAGGGAATTGGTAGCGGAACTTAAACTCGATTACGACTTCCCGTTTTAATCAGTAGCGAGGCTTGGCCCTGCCTGGCGGCGGGGCCTAATTTTTTTTAATCCGATTTTAATTTTAGGCCAACCGGCGTTAAAGCTCGGCCCGTTACAATCAAGGCAGAATATGGATTGGAAAGGGGTTTAACACATGGAAAAACTAGAGAGTATTGAAAAGTTGCGGGAGCGGGCCGAAGTAAGCTATGATGAGGCTAGGGAGGCTTACGAATATGCCGATGGCGATCTCTTGGAAGCCCTGATTTATCTGGAAAAGCAGGGCAAGGTCCAGGCGCCTCAAGGCGGTGGTTACTACAAGAGTGAGCATGCCGCCCAACCGGAGCACGAAACAGGGAACGGCAGGGAGCAGGAGCGGAAGGAATATACTGCTTTCAAAGAAACGCTGGATAAGATCTGGCAGTTCTTCTATGGCTTATTCCAGAAAGGGAACAGCATCGATTTCGAAATATTAAAAGAAAAGAAGCACATGATCAGCTTTCCCGTTACTATTTTAGTACTGCTGCTGATCTTCGCGCCTTGGCTGACAATTGCCTTTGTCATCGCCGGGCTGTTCTTTGGTTTCCATTACCAATTTGTAAGCAGAAGCGATAAGCAGTAATGTTGAGGGGGCGGTGGCCATTAAATCCAGGATTTTGATCATCGAAGATGAGGAAAAATTTGCCCGTTTTGTGGAAATGGAACTGACTTATGAGGGCTACCAGGTCAGCAAAACTTTCGACGGGCGCACCGGATTAGAGATGGCCGCTGCCGGAGGCTATGACTTGGTGCTGTTGGACATTATGCTGCCGGGCTTGAACGGGATGGAGGTTCTACGCCGATTGCGGCGCAGTTCCTCCGTTCCGGTGATCATGCTCACCGCTCGGGACAGCGTGGTGGATAAAGTGTCCGGTTTGGACAGCGGGGCAGATGATTACATAACAAAACCTTTCGCCATTGAGGAACTGCTCGCCCGGATCCGTAACGTACTGAGGAAAACAGCGCTACAGCCGGAAGAACGGGTCTTAAGCGCGGGCAGTTTAAGTCTTGATGCGGCCAAGCGCCGGGTTACGGTTGGGGATGTGCCGGTGGAGCTGACAAAGAGGGAGTTTGACCTACTTCAGTACCTTTTGGAAAACAAAGGGATTGTCTTGTCCCGTGAGACCCTTTTAGAGAATGTATGGGGTTTTGATTTTGAGGGCGAAACCAATGCGGTGGATGTCTATGTTCGGTTTTTGCGCAGTAAAATAGACGAGGTCTTTGCTATCAAACTTATTTCTACCGTACGCGGAGTGGGATACGTGATTCGCGATGAAGAAGACTAGACAAGAACGGGTACACACCATTGGCTTTTCCATAGCCTCTAAACTGAATATTCAACTTTGGGTACGCTTGCTGGGCGTGTTTTTAACGCTGAATATTCTTTTTCTGGGCACCTCCGCTTTTGTCTTGTTCGAAGCGGGCGAGAGAGCCGCGGTGCGGGCGGTTCGGTTTATCGGCGCGGACGGTGACCATCTTTTGTGGGGGCAGAATGGGCATGCACCGGTGTTAAATGGTGTGGAGATTGAAAAGGCAGCGGTGCTTGGGCCCGGGTGGGACGTTCCGGGTGTTCTGCAGAGGTTTTTTCCGGCAGAAACGGTGCGGGCCAGGCGTTCGTTGTCTCTGCCGCAGTGGGGTGAGACCCCCTTTTATAATAGGTTTGACCGGCTTGAGCAGGTCTTTGTCCTTGGGATAGAGGGGCAGTTTTACCGCGTTGTGATTGATCTTTCCGACCTGGTCCGGACGCTGAAGATAGTCTTCATGGTGCTGTTGGCCGCCCAAATTTGGATCGCCTTCAGGGCTATTTTCACCAGAGCCCGGCTGATCCGCAGGGTGCTGCGGCCCATCTCCGATTTAGCGGAGCAAGCCAGAACACTTTCTGAAGAAAAGGGGCCCCTTTCGATGCGAGAAATGGAGGCTCTGGCAGGTACCTTAGATGAAATCAACGCGGCCCGCCTCGATACGCGCATTGACTTAGAAGCAACGCAGGATGAACTGAAAAATGTGGCCTCCGCGATCAATGGCCTCCTAGACCGGATCAACCAGTCTTATCGCCTGCAGGCCCGCTTTGTCTCGGACGCCTCCCACGAACTGCGCACGCCCATCGCGGCCATTCAGGGTTATGCGAACCTTTTGGATAGATGGGGTAAACACGATCCTGAAGCACTGCAGGAATCAATTGATGCCATTAAAGAAGAAACGGCGAACATGAAGGAGCTAGTGGAACAGCTGCTCTTTTTGGCCCGGGGTGACAATCATACGCTGCAGTTGGAGTTGGAGCACTTTGATTTGGGCCGTTTGGTGGAAACGGTTCATCGCGAGGCCGAGATGATCGATGCGGACCACAAATTCGAAGTGGAGGCCCGGGAAATTTGGATTTCGGCCGATCAGGGCCTAATTAAACAAGCGATCCGGATCCTGGTGGATAATGCCATTAAATATACGCCTGCGGGGGGCGGCATCAGCCTGCGCATCCTGCGCAATGAAAAGGAAGTACGAATTGCGGTGCAGGATTCGGGAATTGGCATCCCCGCACAGGATATCCCCCATATTTTTGAGCGGTTCTATCGGGCGGATGATTCTAGGGCCAGGGTCACGGGGGGTACCGGATTGGGCTTGTCCATTGCCAAATGGATTGTGGAACGTCACGGCGGGCATTTAGAGGTGCTGAGCCGAGAGGATATTGGCAGCCGTATATCGCTTGTTTTACCGGGTACCGTTTATTTTAACCCATCTCCTTCGTTGGGGATAAGAAATTCTTCCATGCTGTGATCGATGGTGGTTACATCGCCTTCAACGAGGCTGATGAGGCCTTCTCGGCGCAGCCTGTTAACGACGCTGTACAAAGAAGACCGTTCTTCTTCTGACAGGCTGTTGACGAAGCGATTGATTTTCTCCGGAGCCGCATTATTGATAAAACGCACGCCCCCGTACTTTAGGTACTGTTTAGACATTGCCGCTCCTCCTTTAAAATATTGTCCCCCCGGGGGATTTTTTTATTTCCCCTTGACATCAAGCACTGCGCTGTATATAGTGTATATATACAGTATACAAAGGAGGTGGGCTTATTCATATTTTTATCGATGCCCGCGGGGCAAAGCCCATCTATCAACAGATTGTAGATCAGTTGACAGCGGCCATTCTCAGGGGGAAGTTCAGTGCGGGGGAACAACTGCCTTCGATCAGGCTGTTGGCCAAGGAACTGGAAATTAGTGTAATTACAAGTAAAAGGGCCTATGAGGAGTTGGAAAAGGCGGGGCTGATCTATACTGTGCCCGGCAGGGGTTCTTTTGTGGCCGCCCACGAGCGAAGCATATTGGCTGCCTCAAAACGCCGTCTCATTGAGGAAAAATTGCAGGGGGCGGTGGAGATCGCGGAACGATTGGGCGTAGAAAAGAGCGAACTGCACGCCATGCTGGAAAAGCTGTTGGGGGGTTAAGCGATGGAACTCGTTTTGGAATTGGAAAATGTGACGAAAACGTTTCCGGATTTTACGTTAGAACGGGTTAGCTTCTGCTTGAAACCTGGTTATATTATGGGTTTGATTGGGCCCAACGGTTCCGGGAAAACCACATTGTTGAGGCTGATCATGGGCCTTTCGCGGCCGGACGGGGGAAAAATCAGGCTTTTTGGACGGGATTTAGCGCACTGCGATTCATCCGTCAGAGAAGAAATTGGTTTTGTCTATGAGCAAAATCCTTTTCACGCAGAATTGAACATCACCGAAATGACCCGGCTGATCGCTCCGGTTTATGCCTACTGGGATTGGGATGCCTACCGGCATTATGCGGCAAAATTTGACCTGCCCGCTAAACAAAAAATAAAAACGCTGTCCAAGGGGGCGAAGTTGAGATACAGCTTGGCAGTGGCCCTCTCGCACAGGGCGCGGCTTTTGGTTTTTGATGAGCCGACCGCGGGGTTGGACCCCGTTTTGCGCAGGGAGTTTTTACAGCTCTTGCGGGAAGAAGTCAGCCGGGGCAAGTGCTCTGTCCTATTGGCCTCGCATCTTATGTCCGATCTGGAGCGCATTGCGGACTACATCACACTGCTCGCGGAAGGTAGGGTTTTGTTCAGCAGGGCGCAAGAGGACCTATTTAGCCATTACGCGCTGCTGAAGGGTAACCGCCGCCTTTTGGAGCAGATTTCGGGTCAGTTTGTGCTGGGTACACCCCGCCAATACCAATTCGGCTTCGAGTGCCTTGTTGCACCTCGCCAAGAAGTGGCAGCACTAATAGGGGAAGGGGCGGTTTTGGCCACCCCCAGCCTGGAGGATATCATGTATTTTCATTTGGGGGGAAAACGCGGTGATTAGCCTGATCAAAAAGGATTTTTTAACGCAAAAGGCAATGCTGGCGGCGATGGCTGTCTACATTTTGCTTTTTATTATCGTTTTCGGCGAAGGGCTACTCATCTCCAGCATGGGTGCGGTCGTCTTCGTATTGACGCTCACCGGCTGCGAAAGGGATGATCGCAACAAGACCGATCTGTTATGGAACAGCCTGCCTATTGCCAGGTGGAAGATTGTGGCGGCCAAATACTTATCTTCGCTGGCGTATGCTTTGTTGACTATTCCGGTCTATTGGCTGATTAGCGTGGCCTTCAGCCGTTCTTCTCTAGCCATTGCGCCAATTAGCGGTGCCGATTTGGTCAGCGGTTTGGGTATGGCGATGCTTCTTGTCGGCTTGACTCTGCCCGTCTTTTTTGCCTGGGGTTACCGGACGACAGTGGGCTATCTCAGTGTTTTGGCATTGCTGGGGCTGGGTGTTGTCTTCTTTGTCTTGCCGCGAGGCACGGCCCCCATAACATATTTTCTGCAGTGGCGCGGGGCGGCCGTGCCCCACCGCGCCCTATTTGTGCAGGTGTTAATTATTCTATTGGGCAGTCTTGTCTCTTTTTCGCTCGCTGTGTTTGCCTATAGCAAAAGGGAGTTTGCCTAATGGCAGGATTTTTCGCCTCGAGCGTGGAAAATTTGGGCAGAGAACGGAGGCGAGCCAATGCCCTTGGCAATCGTAAGAGCGGATATTACCGAGATGCAGGTTGATGCTATCGTTAACGCGGCCAACACCTCGCTTCTAGCCGGCGGGGGTGTATGCGGCGGCATTTTTGCGGCCGCCGGGGCGCAAAAACTAGAGCGGGCGTGTGCAGCCTTGGCCCCGATTGAGGTGGGCGAGGCAGTGATTACGCCGGGCTTCGATCTTCCCGCCCGGTACGTTATTCATACCGCAGGCCCCGTTTACCGCGGCCTAGAGGAAGACAGCGCCAAGCTGCACCGCTGCTATGTCAACAGCCTGCGGCTTGCTGTGCAAAAGGACTGCGAAAGCATAGCCTTTCCACTAATCTCCAGCGGTGTGTATCGTTACCCCAAAGCGGAAGCGCTGCAGATTGCCACATCCGCCATTAGAGATTTCTTAACGGAACACGATCTGCATGTCTTCCTCGTTGTCTATGATAAGGATGCCTTTCTCATCAGCGAGCACCTGTTTGGCGAGGTGGAGGACTATCTTTGGGAACATCTTGTCGAAGAAAGATATGATAGATTCATCACAGGCAGTGTGTTTGAAAGCAGGGCCATGTCCGTTTCCGCTGAGCCTTTGGAAGATTTGATCGGCAATCTGGATCAGTCTTTTGGAGAAACGCTTCTAAGCCTGATCGATGCCAAAGGAAAGACGGATGTGGAGGTATATAAAAGGGCCAATCTGGATCGGCGGCTGTTTTCGAAGATCAGAAGCATTAAAGGCTATTTGCCCAGCAAGCGCACTGCACTGGCCTTGGCCATCGCTCTGGAGCTGTCTTTGCAGGAAACCAACGATTTGCTGGCATGTGCGGGGTTTACGCTTTCCAGCAGTCAAAAATTCGACGTGATCATTGAATACTTCATTATTCACGGCCGCTATGACATTTTTGAGATTAATGAAGTTTTATTCAGTTATGAACAGCCCCTTTTGGGGGCTTGATTTGTCGCTTGTTAAGCGACCTACCGGCCGGCGGTGCGTGTTATCCTTAAGCTAAAATTGGGCTTAGGGGGGCCGCGGAGATGAAAAAAGGACTGACCGAACTAGTGTTTATCCTGGACAAAAGCGGGTCAATGGGTGGTTTAGAATCGGATACGATTGGCGGCTATAATGCAATGCTCAACAAACAAAAAAAGGTGCCGGGCGAATGCTACGTAACCACCGTGCTCTTTGATCACGGTTACGAACTGCTGCACGACCGGATTGAGATTCGTGCCATCAGCCCCATCAGCAGCGCACAGTACCAAGTGGGGGGTACCACCGCACTCCTTGATGCACTGGGCAGGACCATTTTTAAAGTTGAAAATGTGCAAAAACACACGGAGCGGGACTATCGGGCTGATAAGGTGCTGTTTGTAATCATTACGGATGGGCACGAAAACAGCAGCCGCGAATTCTCCGCAAGTAAAGTCAAGACTTTGATTGAACAAAAAAAGGCAGATCAGGGGTGGGAGTTTGTCTTTTTAGGTGCAAACATTGATGCGGTGGAAACAGCCGGTCGTTACGGCATCGCGCCTGATCGGGCGCAGAGTTTCCACGCGGATGAGGAAGGCATACGCTTGAATTTTCAAGTTATGGGCGATGCGGTCGCTTCTTTCCGCACAAAAGCGGCAGTGCCCGCGGATTGGCAGGAAAAAATAGAAGATGACTATAAACGCCGCGGCGGCAATCAATAAAGGCCGCCGGGTTTTCTGGCCGAGCTTCGCCGTTCGAATGCGTTATTTGTGCTTGACAACCGCAGCCGCAGCTGATAAACTGCAGGTAAGAAAATAGACCTTTAAGCCAATCCAGAGAGGTTGGTAAGGACGCCTACACAAGATTAGTCATCGCGACGCGAATTTTGCGTGAACGGGCTTCTACCAACCGGTAGAAGCCCTTTTTGGATCTGTGTGGGTTCGGGTCTGACGAGGAGGAAACAGTATGAATTCTCTTGTCAGCAGTAAAAGTTTGGCTCAGCACAGTCTGGAACTATTGTTAAAAAATGCCCAGTCTTTTTTAGACATAGGCCCGGCGGCGGCACACACGGGCGGTACGGTGGTCAATCTCTTTTTTGAGCCCAGTACCCGCACCAATCTTTCTTTTCAGATGGCGGCGGAACGTTTGGGCTTGAAAACACTGCATTTCGATGTGGACCGATCTAGTACGAATAAAGGGGAATCTCTCCTAGATACGCTGCGGACTTTGGAAGCGCTCGGCGTTGATGTCGCGGTTATTCGCCATGGCGAGGATTGGCCCGCTCTTGTGCAGGGCAGCGGCCTGACACTGGGCCTGGTTAATGCGGGTTCGGGGACTTTTGACCACCCCACCCAAGCTCTGCTCGATGCCTTGACAATGCGCCAGCATTTCAACCGGTTGCGCGGCATATCGGTCACCATCGTGGGGGATATTAGGCACAGCCGCGTGGCCCGTGCCAATTACAATTTATTAAGTAAATTGGGAGCGTCCGTCCAATTCGCGGGCCCAGCAGTATTTCGCCCCGAGGATTTAGGTGAGGCGGTTTGGGTGGACTTGGATGAGGCCCTTGTGGATACGGATGTTTTAATGCTCCTGCGCGTTCAGCACGAAAGGCATGGTTCTCGGTTTGATGCCGGGACGTATCATGCCCGGTATGGGCTGACGGAGGGTAGGTTAGAGCGGCTGAACAAAGGCGCCCTAATCATGCATCCCGGGCCGGTCAACAGGGGTGTGGAGATTTGTTCGGCAGCCATGGAGGACCCCCGCTGCAGGATTGACCGGCAGGTCACTAACGGGGTTGCGGTGCGCATGGCTGTACTGGATTGGTGTTTGCGGGGAGGCCGCCATGGAAAACTGGTATCTGCCTAACGGTCTAGTTTATTGTACCGGTACACTAAAATCGCAAAGTGTTTTAATTGCGGCGGGCCGTGTGGCTGCCCTGGGGGAAGAAGCGGATCGCCTCCAAAAGGGTTGGGTCGGGCCAATCGGCGTGTTCGATGCGCGGGGCTGCCTAATCAGCCGAGGTTTTGTTGATCTGCACACCCATCTGCGGGAACCGGGCTTCGTCGATAAGGAGACGATTGCCAGTGGCACTGCGGCGGCAGCCGCGGGTGGTTTTACCAGTGTCTGCCCCATGCCCAATACTGCTCCCCCCTTGGACAGCACGGAGGCCCTCCGGGCACTAGAGGCAAAAATTGAGCGGGGGGCAGTGGTGAAGATCCATCCCATCGCAGCCTTGACGGTGGGCCGGCGAGGCAAAACCCCAGTGGAGTACGGGGGTTTTGTCAGCAGGGGTGTGCGGCTTTTTTCCGACGACGGCGATCCCTTGGCTGACGAGATTGCGCAAGAAGTGTTTGAAAAAGTACAGCGGGCGGGCGGCGTTCTCATCAACCATTTAGAGGATAAATCTCTGGTTGGGGAAGGCTTTTTTTATGGGCAAATTCCGCCCGAATCGGAGTACATCATGCTGCACAGGGATCTGCGGCTTGCCGCCAAAACAAACTGCCCCTACCATGCTGCCCATTTAAGCTGCAGGCAGGCGGTGGATCTGATTGCTCGGGCAAAAGAAAGGGGCTTGCCGGTCAGTGCGGAGGTGACACCCCATCACTTGACACTTACCCACCGGGATATTAGGGAGCCGAAAGGAAATTTCCAAATGAAACCGCCCTTACGCGGCGAAGCTGATCGGCAGGCTTTGCTGGCCGGGTTAGCGGCGGGCATTATTGATTTTGTGGCGACGGACCATGCCCCCCACGGCAGCGAGAAGGAAGGGGGCCTCTCCAGCGGATCGCCCTTTGGCGTCACCGGGTTAGAAACAGCTTTTCCTATTTTGTATACTACCTTGGTTGTGACCGGGCAGATCAGCTTGGTGCGTCTTTTAGAAAGTATGACAAACGGGCCCGCGAGATTCCTGGGCCTTGATCAAGAACTGGCGGTGGGAGCGGCCGCGGATGTGGTTGTGGTTGATTTAAAACGCAGGCGGACCGTTGTCAAGGATCGGTTTAAAAGCAAGGGCACCAACTCGCCCTATCTTGGCCAAACCTTGACGGGTTGGCCCTGCTTAACACTTGTGGATGGTAAACAGCGGTATATTTGCAAAGATAATGAAGGGAGGCTGTCCTATGCAGATTGAACAAAACAGGCCGCTCACCGCGGACATTTTCCAGCTCGTTTTGACCGGGGACTTTCGCTACAAGGAAGTGCAGCCGGGCCAGTTTGTCAATGTACTTATCGGGAGTGGCAAGGCCCACCCCCTGCGCAGGCCTTTAAGCATTGCTGCCTGCGATCCTCTGCTTGGCCGCCTTTGGTTGGTGTATCGCGTTGTGGGGGCAGGCACCGCTTGGCTGAGCAAACAACGGGTAGGCGCCGAACTAGACGTTTTAGGCCCCTTGGGCAGGGGGTTTCCCGAATCGGATACAGCCGGACCCGTTCTTGTTGTGGGGGGCGGAGTGGGTATACCCCCCCTTTATCAGCTGGTGCGGGAGTTGCCCATGGATGCGCGGGATGTCGATATTGTCCTCGGCTTTAAAGATGAAGGCGATGCATTCTGGGTTGAACAATTTAAGCAGTGGGGTACGGTGACGGTGTGTACCGAGGACGGCTCACTGGGTGAAAAGGGTTATGTCACTGATATTCTGCCGCCGGAACGGCAGTGGGCAGTGCTTTATGCTTGCGGCCCCAGGCCCATGCTGAAGGCGCTGAAGGCTCATTTTGAGGGGCAAAAGATTGCCGGGTATATATCGCTTGAAGAACGCATGGCCTGCGGCATCGGTGCCTGTTTGGGCTGTGTGTGCGAGAGCGCAGGCGAGTCCGCTCCCAAACGAGTTTGCAAAGACGGGCCCGTTTTCGCTTGGGAGGAGGTGGTCCTGTGAGTGTTGATCTCAGTGTGCACTTAGCGGGCCTACAATTGCAAAATCCTGTCATGCCTGCTTCGGGCTGCTTCGGTTTCGGCCGGGAGTACGCTGCCTTCTATCCTTTAGATGAGTTGGGAGCGGTTGTTGTCTCCGCGGTCACGCCGCAGGCGCGTCCGGGTAATGCGCCGCCGCGGGTTACGGAAGTAGCGGGCGGTATGCTGAATGCGATTGGTCTTGCTAACCCCGGCGTTAAACAGGTGCTGCAAGAAGAACTTCCCCGGCTGGCTGAGTTAGCGGGGCAGAATGTGCCCATTATTGTTAATGCGGCAGGCGCCACAAAAGAAGAATACTGCAGTGTGGTCGGGGAAATCTGCAGTTCAGGCCTTGCCCAGGCAATCGAGCTTAACGTTTCTTGCCCCAATGTGGAGTTGGGCGGCTTGGCTTTCGGGGCAGATGGGGCGGTGCTGCGCGATCTAGTCGAAGCGGTGCGCAGCAGTTGTTCACTGCCCCTATTTGTGAAGCTGTCGCCCAATGTCACGCGCATACAGGATTTGGCCGCTGCCGCGGCACAAGGCGGCGCAGACGGGTTAAGCCTGATTAACACCTTAATCGGCATGCAGATCGACATTAAAACGCGGCGGCCAGTTTTGGCTAACCGTACCGGGGGGCTTTCCGGCCCCGCAATCAAGCCCGTTGCGGTGCGCATGGTTTATGAAGTGGCGCAGGCGGTTGATCTTCCCATCATCGGCATGGGCGGAATAAGTACCGCACAAGATGTGCTTGAGTTTATTATGGCAGGGGCTTGGGCGGTCATGGTTGGAACGGCCAACTTTACCGACCCCTATGTCTGCCCGAGGATTATTAAGGAGCTGCGCATGTTCATGGAAAAGGAAGGAATTAAAAGTCTGGAAGAGATACGGGGGTGCGCTTTATGAACGCTGCGGAGAGGATAATTGTGGCATTGGATCTGCCCGGTGCCGAGGCAGTGGAGGCTGCCTTGGCTCAGCTGCCCGAAGTGCGCTTTGTGAAAGTGGGGATGGAGCTTTTCTATAGTACCGGCCCCGAATTGGTGAAAACACTAAAAAACAAGGGCCTCAGGGTTTTTCTCGATCTTAAAATTCATGATATTCCCAATACGGCATCAGGGGCGCTGCGCAGCCTAAGCGGGTTAGGCTGTGATCTTTTGAATCTGCACTGCGCCGGGGGTTTGGCAATGATGCAGAAAGCCCGAGAAGCGGTTGGCCCCGCTGTGAAATTGATCGGTGTTACTCAGCTCACTTCGACCGACCAAAGGGTTTTAAATGAAGAATTGGGCATTGCGGGCACGGTGCAAGACAGCGTGCTTAAATACGCAAAATTGGCAAAAAAGGCGGGGCTGGACGGGGTAGTCTGCTCACCCTTGGAGGTGCGGCTGCTAAAGGCCGAGCTCGGCCCGGAGTTCCTGGCGGTGACGCCGGGTGTGCGGCCGTTGGGTACTGCGCTACAGGATCAAAAACGCACACTTACGCCCCAAGAAGCAATCAATGCCGGCAGCGATTACCTGGTTGTGGGCAGGCCCATTCTTAAGGCGGCGGATCCGCGGGCCGCATTTTTAAAAATAGTAGAAGAAATTGAGGTGCAGCCATGAATAAATCCAAATTATTGCATACTTTAATAGAGATGGGTGTACTGCAGCAGGGACACTTTCAATTGACTTCCGGGCTGCACTCAAAACAATATATTCAATGCGCTAAGCTCTTTGAATACCCGCAGCAGGCGGCGGAAGTGCTCAATGATTTTCTGCCCCGGCTGGCCCAGGGTACCGAAACGATTGCGGCCCCGGCGATTGGCGGAATTACGGTTGGCTACGAATTGGCGCGCCTATTAGGCTGCCGCTTTATCTTCGCGGAACGCAGAGATGGGAAGATGGCTTTTCGCCGCGGCTTTGCCCTTGCGCCGGGGGAAAAAGTGTTAGTTGTAGAAGATGTGGTTACCACAGGCGGTTCGATGCAGGAAGTGGTTGATCTAGCCAGGCGGTGCGGGGCGAAAGTGCTGGGGGTGGCGGCGGTGGTAGACCGCAGCGGGGGCCGATCTAAGGTTGATCTCCCTGTGACATCCCTTTTGAGTCTGGAGATAGAGGTTTATAAGCCCGCGGACTGCCCTCTCTGCGCTAAAGGGATCGCCTTGGACCAACCGGGCAGCAGGAATTAGGCGGTTGTTTGCGAATCTTGCACATAAAAGGAGGCTGCTGGGATGTTAACCCCCTATGAGCTAAAGGGTATTACCATTCCGAACAGGATTGTGATGCCCGCCATGTGCCAGTACACTGCTACAGAAGACGGTTTGGCGGTGGATTGGCATCTAATTCACTACGGCAGCAGGGCAGTGGGCGGTGTGGGCCTAATCATTTTGGAAGCGACTGCGGTGGAAAAAAGGGGCCGCTTGAGCAATCACGATTTGGGAGTGTGGGATGATGACCAAATTGAAGGCCTGCGGGAAATAGCCAATTTCTGCCGGGCGCGGGGTTCCGTTGTGGGCATTCAAATTGCCCATGCGGGGCGCAAGGCGTGGGGCGAAGATCTTGTGGCGCCGTCTGCCATACCGTTTCCTAAAAGGGCGGTGCCAAAAGCGTTAACGATTGCTGAAATACGCACGGTTGTGGAAAATTGGCGGCAGGGCGCAAGGCGGGCCAATAAAGCGGGCTTTGATCTGCTCGAGGTCCATGCCGCCCACGGTTACCTGATTCATGAGTTTTTGTCGCCCCTCAGTAATCGGCGCACAGATGAATACGGCGGGACATTTGAAAAGCGGCTGCACCTGCTGCTGGAAATCGTAGCCGCTGTCCAGGAAGAATGGCCCCGGGAAAAACTGCTTGCGGTGCGGTTGTCCGCAGTGGACTTCTTAGACGGCGGACTGACCCTTGCGGATACCGTTAAAATCGGTGGCAGGTTAAAAGAAGCGGGCGTTGATCTAATCGACGTTAGTTCGGGCGGGCTGCTCCCGGCCGAAATCGAGTTGTACCCCGGTTATCAGGTACCTTATGCCGCGGCGGTGAAAAAAGAAGTGCGGATTCCGACCATTGCCGTTGGTTTGATAACTGGTGCCGAATTAGTGCGGGAGATCGTCGCTAACGAAAGGGCTGATTTTGTGGCGTTAGGCCGCGAACTGCTCCGTAACCCGTATTGGGTGCTGGAAAACAGTGCCGACGTTGACGATTGGCCGCGGCAGTACGAACGGGCAGCGCCCGAAAGAAGTTAGGAGGGGCAACTATGCTGGAACGCCGGGCAGTAAAACGGAGTCGAGGTCTTTACCTTTTGGTGTTTTTTGCCCTTACTCTATCCCGTATTTTGTTTGTGCCTGAAATCAATCTACCTGAACGTTTATCAGAACGAGTGCAGGCGAATCAGATCGCCTCCATTTCCCTTATGGCAGCGATCCTAATGCTGCTTGTTCCCCTAATTGAATTGCTGTTAGGCCGTTCCAAATCCATCTGGCGGAAAGCGGCCGCGTTCGTATTCTGGGCCCTTGCCCTGGTGTATGCCTCGGAACGCTATGTTTTTACCACTTGTTTCGTCATGGGGCTAGTAATCGTGGACAGCCTGGTGGGGGCGAGACAGACCGGTCAGGCGCGCCGCAAAATTCCATTGGTTTACCCGGCCTACACAGCCGTTTTGCTGGCCAATGCTTTTTGGCTGCAAAATTCATGGCTGTTAGTGGCCGTTTTCGTAATTGCGATTGCGGAACATTTTTTCAGCCGGCGCTAGATCACCTTTATTCTTTGGCGGGATCGGTAAGCTCGGGCAGCGCTCCGCCTGCAATCGCCCATAAATAAAGGCTGGCCGTTGTGCCGTAGGGTGAATACCGCCTTTTATGTTTTTCAAAAAGAGGGCGAGTTATTTTGTGGTGGCGGTACAGCATGCGCATGCCCCGGCGGATGGCCAAATCGCCGAAACTAACCACATCGGGCCGCTGCAAAGAGAAGGTCAAAAGCATCTCCGCGGTCCACACCCCCACACCGCGCAGTTTGGTTAGTTCAGCAATCACGTCGTCATCAGACATCTCTTCTAAAGCGGGAAGATCTACTTCGCCGCTGTGGACCGCCTCGCTGATTTCTTGAATGTAGATCGCCTTGCGCATGGTTAATCCGCTGCTTTGAATATCTTCCGCCGTGGCGGACGCGAGCTTTTCTGGGCCGAAGGGATCAAAGCAGTCATTGAGTCGGCCCCAAATTGTCAGCTGCGCTTTGGTGGAGATCTGCTGGCCAACTATGGATTTGATCAACGATGAGAATAAATCGGGGTTTACCGGGCGCTCAATCAGGCCGATTCGTTCAATTGCTGTGCCTAGTTTTTGATCCCGCCTTTGCAGATGTTCTAGTTCTGCCTGCCCATATTGAAAGTATAAGGGTTTAGGCATGCCTCTGCTCCAAATCGAGCAGGAATTGTTTAACCTCTAACCCGCCGCCGTAGCCGGTGAGTTTCCCACTGCTGCCAATGACCCGGTGGCAGGGGATAATAATGGCGATGGGGTTGCGGCCGTTGGCCAAACCCACCGCCCGCACCGCTTGGGGATTGCCTATTTTCGCCGCCACTTCTTTATAACTGCGCGTTTGACCGTAAGGGATGGCCATTACTTCCCGCCAGACTTGGTTTTGAAACGGGGTGCCCGTCGGCCGCAAAGGCAAGTCGAATGTTTGCCGCCTGCCGGCGAAATATTCGTCCAACTGCCTGGCAGTTTCGGCTAGCAGGGGCGTGCGCTCCGTTTTTTGGCCTTTCAGCGGCTGATCCCCTTCAAAAGCCACGTGCGTGAGCACCCCTTCCCAGGCCGCGAGCCAGAGAAAGCCCAGGGGAAATCGATAACGGTAAATGTGCTGCATGCTATCTTTCCTTTCGTTCCGATATTAAGTTTAGTATATCATCAATGCAGGTTTTTGGCGCACAACTCAGCCGAAAATCAGGGAGAGGGGATCGTCAGGCATCCGCAGAACATGTAAAAGAAGATATCGATTGCCCACGGGAGGGATACTGCTAATGCTGACCATTGTTGAGAATGTGCACATCTATCAGCCGGCCGATTGGGGCCGCGGTGATGTGGCGATCTGCGGTACAAAGATTATTGACGTGGGTTCAGAACTGCATCGTTGTTATCCTACCGCCCAGAAGTATGCCGGGGACGGCCTTTTAGCCTTTCCGGGCTACATTGATCAACATGTGCACGTCACGGGGGGAGGGGGCGAAGGGGGGTTTAAAACCCGCGTTCCCGAACTTGGCTTGGAGAGTATCATTCGAGCGGGTGTAACCACCCTAGTGGGCGTACTGGGCACGGATGGAATCACCCGCAGCGTGGAAAATTTACTGGCCAAAACAAAAGCACTCAATCAAGAGGGCATCACCGCCTACTGCTTGACTGGATCTTACGAGTACCCCACAGTGACTTTAACGGGCAGCATAAAAAAAGACATTGCTTTCATCGGGGAAATACTGGGAGTTAAAGTGGCTATCTCCGATCACCGCAGTTCTCAAATGAGCAAGGATGAACTGATCAGGCTTGTTAGCGAGGTGCGTTTGGGTGCCTTACTGGGAGGCAAACCGGGGATAGTGACTATCCATGTGGGGGCGGGAAAAAACGGGTTGGGCTTAGTGTTTGACGCTCTGCGGGATAGTGATCTGCCCGTGTGGCACTTTAGGCCCACCCACGTGGGTAAGCTGGGGCAGCAGGCGGTGGATCTGGCGAAGATGGGGGGCTGTCTAGACTTTACCGCGGGTATCAATCCGCGCCAAACGGCGGCCCAGATCGTAGGTGCCATAAACAAGGGGGCACCATTAGGGCGGATCACACTCAGCTCCGATGCCAACGGCAGCCTGCCTAAGTGGAATGAAAAAAATGAATTGATCGGTATTACCGCCGCGCCCATGGACTCGCTGCATGGCGTGATTCGGACGTTGATTGCAGAAAAGAAAATGGCGGTTTCGGACGCCATAAGCCTAGTTACCGCTAACGCGGCTTGGGCCCTCGGTTTAGAGGAAAGCAAAGGGGCTCTGCGGCCCGGCTGTGATGCGGATCTAATACTCTTAGATCGGAATTTTGCCATTGAAACGGTATTTGCCCGGGGGCAATTGTTAATGGATAAAAAGGAATTAAAGGTGAAAGGAACATTTGCTTAGGACCGGGTTAGAAAAATTTCATTTCGATCCAGTAAGCCAAGACACCGACTATTAACGCCGGAATGGTATTACAGACGGTCGCCCAGAATGCCGATTTTTTGTCAATGGCAATCAGGGGAAAAAGTGCATCGCCGTCTTGCGAAATGGCGTTGGCCAGTAGGGCTGAGAAGGGCACAAGCCCCCGGGTATACAGGGTGACAAAGATGATTTGTGGCCCGCAGCCCGGAATAATTCCAATCAAAACACCTATGATTACCGCCATAAGCCCGGTCTGGCTTAAGAATCCGGTAATCAGGGCTTCGCCTGCGGCATAGGTGCCCGAGCCCAGAAAAAGGACGAATAGTTCATAGGCCAGGTAGGCGGCAAAGACCCAAGTGCCCACAAAGGCCGTTTCCTGTGCGTTGTGCACAAATGTTTCCCTCAGGCTGGCCAGTTTCATCTCCGCCTCTTCGTGGCTGTCGTCGCGGATGAATTTGTTGCTGCACAGCATAACAAATATGGAAAAGGCGGTACCCGCCGCACCTAAAACAAGGCCCAGGTTGGGGATGAACAGGTTGTTCAAATCGACCTGGAAAAGATCCATGATTCCCAAAATCAAGCCTAGGGAGATCATGGCCCAAAAGACAACGAAACCGCCGTGAGAGGCCTTATAGCCAAAACCGCCGGCGGGCTGGTGCCCCGCTATTTTATGGTGCAGTATTAAGTCGATTTCATCACCCTCATCGTGGCCGATATGCGCCCATTCTTCTGCGCCCACACCCGTTTCTCGAGCGAAAATACTGTGATTGAAGGTGGCATGCTGCATCGCTTTATCAGCCTTTGGCCTTTGCCGGGCTTTGTATTGCGCTAATAGGCGCTCGCCTAACGGGAACAGATCGACGATATAACCGGTGATAATAGCAGTCACGAAAGAAAGCGCCGAGACCAAGAGATACTCTTTGGGCATTACTGTCATTAAAACAAAGGCGGAATCGCCCATGGTGGCTTGCAGTGTTGCTACCACCGTGCCGAAACTCACCGAACCTCTCGGAAAAAGGGGCATGACAAAGATTGCCCCGCCGCAGCCGGGCGTGAGTCCTAAAAACGCGCCAATAATCGGCTGCAATTTCTTGGAGCGCTCGATTCTCGCGACTAAACGGCCCGAAAGCAGGAAATCCACGTAGCCGAAAAGCAATAGTACCGCACCTACGAACACGGTTACTTGGATGAAGGCGTTTTCGGCGCTGTAAAGAACCAGACGCACGATTTCTTTCCACATGAAGGCCACCTCTAAACGATAATAGTTACTAAATATTTATTATAGTTCATATGTGTACTGTATGCAACCCTATTCTATTCCGTTCTTGCCCTTATCACCCTTGCAGGGCAAACAGCCTTACTCTCGCGGCACAAGTAAGGCTGTTTGGTTCTTGCTTTTTATTTTTCTAATAAGGCGAGAACGTCGTCCACTACTTCTTGCGCCGTCAATTTCGCCATCTGGACCCAAAAGCTTGGTGTGGTGGAATTGATGAATTCGCTAACGATTTTCGTACCCGCATTGTTCCAAATTGTCAGTTTAGGGCGTTCTCCTTGAACGCGCAGCCTTACAAAGAATTCACCGCTCTGAAACATCGTGCTCATTGTGATTACCTCCCCTCGATAATTTATAAATACCCGTTAGGTGGTGAAAATTCCTGCCTGGGCAGTCTGGAATTTAATCTTTCACAACCGAATACAAATCTGATACAATCAGGTTGTGCGTTGTGGAAGGGGATAAAAATGTTCCACGAAATGGTAAAAGCGGCTTGCTTAATATTTTTGGCGGAAATGGGCGATAAAACCCAGCTTTTGGCTATGGCCTTTGCCCTGCGCTTTTCGATTGGACAAGTGCTCGTGGGAGTTGCGCTCGGGGCGTTTTTGAATCACGGCCTGGCGGTAATGATTGGTGCTTACTTGGGCGCCGCACTGCCGCTAGAGGTGATCAAACTCGGTTCCGCCGTTTTATTTCTATGTTTTGGCGTCTGGACCCTATTTTCCCGAACTGGGCCAGAGGAAGAAGAAAAACGCATGCGTGGCAATCCCGTTTTGGTGGTGGCCCTCGCTTTTTTCATTGGCGAACTGGGGGACAAAACCCAACTGACCGCGATCGCCCTTGCCTCCGGTTCCCAGCATGCCTGGGCAGTATTGTCCGGAACGGTGCTGGGCATGGTCTTGACGAGCTTGGTGGGCATTATCGTCGGGGCCAAACTAGGCGAACGCATCCCGGAGTTTGCCCTTAGGCTCATATCCGGCGGTGTGTTTATAGGTTTCGGGCTCTTTCACTTGGAACAGTCCGTCCAGTCCGGATTAATCGACGTGGGCCGGGCGGGCTTGATTCTTGTCATTCCCTTGTTTATGCTGCTATTTTTTATTATTCCCCCTCTGCGGCTGCCCCGCAGAACCACCAACTTGAAGGAGGCCGCCCGCAGGCTGCATGCCTTGGAACGGGCCTTGGATGATCTATGCCTGGCGGAAACTCGGTGCCGGGGTAAGCATTGCCCGGTTGGTTATTGCAGGCAGCTGGTTAAAGAGGCACTGGCGGACAATATGAACGGGCGGGCGCGTTTTCAGATCGTCGAACCCTATCTAAAAAACGAGCAGCACTTTGATCTCGCCAAGGTGGAACAGGTTTGGGCCATGCTGGAAAATTTAGACCCCGGAGATGCTCTTTATCCCGAATTAAGGGCGAATCTAGAAAAAATAAGGCGCAATCGGCCCTAGTCTTCGCCAAGAACGCGAACTTCAGGTTCCAGATGCACCCCGTGTTTTGCCAATATTATGCTTTGAATTTCAGCGATCAGGTCCAGGAAGTCCCGCGCCTTTGCTTCGCCCACCTTAATTAAAAACCCCGCGTGTTTGCGCGATACTTCCGCTCCCCCCATACGTAAACCTTTCAGCCCCGCTTCTTCGAGCAAGGGCCCCACATAATAACCGGGGGGCCTTTTGAAAGTACTGCCCGCGCTGGGGTAGTCTAGCGGCTGTTTGCTGCGCCGCTGCTGTTGAAGGCGGAGCATTTGTTCTAGTATCTTTGGGTGTTCTCCCCTTTCCAACTCCAGCGTGACAGCTGTTACTATCGTTTTTTTTTGCTCTTTCTGCAGTCGGCTGGAGCGGTAGGAAAAGGAAAACTCATCCTTCCCCCAAAAGCCCGCGGTTCCGTCCTGAACAAATTCCACTTTCCGGATCAGAGGCCCGATCTCCCCTTGGTAGGCGCCTGCGTTCATAAAAACGGCTCCGCCCAGCCCGCCCGGAATACCCACGGCAAATTCAAGCCCCTGCAGGCTGTGGTGCAGGGCCAGCTTGCTTAGGGAACTGAACAAGCAGCCGGTGGTGGCGGTGAGCACATTATCTTTTACCCGGGCCTTGGCAAACGGCTCCGCAATTTGGATCACTATCCCCCTGATCCCCCCATCGCGGATCAGAAGATTTGTGCCGTAGCCGATTACGGTGAGCGGATAACCCTTCTCCAATGCAAAACGCTGAGCGGCGATAATCTCCAGGGTACTGCCGGGCCGGATAAAAAAGTCGGCCGGTCCGCCAACCCCCAGCGAAGTTACATTAGCCAGAGGATAGTCTTTTAGGAACATGGGCGCGCCTCCTTACTTACCCCTATTTTATTACATGATAGCACAAATAACTACTGCGGTCTGTTTTGTTTTATAAACAAAGTGGGGTTAAGCCAGTAGTCGCGCACCTGTTCTTTGGCCCAGGCCTCGCCGTTTGTCCGTGGCCAGGCGTTTGCCGGAAGATCCCGTTTGCGCAGCTCAAAATGGAGATGGGCGGCAAAGCGGTTGTTGGGACCCCGGCCAACGGTGCCGATCTGCTGGTTTCGAGTTACCTTCTCTCCTGTCCGCACATCGCGCCGATCGAGGTGGGCGTACTGTGACCAGACCGCTTCACTGCGGGATAAGTTATGTTTGATCAGAATGACGTTGCCCAGGGCGCTGTTCCAACCGGAAAAAATGACTTCTCCGTTGGCCACCGCATAAACCGGTTCGCCCCAATCGCCGTTTCCTGCGCCGGGAATATTCCAATCCTCGCCCGGATGGTAGGAGTTGCTGACAATACTCCAATCCAAAAAGCCGTATCCCGTAACGGCCCAGCCGCGTCCGTTGCGATCCCCCACGGGAAAATCGAATCCATCTGCAAGCCAAATAGCAGGATACTCGCTGCCGGAGGGCGAATTTATTAAGCTGGAACAGCCTGTTACTGCTAGGCCGGCAGAGATTAGAATAATCAACCAATAATTTCTAGTCACGCAAAATCCCTCCTTTTGTGTTAGGCTTATTATACAAGAGGAGGGGGAAACCGGCACGAATGGTTTTTCCTGGGGTGGAGGGAATATTTGATGAATCGTTTGTCAATGGCTGTACTAATCTGCCTACTGTTTGTCGCTGTGGCTAATGGGGAGACGATGGAAGGCGGTACATCGCTTTTACTGGGCGCGGGGCAGGAGCTGCGCATGGATGTGCCCCTCGAGGCGGGCAAGGCTTATACGATTAAACTTGAGTTTGGTACCTATCTGCAGGATGCGGAGCTGATAGTAATCCTAGCCGCGGTAGGCCCGGGAGGCCAGGCGGCGGAGTACCAAAGTGTTCGTTTTACCGCGGCCGAAAGCGGAAGCTGGCAGCAGATTGTGCTAGAAACGGGGGAAATTGCCCCGGGTCCGCTGCGCTGGGAATTGGTGCTGCAGGCGGAGCCGGAAGGAAGGTATTTTTGGCGCAATTTATCTGTAGCCAGGGTTTCGCAAGCCCAAGCGGCCGGCAGACAGAAATGGAGTGAAAAAATCGCCCGGGAAGGCACTTTTTATACCGGGCTGGTGGTAGATGCCCGCCATTTAGACGTGCAGCGCGGAATCAGCCCCCGTATTTACAGTGAATCGGGCCTACTGCTTTACGGCGGGGTTTTGGCTTCTCAAGATCTAGTGCAGGAACGGGGTATAGTGGCCTACGGCAGCGAATTAACGCCGGAACTATTAGATCGGTTGGAAGTCGATGCTGACTATTCTTATACTGCGCCCCTGATTGTGCAGGCCACCGGGGTGGCCGGGCCCACCAAAACGGGGGTCTATGTTAGTGATGAGGATGCGGAGCGGATTTTAACGGCCATGGTCCAATACGACTTTTTTGCCCGTTATGCTGTTGTTTTTCTCGTAAAGTAATCCTTATGAAGTAGGCGGCGGCGATCGGGTGGACATTAGTTTTGGGGTGTGTTGTGGTGCATCCCATGATCAGGCGGGTGCGGCGGCGGATGGAAATTATGCCGGCGTTAAGGGGCTGTATACCGCAAATCCGCAGTTGACTGCGGGTGCGGGGAACAATTTTAATGCTGGATTTTGTGTGGGTTTAGTGTTAGA
>CAZVDE010000016.1:0-15995 GCA_964626065.1 uncultured Clostridiaceae bacterium | reverse complement strand
CTGCGGGTGCGGGGAACAATTTTAATGCTGGATTTTGTGTGGGTTTAGTGTTAGAGTTGAGCTTAGAAGAATCTTTGCTTTTGGGTAAGGTCACCTTCTTTTTACGTGCGAAATGCCCATAGTCCCACCTGGGTGGAACTGGTTGAATTTATCGCACTATGGGCCGATCATGAAAGCGAGGATTGCTAAGAATAAAATAATTACAGAGGAGAGCAGAGATGAGCAGAGAAGAGACGAGCAGAGAAAAGGTGTCATTGGCACGGGGTTTTTTTGGTGAATTTGGGGGGCAGTACGTTTCGGAAGATTTGCAGCGCGCTTTAAACCATGTGGCGGAGTGTTACAATGAAATTTGGCAGGATGCAGAATTTCATTCTGAATGGGAGTATTACCTGCGAGATTACGTGGGCAGGCCCAGTCCTTTGTACTTCGCCGGACGCCTCAGCGAACGGTTGGGCGGGGCTAGAATCTACCTTAAACGGGAGGATCTCAACCATACGGGCTCGCACAAGATCAACAACGTTTTAGGCCAGGCCCTGCTGGCCAAGAAAATGGGAGTGCGCCGCATTATTGCAGAAACCGGCGCGGGGCAGCACGGAGTGGCAGCGGCCACCGCCTGTGCCCTTTTAGATTTAGACTGTGTTGTGTATATGGGCCGGGAAGATATGGCCAGGCAGGAATTAAATGTATTCCGCATGGAACTGCTGGGTGCCGAGGTGCAGCCTGTCGATGCGGGCAGTAAGACTTTAAAAGATGCGGTGGACGCGGCTTTGCAGGATTTCGCCCAAAATTACGCCACCACCTATTATCTTCTAGGCTCGGCGGTGGGGCCCTATCCCTATCCCGAAATGGTGCGTAATTTTCAGTCCGTAATCGGCAAAGAAGCACGCCATCAAATTCTGCAGGCAGCCGGCCGTCTGCCCGATTACCTCATCGCCTGTGTGGGCGGTGGCAGTAACGCGATTGGGCTGTTTGCCCCATTTTATCAAGATGCGGGGGTAAAAATGATCGGCTGTGAGCCGGGAGGGACGGGGCCTGAATTAGGCCGCCATGCCGCCTCGGTCAGCTATGGCAGGCCGGCGATTCTGCATGGTTTTCGCTGTTACGCCCTTATGAACGGCACAGATGCCGCAGTAACCAGCTCAATCGCCGCGGGTTTGGATTATCCGGGTATTGGCCCGGAACACAGTTTTTATCACGCCACCGGGCGGGCTGAGTATATTCCCATCACGGATCAGGAGGCTTTTGCGGCCTTTTGTACCCTCTCAAAAACGGAGGGGATTATACCGGCTTTTGAAAGCGCCCATGCCGTTGCCTGCGCGCTGCGGCTGGCACCCACTTTGGCTGAGGACAAAATAATTATTGTCAACGTATCGGGTAGGGGCGATAAGGATGCCGCCCAAGCCATGAAAATGATCAGAAAAGGATAAAAGGCAAGATCTGGAGGGATTATCGTGCTTACACTGCGCACAAGAAGGAATATAAGTTTAGTGTTGTTCATCGCTTTGCTGCTCGTTTCGGCCGGGGTTTGGTCTATGAATTCGGCACAAGATGGGCCCAAGGATGGAAAATATTTTGGTAAAGCTCAAGGCTTCGGCGGTGAAGTGATAGTTGATGTGGAAATTTCGGGTGGGAAAATTGCCGCGGTGCAAGTGCGCCCCCACGACGAAACACCTTTTATTGCCGGGCCGGCTATTGAGTCTTTGACAAAGGCCATTGTCGCGGCTCAGGGTGTGGATGTGGACGTTGTGGCCGGGGCTACCGTTACCAGTAAGGCGGTGCTGGCCGCGGCGGAGCAAGCGCTGCAGAAAGCATCTACCACTTTCAAAGACGGAGTTTACACAGGCAGCGCGGCCGGATTTAACGGTCCGGTTAAAGTGGAAGTCACGGTCTCGGGTGGAGCGATTGCTGCGGTGAAGATTCTGGAACAGGACGAAACGCCGTTTATAGCTAAAACGGCCTTGGAGAAGGTTCCCGCAGCGATTGTGGAGAGCCAGTCGTGGGATGTGGACGGAGTGAGCGGCGCAACGGTAACGAGTGAAGCAATTAAGGCCGCGGTGGAAGAGGCCTTGACCTCATAAGCAGTATAATTAGAAAAGGGTCTTTCGCGGAAAGGCCCTTTTATAGTTACGCCTTTCCTTGGCTATACTAGCGGTAAATCGGAAAGGGGTTGTTTTTTATGCCGAGTTTATCGGATCTGCAAATGGTGGGCGGAACGTGCGGTGAATACGAGGCGGCAGCACAAGCACCGGCTGAAGAGCGCAGCTGCGCCAACTGCAGCCATTGGCTGGGGGAAGAAGAAATGTGCGAATTGGACATCTTCTGGGAACAGTTGACAAGCCTGGATCAAACGTAGCAGCCTTACTAAAAAAGGTATATAATTATTTGTGGAGAATAAAAAAAGCGATTCAGGCATCTGAATCGCTTCAGTCATAAATGGCGGAACCGACGAGATTCGAACTCGCGATCTTCGGCGTGACAGGCCGACGTGTTAACCAGCTACACCACGGCTCCGCTTCTACAATGTTTATTATATCCGTTTTGAGTGAAATAAGCAAGTCGTTTTTTAGAGAGGAGAGGGAGCATGCGCCACAGGGGCGTTATTATAAAAAAGACTGAGCGGGAATTTCAAGTTAAGCTCGAAGACCCGAACGAAGTGTGCGCGTCGTGCGGTGGTTGTGTGCGGCTTACGCCCGCCCGCCCGCAGGAGGATTACGTAATCAACCTCGATCGATCCCAGGGGGACTTCGCTGTCGGGGACAGCGTAATTTTGGAAAGCGGCAACAAGAATATGGTCAGGGCGGTAGCGGTTTTGTACGGGCTGCCCTTTACCGCGCTTTTTGTGGGCTATGCCCTTGCCCGCTGGATTTTGGGCCATGATGCTCTGGGGGGGATCGGCGCAATTGTAGGCCTGCTGGTGGGTGCACTTGCTGCCCGTTTGATTACTAGGCGCCTGATTAAGGGTGAACCCGACTTCAAAATCATAGCTCGCGCTTGTCAATAATTTTCGGGGGGGTATCGGATGTCTTTAGTTGCTAATGAACTTACCAAACGTTTCCGAGATGTCACAGCGGTGGATGATTTAAGTTTCAGCGTTGAACAAGGCTCTTTGTTTGGTTTTCTCGGCCCTAACGGGGCGGGGAAAACCACAACGATGCGGGTGATTTTGGGTATACTTAAACCCGATGCGGGGCACGTCACCTGGCAAGGGCGCAGCCTTGGCCGGTTGGGGCGCAATTTTTTCGGCTATCTTCCTGAGGAAAGAGGCCTATACCCTAAAATGCGCGTCGATGAGCACTTAGAATTCCTGGGCCGCATTAATGGCTTGGATAGGGTGAAAGCCCGCGCAGAAACGGAGCATTGGATCGCACGTTTCGAATTAGGCGAATTGAGCCGCAAACGCATTGAAGAGTTGTCTAAAGGGAATCAGCAGAAAGTGCAGACAATTGCTACGATGCTGCACGATCCGGAACTGCTCATTCTTGATGAACCGTTTGGCGGGCTGGATCCGGTCAATACCGGACTGCTGAAGGAAGTGCTAATGGAGGCCCACGCTCGGGGTACAACAATCATTTTTTCCAGTCACCGCATGGAGCAGGTAGAAGAGATCTGTGATGATATTGTACTCATTGATCGCGGCAGGCTGGTTCTCAGCGGCAATCTAAAACAAATCAAGCGTTCCATGGGGAGGCAGGTTCTCAAGCTTTCGCTGGAAGGCAATAAGGATTTTTGGGCAAAAATTCCCGGGCTGCAGCTCCTTTCTTCCCGGGCCGATTATCTGGAGTTCCGTTTGGGGGACGGTGTTGATCCCAATGAAATTCTCAGCGCCGCGATGAAGGCGGGCCAAGTGATTCATTTTGAACTAGTGGAGCCTTCGCTCGATCAAATCTTTGTGGAGAAGGTGGGTGTGGGGGCATGAGCATGATTCCTGTCTTAGTTAAACGCGATTTTACTTCCCGGGTCAAGGGGGCCGCTTATATTATCACCACTGTGATTGGTGTGTTGGTTATTGCAGGCCTATCATTTATCCCCCCACTGATGGATCAGCTGTTTACGGGTTTGGGGCCAAAAAGCATTGATTTTTATGTTTACGAACAGCCAAGTGCGGCCTCGATCGTTCCCTATTTAATTCAAGTCGGGGAAACGCGAGAGAACGTTACGGTCAGGACTGCGGAAGGGGCAACGGAAAAAGAGCTGTACCAGCGGGTTTTGGATGAAAAATTGAGCGGTTTGCTGCTTGTTGACGGGCCTTTGTACACGCTGGTGGCTGCGGATGTTTCTAACATGATGGTTAATGATGAAATTGAAGGAATTATCAATCAAGCTCTAACTCGCATGAACGCGGAACGCTTGGGCCTCTCAGATGAGGACATGGCGGGCCTGTTTTCCCGTGTTGATCTGAAGGTGCGCGAAATCAGCCCTTCAGGCGAAGATGGGGAGGAAATGGACAGCGTTGCCCATACCCAAGCAATGGTACTCGCTTATTTTCTGCTGTTCATGATTTATATGGCTTTAATCTTGTATGGCAATATGGTGGCTTCTGGTGTTGCGGAAGAAAAGAGTTCGCGCATTATGGAAGTAATGGTCGCCACCGTAAAACCCACAGAGCTCATGCTGGGTAAAATCATTGGTGTGGGTGCCCTTGGCCTGCTGCAATTTATCATTTGGATCACAACAGGGCTGATCGTGACCAGTCTAACCAAAAGCGGCACTTTGGGCAACCTCTTGGGTATAGTGGGCCCCTTGAGTACCATACCGCTGTCTACGATTATGTGGTTTGGCCTTTACTTTATCCTGGGTTATTTCTTTTATGCCTCTATTTTCGCCGCTGCGGGGGCCTTAGTGTCGCGGGTAGAGGAGGTCAGCCAGGTGGTGACGGTGATTATGATGCTGATTATTGTTGGCTTTTTCGCCGCCTATATTTCTTTTCTCAATCCCAACAGTGCTTTGGCGGTCACAACATCCATGATTCCCTTTACCGCGCCCATGGTGATGTTTGCCCGAATTGTGCTGGCCAATCCCCCCCTCAGCCAGGTCTTGGCTTCGGTGGCGATCATGCTGGCTTCAATCTTGGCGGGTACTTGGGTTTCGGCGAAGATTTATCGTGTGGGCATCTTGATGTACGGCAAAAGGCCCAGCATCCGGCAGGTATTCATTCTTCTGAAAGAAGGGGCCTAAAGGGGTAATAAGAATGCGGATTAAATTTGCGGGGCACGGATTGCCGCAGCGGACCGGTGAAACGGGCTTGCGGCACATGCTTGCCCTTTTGGCCGAACAAAAAACGCTTACCGCGCTGATCACAAAGGTTTCGCCCCGATCTGTAGTTCTTGAAATTGAGCATACCGAAATCAAACTGCCTTTGTCCGCCTTTACCCCATCTATGGTTGTGGAGGCCCTGGCTCCGGGCAGAATGATGGAAATTGAAAGGCGAGGCGAAACCCTCTCCTTTGCGTTTGTCCGCTCGCGGCCCACAACGTTGGCTGAACCTGCGGAGCCGCCTACCCTCAGTTCTCTGGCGGAACATCTGCCCGCATTGGGCATCGCCCCCGGCGAGCATGCCGTTCTCGCCGCAGAGGCGCTGCTCGAAAACGGTTACCCCTTAGATAGGGAGTTGGTGCTGGCGCTGCTTCCTTGGGCGGAACGGGGTGAGTTGGCGGAGGCACTTATTCTGCTGCGAGCCCGTTTTCCCCTGAAACCCGAGCTGCTGCAGGCGGCCCGTGATCTGGTTGCCCAAACGCCGGCTGCGGAGCGGATTGCCGCGGCCAACGATCTGCCGGCTGATTTACGCCGGGACTTAGCCCGCCCCACTCTTGAAAACCGAACTGCCTGGAGCGGAAGGTTCCGAGAGGGCGAGACCTTTAAGGCTTTGTGCCGCCTCTTGGTGCAGGAGCGCCTTTTAGAAGCATTGGCGGTGCGGGCCGGGGGCAAGGAACAGATTTTCGCCCTGCCCTTTGTGCTTGCGGACGGGCTTTACGCCTGTTGGCTGCGCTTTGCTTTTGTAGGCGATGGCCGCGACGGCGATGAAACGCACGGGGAGCGAAACGAGACTCCCCTATCCATTGAACTTGAGATTCCCACTCTAACCCTAGGGGTAGTGGGGGTGCGCTTGATTGTCGCGGGGCACGCTCTAACACTCAGCCTACGGGTGGAAGGGGAAGAACCGGCTTTTTGGAGAGGTGCTGTACAAGCATTGAAGGAAGAGTTGGCCGCAGACGGTTGGCAGCTGGGTGCAGTTGACATAAAGGAGTGGTGTCATGCGAAAAGCAGCCGCTTTACGCTATGAGCGCGGTAAAGATAAAGCCCCTCAACTCATCGCTTCCGGCCGGGGGCTTTTGGCGGAAAAAATTATGGAGATCGCCGCGCAAAACCGCATACCGTTTTATGAACACAGCGAACTGGTGGACGCGCTGGCCGCTCTGCCCGTTGGTGAGGAAATTCCCCCGGAGTTGTACGAGTTAGTGGCCCGGGTGTTCGCTTTTGTGCTGCGGCTGGACAAAGAGCAGGGCAGAGGCGAAGGCGGTGATGGGGATGGCCAGCGTTAGGCCAATACTGCCCGCCATGGCGCGGACAATTTCGGTGGCCATCAATTCAGTATTCAAAATTTGGCCCCAATTGCTCTCGGTGGCCAAAACAAGCAGGAGCAAAGGCAGGGCAGACCCTACATAGGCCAGGATTAGAGTGTTGGACATGGTGGCAATTAAATCGCGGCCCACAAGCAGCCCGCGGGTGAATAAAGTCTGAAAATCCGTTGTCGGATCAGCCTCCTTAATTTGCTCCATGGCGGATGCGATGCTGATGCCCACGTCTAAAATGGCACCTAGGGCGCCGATGATCATGCCCGAAAAAAGTACGCCTTGAAAGTTGATCTGCTCGTGCATGAAATGAAGCGTCTGCGCTTCTTCAGTGGATAAGCCCGTCAGGTAACCTGTTTTTCCCACCACATAGGCCAAAAGGCCGGCCATAATCAGCCCTCCCACCGTGCCCGCGGCAGCAGCCAGGGTTTTTTTACTGCGGCCGCTGAGCAGCAGGATAAATAGGCCGGTCAGGGCAGACGAAAGGCCCACCGTAACTAAGATGGCATTATAGCCCTTGAGGATCAGCGGCAGGATCATAAAAACAATCACAACACCCATGACCAATAAAGAAAGAATTGCCTTCAGGCCCTGTTTGCCGCCGATGAACGCGATCGCCAGGGCGAACAAAAGCGTAATTCCCCACAGAGGCCCCCGGCGCGAATAATCCACTAGGTAATAACGGGGAATAGCATCCGAGGATGTATCTGCTTCAAGCACGACCCGATCGCCTCGCTTAACTCGCAGATCAAAATAAGGGTGCCCGGTTAGCGTGTTCAGTAGGGTGATTGTTTCGTTTTTGTTGGGGCCGGTAGTGAGGCGGACGGTGACGAACTGTGTTTCCCACTCCCATCCGGGCAAGTTATTCTCCACCGCCAAGACGCGGCCTCGTACCGGTGCAGTAACGTCAGAAGCGGCTGCCCGGTCTGCGTGCGAAAGTGAAACAAACATTGCAATTAAGAACAAAACGGCCGCCGGCCGCAAGTATTTGCGCATCTGATCGACTCCGTTCACAGCTTGTAAAAATTATTATAGATCGTTTTCGCCAATTGGACAAGGTGGTTATATTTAGGCCAAGGATGCGTTGACTGTGTAAAATAAGAGGATTTGCGGGCCTTCTGTAGAAACTTGGACTGTGTAATTCAGCGAACTAAAAAGAAAGGATGCTAAATGAATGGTTCAGAATTTGATCTATTTGGCACCCGCAAGCGCCATAGCCGCCTTAATCGCGGTTGTCTATTATTGGCGCGTCGTCATGAGTCACGATGAGGGTACCGAGGAAATGGTAGAAATCGCCCAGGCTATTCGGGTGGGTGCGCGGGCGTTTATGCGCCGCCAGTATAGGACGGTCTTTTTCTTTTTCCTAGTCATGTTCGTAGTCCTTTATGCCTTTGTCTTTCTTGGTTACTTAAATGTCTTCGTTCCCTGGGCTTTTGTTTCGGGGGCCGCTTTTTCTGCCTTAGCGGGATTTATCGGGATGACAATGGCCACCTACGCCAACTCCCGTACTACCAATGCGGCTCGGACCAGTCTGAACAAGGCTCTGCGGGTCGCCTTTTCGGGTGGTGCGGTCACGGGGCTGATTGTTGTGGGCCTGGCACTTTTCCATTTGAGTTTCTGGTACTTTTTCCTTAATTGGCATTATTCGGCCCTGGAAGAATTAGCTCGCATCAAGATTATCACCAGCACCATGTTAAATTTCGGCATGGGCGCCAGTGCCATGGCCCTTTTTGCTAGGGTGGGCGGGGGCATTTACACTAAAGCCGCCGACGTGGGTGCTGACTTAGTGGGTAAAATTGAAGCGAATATTCCCGAAGATGACCCGCGCAACCCCGCGGTTATCGCTGACAACGTTGGTGACAACGTGGGTGATATTGCCGGCCTGGGGGCGGATCTGTATGAATCCTACATCGGGGCGATTGTGGCCACCTGCGCTTTGGCGGTCGCTGCCGGATTGGGGATGGCAGGTGTCGCGGTGCCGCTGGCCTTATCCGGTATTGGCGTCTTCGCTTCTATCTTTGGTATGCGGTTTGTCCAGACCGGGGAAGAAGCGACCCAGAGGCAGCTGCTTTTGGCCTTAAGGCGCGGTGTGTTTATCGCTGCCGGGGTGATCGCGGTAGTGAGCCTGCCTTTGATTGTTTATTCTTTGGGCTGGTCTGAAGTTGGCTTATACTTCTCGGTGCTATTTGGCCTGCTCTCGGGGATCGGCATCGGGCTTATTACCGAATACTATACATCCGCCGAGTATTCTGCCACCAGGCAGGTTGCCCAAAGTGCCACAACGGGACACGCCACCGTTATTATTCAGGGCCTTGCCGTGGGCATGGGCTCCATCGGCCCCTTTATGCTGTTGATTGTGGCCACCATTATCGCCAGTTTTTATGTGGCGGGAGGGGCAGCCGATTTTAACCACGGTTTGTACGGAGTGGGCTTGGCGGCCGTCGGTATGCTCAGCACCTTGGGCATTACCTTAACGACCGACGCTTACGGCCCTATTGCCGATAACGCCGGCGGCATTGCGGAAATGAGCCATCAACCGCCTTATGTAAGAGAGCGGACAGATGCGCTTGACGCTTTGGGCAATACCACTGCGGCCACAGGTAAAGGATTCTGCATTGGCTCCGCGGCCTTGGCGGCTCTCAGTTTGATTGCCGCCTATCGTGATCAAGTGACAACGATCGCCGCCGATTTAGGTATTGATCTAGTTTTGGATTTAAGCGTATTAAATACAAAAGTATTAGCCGGCTTGCTTTTAGGCAGTATGCTTCCCTTTGTATTCAGCTCCATGACGATGCTTTCGGTGGGCCGCACCGCGGGCCGCATCGTGGAAGAAGTGCGGCGCCAGTTCAGGGAAATTAAGGGCCTTTTGGAAGGTGAAGCTCAGCCCGATTATGCGCTCTGTGTTGATATCTGCACGCAGGCATCCCTCAAGGAAATGGTGGCCCCGGCAGTAATGGCGGTACTCAGCCCGATAGTTGTAGGCCTAATCTTTGGCGTTGAGGGCGTTGTGGGCCTTTTAGGCGGCGGTGTTCTCTCCGGCCTGGCCATGGCGGTATTCACCGGCAATGCGGGCGGCGCTTGGGATAATGCCAAGAAATACATTGAAGAAGGCCATCACGGCGGCCCCGGCTCAGAAGCGCATCATGCGGCAATTACGGGAGATACGGTGGGCGATCCGTTGAAAGATACGGTGGGCCCCGCACTGGACATTTTGATCAAACTGATTTCCATGGTTTCCATCGTGTTTGCCACCTTCATTATCCAAAACCATTTGTTCTAGATTACTTGACTTTACGTAAACGCCTTTGTATAATAAAGCATGTCGTGGCGGCGTAGCTCAGTTGGTCAGAGCATACGGTTCATACCCGTAGAGTCGCTGGTTCAAATCCAGCCGCCGCTACCATGAAAACTACGAAACCCCACAAAATTTGTGGGGTTTCTTGCTTTTTTACGAAAAATGTGGAAAAGAAGAGCAGAGCAACTCCATGCTTCGACGCTTTGGCAGTTAAAAGTCTGTTAATATTGAGTCAATTGCGGAAACGGAGTTGATCTTGTGGCCAAAACTCTGCCCTTGGTACCTGATAGCAAAGAACAGCCCAGTGGGTTAATAGCGTGGTCCGCTTATTTTGCCCCTTCCATCCTGGTTCTGGGCGGTGTCGGTTTTTTGCTGGGCAGGGCGGCGTTGTTCGGAGAATTATGGCCCCTGAGCCTTGCTTTTGTTGCCGCTTTACGGGCGGTTGACGGCGCGCGTTGGGGTTTTATACCACCTTTGGCGGTGGGAGCGGGTCTCGCAAGTGTGTTGGGGCTGCGGCTCGCCCTGCCGTATTGGGCCGCATTTGCCCTACTGTGGCTGCTGCCCGGTAGGGGCGAACAAACGCGGGAATATTGGCTTATAGCCCTGTGTTTGCTAATTAAAACGCCGTTTCACTATGCACTGCAGCGGATGCCCATCGTGTTTGTGGTTGGTTTGACAGAATGTGTGCTGGCGGTACCTCTGTACCGCTATTTTCAGTTCACTTTAAAACGCTGTTGGGAAAAACAGCTGGCCGCGGAAGAACTGCGGGTTTTACTGGTTGCCTTCGCCCTTTTTGTGTCTTTCAATCTGCAGTGGGGCGGCTTTGCGCTGCGGCCGTTTTTGGTCAGTATTGTACTGGTAATCGGGGCCCGCATTGACGGTTTGCGCATTAACAGCGTATTAGGACCTATTTTAGGCCTATTGATGCTGTTATTGGGTGAGCCTGTCTATCTTTCCCTATATATCGTGATTGCCAGTCTTCTGACCGGTGTTTTATGCGGTTACGCTTGGGGTTACTATCTTGCCCCGGTCTTGGCGGTGGTGTTTTCTCTGCCGGGGCCGGCCGGAACAGATACGCTGCAGTTTTTAGCCACTTTAATTTCAGCGGTGTGGATCGCCCGGCGCATCCCTGAAAAACATCTCAAACACTTTGCCCATCTTGTTCCCGGGACCCAAGCCTCCCAACGGCAGGCCAAGGGGCATGACGAACATTTAAAGCAGGTACTGGGCGAAAAAATCGATCAATACCTCACCGTTTTTGAAGAATTGGAAACCACGCTCCTGGGCGTGGAAGAACCGGTGCTGCTCCATCAGATGCAGGGCATGGCCGAACTATTGGAAGGAATGAAAGGGTCATTTCCCGGGAGTGTTGAATTCACCCGCGATTTTGAGGATAAACTGCTGCACCAGTTCTCTGCCTACGATCCAACCCACATTTCGGTAATCAGGGGCGCAGATGGTTTAGAGATCTATGGGGCGCTGGCCAGCGTCTGCCGCGAGGGCTGTGTGTGCGAAAAGATGGCCCGCTACTGCACGGAGCAGTTGCAAACGCCTCAGTACGGTGTTGTCAGTTACAATTGCAGGCGCGACGGCTCCTGTGGTTTTAGGATCGCGCCTTACCCCAGCTATCAGCTGGAAATTGGTCGGGCAAAAATCGCCCAACAAGAGATTTCAGGCGACAGCCAGGTGACATTTGAGATCACTAACAGTAAAGTGGCAATTTTACTCAGCGACGGCATGGGTGTAGGCTGGCGGGCCTACACTGAAAGCAACCTCGCGGTTCGACTCTTGGAAAGAATGATCAAGGCCGGTTATGATTTAGCGGCAGCGGTGGCCCTTATCAACAGGCTGCTCTTGCTGCGCAATGAAGAAGAAATGTTTGTCACCATCGATTTAGTGGTAGTTGACTTGTTTTCAGGACAGTTAGAGTTTGTTAAGATCGGCTCCGCCCCCAGTTTCATCAAGCGGGGCCGTGAGGTGGAGATCGTATACAACCACGCCCTGCCTGTGGGCGTCCTTTCTCAAGTAGAGGTGGAACCGGATAGGAGAATCCTCAAGGAAGGGGAAGTATTAATCATGGCCACCGATGGAGTATTAGATGCCCAGCGCAGCATCGCCCGTAAGGAGGAATGGATGTGCTGGAATCTCAGGCGTTTGCAGAATAACGGCGACCCGGCGGCGATGGCGGCGGAAATTTTGCAAAACAGCCTGGAAATAACCCACGGCAAGATACAAGATGATATGATGGTAGTGGTGGCCCGCTTAATACCCGCACATTGGGAAATGGATACTTACAGGAGGACGGAGGCACGTGTCGAATGATTTACTGCCACAATTTGAGCGCAGCTTAGACCATTTAGCTTTGGGTACAGAAGAGCACGTTTTAATAGCGGTGAGCGGTGGGCCGGATTCTATGGCCCTCCTTCACCTTTTTGCGCGTTGGGACAAAAACCGGATTGGTGTTTTCCATCTCAACCACCGTTTTCGCCCGGAGGCGGAGGCGGAGGCCCGTTTTGTGGCTGACTATGCCGCCGGCCTCGGTATTCCGGCGCACATTACCTCTTACGATATCAACCGGTATTTGGAGCAAAGCGGCGAGTCCAAACAGCAGGGCGCCCGGCGCATTCGTTACCGCCTGCTGCGCACCTGCGCCGAAAAAGAGGGTTACGGGTGCATAGCTTTGGGCCACCACGGGGATGATCAGGCCGAAACGGTCTTGATGCGGCTACTGCGAGGCAGTGGGCTGCAGGGGTTGGGTGGAATACCGCCTCGGCGCGGCCCATTCATTCGCCCCTTGCTTGCTGTTTGTAAAACTGATATCATTAAATATTGCCAAACGTTCAAAGTTCCCTATGTTGAAGATGCAAGCAATTGGGAACCGGTCTATGTGCGGAATAAAATTCGCCACGAATTACTGCCGCTTTTAGCGCGGGAGTACAACCCCGAAATTACAAAGCAGCTCATGCAGCTTGCTGTCTTGGCCCGCCAAGACGATTTAGAGCTGCAGAGGCAGGCCGGGGCCATCTGCAGGCAGCACTCTGTTTGGGATTGGGGCCAACTGCGTTTGAAACGGGCTGTTTTTACCGATTTATCCCCGGCCATGCAGCGCAGGGTGTTGCGCACGCTGTTAGCAAACTACCGGGGCCATTTGCGGCGTATTGGTTTTAAACATATCGAAATCTGGCGCCGTAAATTGCTGGCCGATAGTGCTTTTCGCCTTTCCCTGCCCGACGTTTCGGTTTCGGCCACCGCTGACTTTATCTTTGTGGGCGAATTTAAAGGCCGAGCCTGGCAGCCTCAAGTTTTGGCCGTACCCGGTGAAGTTGCGGCCGGGCCATTCACCATTAGGGCAGAACTGTTTACTGCGGCGGAATTGCCCGGCAGGGCCCCGTTCAGCGAAGACTTCGACTGGGAGGGGCTGGCTCGGCCCCTAGTGGTCAGGCCGAGGCGAGACGGAGATCGCTTGCATCCTTTCGGAGCGCAGGGAACAAAAAAGGTGAAAGATCTGCTGATTGAAGCACGCATTCCGGCGGAACGGCGGGATTTCATTCCCCTCGTTTGCGACCGTCAAGATATTCTGTGGATTCCCACGGTACGCCGCGGCCGCAGTGCTCCCTTAACCGGCCAAACGGGCCGTGTGCTGAGGCTTAGTTTAACGTGCAATTAATTGTTACACGTTGTCACGTTCATACCCCTGTGATATAATTGATTGACGCGGCAAAAAGATAAATGCTCTTGATTTTACAAAAAGGAGGGCAAGAGTTGTGAGAAATAGATTTTTACGCGGTATAAGCCTTTATTTATTAATCGCTATTATTGCAGTTTCTATCGTCAGCCAGCTATACTCGCCCGGCAGCTCGTCTCAGGAACTTTTTTATTCCGAGCTTCTACGATATATAAACGAAGACAAAATTGCTTCCGTACGTATGGTGGGGGATCAGCATCTGGACGGTACATTGAAAGACGGAACTAATTTTACCGCCGTCATCCCTTTGGGTAAAATGCCTGATCTGGCGGACCGCTTAGAGGCCAATAATGTACAGTTGGAAGCGGAACTGCCGGCAACACCGCCTTGGTGGGTGGCACTTCTGCCCAATTTGGTATTCGTGGTGCTTTTGGCCCTGGTGTGGCTGTTTATTATGAACCAAATGCAGGGCGGCAGCAATCGCGCCTTGTCTTTTGGCAAAAGTAAAGCCCGTTTATATCTTGAGGAAAAAGGGAAAATAACGTTTGGTGACGTGGCCGGGGTGGACGAGGCCAAACAGGAACTGATGGAGATTGTGGAATTTTTAAAACAGCCCAAGAAATTCAGTGATTTAGGGGCTAAGATTCCCAAGGGGGTCCTTTTAATCGGCCCTCCCGGGACCGGTAAAACGTTGCTGGCAAGGGCAGTGGCCGGTGAGGCCGGTGTGCCGTTTTTCAGCATCAGCGGTTCTGAGTTTGTGGAAATGTTTGTGGGTGTGGGTGCATCTAGGGTGCGCGACCTTTTCGAAAACGCCAAAAAAAATGCCCCTTGCCTTGTTTTCATCGATGAACTCGATGCGGTGGGCCGCCAACGCGGTGCGGGCCTCGGCGGCGGGCACGATGAAAGGGAACAGACACTTAACCAGCTTCTGGTGGAAATGGATGGCTTTGAGGTTAACTCGGGCATTATCGTCATGTCCGCCACTAACAGGGCTGACGTTTTAGATCCGGCGTTACTGCGGCCGGGCCGTTTTGACCGTAAGGTTATTGTAGATCGCCCCGATCTATTGGGCAGAGAGGCTATTTTAGGCATTCACAGCCGCAATAAGCCCCTAGCCCCTGCGGTGGATCTAAGCGTATTGGCTAGGCGCACGCCCGGTTTTTCCGGGGCGGATTTGGAAAATCTGTTGAATGAAGCCGCCATCTTAGCCGCTAGGGCCAACCGTAAAATCATAACGATGGAAGATGCGGAAGAAGCAATAGACCGGGTTGTTATGGGCCCTGAGAAGAAAAGTAGGGTTCTCAGTGAGATTGATAAGAAGGTATTCGCTTACCATGAGGCGGGCCACGCGGTTGTCGCCCATTTTTCGGAACATGGTGATCCGGTCCACAAGATTACGATTGTGGGCAGGGGTATGGCGGGCGGTTATACCATGATGCTGCCCGAAGAGGAACGATTTGTCACCAGCCGCTCTAAGCTCTTGGACGATCTGGTTAATTTGTTAGGCGGCCGGGCTGCTGAAGAATTGGCTTTAGATGAAATCAGTACAGGCGCCCATAATGATCTGGAGCGGGTGACACGCATTGCCCGCAAAATGGTGATGGAATGGGGAATGAGCCCCAAACTTGGGCCGTTGACCTTCGGCAGGCCCAATGGGGAGGATCTTGTCTTTTTGGGCCGCGATATTTCCCGCGAACGCAATTACAGTGAAGAAGTGGCTGCCATTATCGATGAGGAAGTGCGCAGGCTGGTGGAAGAAAGTTATGACCAGGCCATGGCAATCCTCGATGAGCACCGCGATAAACTGGAGGCGGTAGCTAATGCACTGCTGGAACGGGAAACACTGGAGCGGGAAGAATTCGAAACACTGATGGCCGGGGAAGAACTACCCTTACCGGAACCGGAACAAGATCAAATTGGCGATGTCACGGAACAGGCCGTTGCCGCATATAAAGAAGAAGTGCCGGAAAAACAGCGTGAACAGCGGAGGCATTCGGGGCAGGAACCCATCATCGGAGAGGCTTAGGGGGTTAGGTTATGTCCGATCGGCTCATACTGAAAAACATGGTTTTTTATGGGTACCACGGTACCTTTGCGGCCGAACGCGAATTAGGGCAGACGTTCGCTGTTGATCTAGAGATCTTCAGTACCCTACCCTTCAGCGGTGATGACCCCGAATTCAGTTTTAATCCCCTTGATGCCTATGCGGTCATAAAAGATATTGTGGAAGAGGAAGACTTTCAACTGCCGGAAGTGGTGGCGGAGAAAATAGCGGAACAAATTTTGGATATGTGCGATTTGGAAAAAGTCATTGTGCGGGTGCGCAAGCCTTTCGTGCCCATTGGCGGGCCCCTTGATTATCTGGAAGTGGAAATCACCCGCCATCCTAAATAGGATCAATTAAAGCAAAAGAGGGAATCCCCGCCGGGGACTCCCTCTTTTTTGA
>CAZVDE010000015.1:0-41461 GCA_964626065.1 uncultured Clostridiaceae bacterium | reverse complement strand
TTATGATATCTATTACAACACTAGTACTTAGACAGCTTAAGGACAATTCCTGCCGCAAAAGAGTTGACCCTCATATGTCTCTGTGCTATCATAGAGATGTCGCAGGGGAGTAGCTCAATTGGCAGAGCATCGGTCTCCAAAACCGAGGGCTGCGGGTTCGATTCCTGTCTCCCCTGCCATCTATAACATCTATAACACAGGCCCCTTGCGGGGTTTTTTTATTCCTCGCTGTAGAGTTTTTGGGGTACCGCTCGCAAAAGCGGCGAGAGCGCACCCGTGTAAAGCAGCCTCAACTCGTGTAAGGCCCTGCTGCACGCCACGTAGAGCAGGCGCCGCTGGAATTCTTCCCGGTAGACGGTTTCCCCCACTTCAGGTAAAACGACTGCGTCAAATTCCAGGCCTTTGGCCAAAAAGACCGGCACAATGACCACCCCGTTTTGAAATGAAGCTCTTTCGTCATTCAAAAACGAGATGTCGCCCTGCGCATACAAACCGCTCAGCTGGGAATAAAGCCTCTCACATTCGCGAAGCGTAGGGCAAATAACCGCCACAGTATTATAGTTGCGCCTCAAATCGTCGATGTGGTGCCTTACTTGTTCCAGGCCATCTTCCTTTTCCACCTCAGCCAGAATCGGTTTCTTTCCATGTCGCAGCACATTTTCGGCTTGGGGACCACCGCCGAGAACCGCGCCGCAAAATTGAAAGATTTCCACGGTGGAACGATAGCTTTTAGTAAGGGTAACCGTTTCCAAACCTAAATGGGCATAAGCGTCCTGCAGACAGATCACGTCATTTTCCCAAAAGAACGGGCTTAAAGACTGGAGGGCATCACCAACAAAGGTGAACTTGGCCTTTGGAAAGGCCCTCCTGAGGGCTGCTAGCTGCAAAGGCCCATAGTCCTGCACCTCGTCCACAATGACATGAAGGACATTTGTTCTTGTTTCGTAACCTTCCAACTCGCCCCGTAGGTATAAAAGGGCGGCAGCATCCTCAAACGGAACCAGGCCGTGCTTTAACGCACCCAGGCTGCCTACCGCATGTTCCGGCAAGGCAATACCCCCCGCGACCCGGCGCCAAAGAGCCTCATCCTGCCAGAGCCTGCAGTACCAATCAGCATAACTAAGCTGCAAATTTGCGCGGACTCGTTCCAAGATGGGATCCAGCTCTGAGCGAACCCGCCGCACCGCTTCCCTCGCCCCGGCCCACCACGACTCGTCCTCATAGGCGGGATCAGACCGAACCTCTGTCAAACATTCTTGCACCAGCTGTTTTTTGATAGGCCTGAGCAGATAAAGAAACCGTTTGTAAATTTGCTTAAGACGCCTATTGATAGGAAGATAACTATAATTTTCATCAAAAAGCTTGATCTGTTCCTGTTCACTCAAGACCGGGCGGCCTAGGACGCTGATGTCAAAAAATCGACGCATTTCCGCTGCAATGTGCCGGACCAGACCATCTAACACGGCTTGAAAATCAGCGGATGATTTAAAGGCGATCAGCTGTTGCTGCCGCTGCCGTTTTTCCCCTTCTTTTTCAAATAGCCTTTCCAAGCAGCTAAATTGGGATTCTACCTCCCACTGCCAATCCAAGCAGGGTTCGGCATAATCTTTAAAAGTGGTTGTGGGAACGTTTTCTTCGCCCAGCTCAGGTAGTACATGGGAAATGTAATCGCTGAAAATTTTGCTGGGTGAAAAAATAAGCACGTTTTCGGAACGCAAATAGGCTCGCTGCCTGTACAAAAGATAGGCTATGCGATGCAAAGCGACCGATGTTTTACCGCTGCCCGCAGGCCCTTCAACTAAAAGCAAAGGATCTTTATCGTTGCGGATCGCCCGATTTTGTTCGCGCTGAATAGTGTTGACGATATTTCGCATTTTAGCCGAGGCCCTGCCCGCTAAAACCTCCTGCAGAATTTCATCATCGATTTTGAGTTCATTATCAAACATATAAATAAGTTCGCGGTTTTTGATTCGATATTGCCTTTTAAGATAAATTTCGCCCCGATAAACACCGCCGGGCCCTTCATATTCGGCCTCGCCCAGGCCGTAATCGTAAAACATGCTGGAAACGGGGGCGCGCCAGTCATAGACAAGGGGCCACCCGCTTTTTTGGTCAATCACGGAGCGCACCCCTATATACAGTTTTTCCCTTGCGGACAGGCCGTTTTCGTGGAAATCCAGGCGCCCGAAATAGGGAACCTCTAATGATGCTTGCAGGCCCTCCAAAAGGCGCCTCTGCAGGCCGAAATAACCACCGCTGTGTTCCAGCTGAGTAATCTGTTGAGCCGCATCCAGCATGCGTTTGGGGCTGGAAGAATGCAACCTTTCCTCTCGCAAAGCGGTGCGGACATCAAGCATCTCCTGACGATATTTTTCCAAATTACGCTGCACTTGGGCCAGCTGATTATCTAGTTCTTGATAGACATCCGCCAGCCATTCTTTTTCTTGCTCAAAACCATTTACTTCCAAAAAAACACCCCCGCTTGCCCCTACGCCTCTTTCCCCACCGCCGCTAAGTACACCGCAAAATGCTCCTCGCCATCCAAACCCAGCAGTGCATTCAGCTCATCATCATCAAAGGCCCCTATGGCGCAAACCCCACAGGCAACTGCCTGAGCGGCTAGATATAGGTTTTGGCACACATGGCCCGCATCTAGATGGATATAGCGATACCCCCGCTCACCATAGCGCCATTTCATGCGGTACATGGCCGCCGTCCAAATAAAGGTCACCGCACTTTCCGTGACAAGATCTTGGCCGACCGCCGCTGCCGCCACTAGCCGATCTAGGCCATCGCTCAACTTAATGGGCAGCAATTTGTGTTCTAAAGCCAGATAACGATAAATACCGGGCTTAAGCGTTGTGATGTTGTTGACCAAAAGATAAGTCTCCAAGGCATGGCGCGCACCCGCGGAGGGAACAGTTCTGATAGTCGCCGGCCGTGTGGTAATCTCCTTGACCCCTTGCGTGCACCACAATAGGTAAGCTAACTCCTCCAAAGAGAGGGAAACGCCAGCATACTCCCTGACACTTTTCCTCTGTTCAATAGCTTGCCTTAAAGAACAGTCCTTAATCTGAATACGTTCCGGTACGGGAAGTCCGATTACGTCCGCATCCCCCGGGTAGGGTGATTCTAGGGGCGGCTGCGGTAGATCCAGTTCCTGATCGGGAATAGTAAGATTTTGATACTTTGTCTCTTGCATAAACCGTTTTCCTGTCTTAGGCATAACAGCACCTCCTCAGAAAGACAATTATTCACCGACGGTGTGGTTATTCCTGCCAATTTACCCAGTAAAAAACTCTTCTCGGCAGAAAAAGAAGAGTCAGCGGCACTTTTGTTTTCAGGACGAACTACTCTGGCTGGGCCGTATCAGTGTCCTTTTTCGGGGCGGCCCAGGTGCGAAAACCGCTCCAAAGCAGATAAGCCCCCACCGCCAGTGAACCGGCGGAATCAATGTACACAGAGACCCTGTGAGCGGGCCAAAATGCCACAACGCTTAAGGCAGCAATCACACAAAGATCAACAACTACCTTCGCCAAATAAAGTTGACGCTGTGCAGTGATGATCAGGCTTGGCCCTGCCTTGCCCAATTTAGTGTACCGGCGCCAAAACCAAAAGTTGACTGCCAACCCCAAAAGGGCTACCGCAAGGCCCAGTGTAACATTTCCACCCGCCTGCACCGTTCCGAGGCGAAACAGCCCCAGCAAGAACATGGTGATGCCGGAAATGCCCAAAGCGGCCGCTATTACCTTGTTAACAATATTTTCCCACTTTTCCCGCACCGTATCCGTTAGATCCCTCCGTCTAGCCAAAGCACGGAAAACAAACCAGGATAGGAACAAGGCGAAAAACTCCACCGTACGGCGAATAAAATCAGCGATCTGCGTTACCGAACCGCTTAAGAACATCGCCACCCCGGTGGCCACGGGCGCCCACATGCTCAAAAGCATAGAGGCCAAGAGCGTTCTCTGCCGCTTGGTGTCTTCTGCATTATAAGTGTCCATACTACCACCCCAGGTAAGTGAACAGGTACACCAAGGGAAAAACAACGGCCGCCGTTGTGAGAGGTACCGTTAAGGTATCCGTTCCCCGACGAGAAAACAGCTCCACCACGCCCGCCACGGGCGCCACAACCGCGCCAATCAAAAGGCAAATATACCAGGAAAGGCCGCTCAAAAACAAAAGGGTAAAAAACGTAGTTATAAAGGCAACTGCGATCATGGCCAGCGTACCCTCGCAGGTCTTTGCCCCTTCAACCCAGCGGTGCACAATCTTGATCCTGCCAAAGAATTTGCCCACTAATGCCGCGGCGGCATCGCCAAAACCCCAGGCCATCACGGCCACCGCCACAGTATAATGCCATTTTGCCCCCAGTAAGCCCCAAAACAAAAAGATTAACAGAGCAAAGGACAATTGCACATAGAGCAGCTGTTTGCGCAGCTCCCCACCGCGTTCGGTCCTATCTACGAACATTTTCTTATAAAAGTCGGTACGTTCGATCAAATACAGCACCGGATAGGCCAGCAGCACCAATAAAAACGCTGCCCCCACCGCCACATACCAGGCGCTGAAAAGGCGCAGAAGAATGAAAATGGAAAGGCTGTAAACCACATGCTGTATTTTGCGAATCACTTCTTTGGGAAGGTTAGACCACGCCTTAAGCATGGTGGGTATAACCGCCAACCCCACTAAATAGTAGGCCATAAGAATAACCGCGGCCCAAAGATCACTTATTACCATTGCCCGATTCCCCCTCCTCTTTCCCTTTCCGCGCCGCTACGAAATTATCAGAAACACGGCTGAATAATTCAATAAAAATTGCTATTTCCCCCGGCGAAAGCCCCTCGGACGCTAATGCAAAGATCGCGTCGTAGGCTTCCTCTATTTCGGCACCGATCCGCCTAGCCTTTTCTGTGAGAAAGACCCTTCTGACGCGCAGGTCACCCGGGTCCTTCCGCCTAGCCACATAACCCTTTTCCTCCAGTGAAACCAGGGCTCGCGAAATGGCGGGCTTAGATATTTCTAACTGTTCCGCCAGATCTTCTTGGCGCAGAACAGCATCACTTGTTAGTAGGTGCAGCAGGATATTTCCTTCCGCGCTGCCCAAATTGAGATAGCCCAGCTTCTCGTTGACAATTTGCCTGGCCGAATTAATGATATTATTAGCGTAAAACCAAATCTCACGGATAGACACGGTAAACCCTCCATAGTTAACCTGTTAACTATAGTATACAGCATGTTAGTTAACCTGTAAACTATTTTCCTCCCTAATTCAAAAAAGAGCGGTCATCTATTCAAATGCTCCTGCCGATTGCTGAATAGAATGCGGCGGCGCCACGGCCCCCCCTCCTGCGTCACTTCCCAGAGATGGATGCCCGTATCGCCTGAAGCTAAAAATACATCGTCAGTGAGAGGTAGGGCGGCAAAACACCTAAACAGCATGTTGATCATGCCACCGTGGGAAACCAGCGCCACCCTTTGATAGCGGGCGGGCAGTATGTATTCGTGGGTGAATTTTGACCAGAACGTCTCGGCCCGTGCCCTGAACTGAATCATGGATTCTGTTTCAGCATTAGTATCGTGGGGCTTGCGGCCTCCTGCGGGGCGGGGGTAAAGCCTATCCGCTTCTTCCCTTAACAAACCGGCCAGCTTGCCATTATCCCATTCCATTAATAGGGGTTCAAACCTTAATTCCACCTGCACTGCTTCACTGATTGCACGGGCGGTGGCGGCTGCCCGCACTAAAGTGCTGCTCAGTACTAGCTCGGGCGGACAATGGTCCCTTATCCACCAGGCGGCCGAGAGCGCCTGCTCTTGCCCAAGTTCAGTCAGGGGAAAGTCGGCCCGCCCTTCCAGGCGATCCTCCACATCGGCTTGGGACTGGCCGTGTCTAATCACTAGAATTTGCATTTCGCTCCTCCTTTAGCCAAGGCAAAATAGTTGGTGCCAACGACGCCGATGATAATCAAAAAAGTGCCCAGAAGATGATAATAAAAGAGTTTTTCCTGCAAAAATAGCACGCCCGCCAGCATGGAAATGACCGTACCCAAATTGCCAAAAACGCTGACCCTTGAGGCCTCCAGTTGTGAAAGGGCATAATTGTTGAGCATGGAGGTTCCGAGTGTGGATAATACGCCCAGGTATAAAACGGACAGAACAAACCCCCCGCTTTGCAGGGGAACCAATAGAGCGGCCAAGCTGCCTCGCCGCAGATGGCCGATTATAGAGAGAGGCACAAAAACCAGAAAACTAAGAAACATCATGGCAAAACTTAATTCCCAATTTGTGTAGTTTCGCACCAATTTGCGGGCTAAAATGTTATAGGCGGAAAAAGATAAAACGGAACAAAGCAGTAGGACAAGGCCCTTAAAATTGGCCGCGCCTATCGCCGATCCTTTCATGACCAGGATAAAAATTACGCCTAGGACAGAAACAAGCACAGATGCTTTCTGCTTGGCATTTAATCGTTCCCCAAGAAAATGCCGGGCTAAAAGCATAATAAACACCGGGGCAGAAGCCTGCATAATACCTGCCTCCGAAGATGTGGCCAGCCGCAGCCCAAAGGTTTGAAAACTAAAAAACAGCAGAGGATAAAATATGGCCAAGGGGGCTAAAGACACAAAGCGTCTAAAGGTGAGCCGCATCACTTTCCTTTTGTACAGAATCGGAACGGAAAGGGCAAGGCAGGAAGCTGAGAATCGATAGGCCAGTAAATCAATGGGCGCGGCATACTGCAGGGCAACTTTTGAGAATAAAAAAGAAAGGCCGATGATTACGGCGTAAGTAATTGCTGCTAAATAAGCCAATTTCGTTTTATCTTCCATTATTTTCTCCCCCCCACAACTGTCCAGTGCCATTTTTCTACCTTTACGGGCCATTTCCCTCCCGCTCACCGCAGCCTATCTTGACAGATATTGATTTAGAGATTACGATCACATTATACGTATGCGAAGCCAAGTCGGGCTTTTATTTTTTTGGAACCGGGGAGGTCAACTATGGCACGAAGTAAAGGGCTGTTTGCAGCGAAGGATTTGACCCAAGGCACACCTTGGAAACGAATTGTAGCATTTACCATCCCTCTGCTGCTCGGCAACATAGCGCAGCAGCTGTATAATACGGCAGATTCAATTATTGTGGGCCGCTACATCGGGGACAATGCCCTAGCCGCCGTTGGCAGTGCGGGGCCCATCCTCTACCTCTTATTAGTCCTATTTGTCGGCATTTCTGTTGGGGCGGGAATTTTGGTTGCGCAATTTTTCGGCGCTAAAGATAGGGAAAGCCTTTCCCGCACGATAGGAAACTGTATTACTTTAACGGCTGTTACTTCCGCAATTATTATGCTGATCGGCCCGTTGACAAGCAGGCCCCTATTGGAACTGTTAAACACCCCCCCTTCCATTATTGATTGGTGCACCGGTTATCTTAATATCTTCTTTCTGGGTATTGCCGGGTTTTCTTATTATAATATCCTCGCGGGCGTACTGCGGGGACTAGGCGATTCCGCTTCTGCCCTGGTATTTTTGTTGATATCCACTGCACTCAACGTGGGTTTGGATATTTTATTTGTGGCCCGTTTCGGCATGGGTGTGCCGGGTGTCGCGTTAGCAACCGTAATCGCCCAAGGCATCTCTGCTTTACTCTGCCTGTTCAAGCTGATGCGGATGAAAGAGCACTTCGATTTAAACTGGTCCATGCTTAAATTGGATCGGGCATTAAGCTTAAGAATAATTAAATTGGGCCTGCCCTCCGGGGTCACCCAGGCTATTTTTTCATTGGCCATGATTGTGGTACAAAGCCTAACAAACAGCTTTGGAGAGCTGGTCATCGCCGCTAACGTCATAGTAATGCGGGTTGACGGTTTTGCCATGATGCCCAATTTTTCCTTCGGCAGCGCACTCACTACCTTTACGGGGCAGAACATCGGCGCTAACAAAATGGAGCGCGTGGATCGAGGTACGAAAGACGGCACATTGCTGGCTGTGGGGGTAGCAGCTGTTCTTACCATTCTTTTACTGTTCTTCGGCCGGTATTTGATGAACGTGTTTACTGAAACAGAGGCGCTGGTGGAACTAAGCATGCGCATGGTACGCGTTCTGGCCCTCGGTTATGTGGCTGTTGCAATCACGCAGTGTTTATCCGGTGTCATGCGCGGCGCGGGCGATACCATTACGCCCATGTGGATCTCGCTGGTCTCCACCGTTATTTTGCGGGTACCCACCGCCTACGGCCTCGCCTATCTGACGCGCAGCCCCCAATATCCCACCGGGAGGCCCGAGTCCACCTTTATTTCGCTGCTGTTTTCCTGGACCATGGGGGCCCTCATTACCTATGTCTATTACAAAAGGGGTACTTGGCGCAAAAAGAGTATTAATCGGGAGCACGAACTAAAAAAGGAGGCCGCTTAGGCCGCACTTCATTGTCAAAACCGCACCGTCTCGGATTAGTCTTGCCCCTCTACCCCACATCCTGCTTTTGATCAGAGGCTGCAACCACAATGGGCTCTAACGCCGGATTAGGTGGGCGTTCACGCCACTCCATCACCGTTTCTGTTCAGCTTACCGTTTAGGCCGGCCATCCACAGCGCCAGCACCGCGTTTAACGACATAAGTGAGTAAAGGTTGACCCTTTCCACCAAGCCAACCCATTTCACCCATTTTTGGGCCGCCACAACAGTCAGGAAACCGGAAACAATGAACACAAAGCTGAATACCGCCAAAAAACCGGTCATTTTTTTGTAGCGGCCCGTTCGGCCCAGGCCAACGGTTAAGAGCAAAGCAAGGGAAATGTAACTAAGAACGATGACCGCGGTGATGCCGTAGTGAATCATATTTTGCCCGCCCGAGGCCCAATCCGTATCTGCTAAAGGAAATAGTTTATAACCTACCGTAGAAAGCACCTCAGCACCTGCTTTGATGATCAGCCCAGTGTAGAACGTTTTGTTGATCACTACTTTTCTGGCGAAGAAAAAAAGCAGCACGGCACAAAATAATAAATTAAACAGATCATAGCCGTAAAGCATTTTCCCGGCAGCATTGCGGCTGATGGCGGTTGCGGCGGTTAAATCACTAATTGGTTGGCTGAGGGGATTATAATCACTCCACACGATGCGTCCCGCAACAACGTGGGCCACGTAAAAAACCGCGGCTAGTAAGCCGGTATAGGGCATTATGTTTTGGTGAACGCTTCTTTTATTCATGGCAATCCCCTTCCGCTAAATAAAGTTCATTATACTGCCGAACATGTTTTTCTAATTCCGCAAGGGCCTGTTCTTCCCGGCCGGGCAGATTATCGTACTTATAAAGCAATAAAAAAACAGGGGCATAAAAATGAAGTGCCATTATGTAGGCATCGCCGGGAATGAAATAACCCGCATCAACAAATTCCTGTAGCACCAACCTTTGTCTTTCTAGTACGTTTTCAATGAAAGTAGTACGAAAGATTTCCCCCAATTCCCCATTAGCATACTGCTCTATAGTTAAAAGGCGCCTCAATTTGGCAATGTATTCATCCTTAAGATAAAAAAGAAAGATACGAGAACAGATTGCGAAGAAATCCTGTGGTGAAATACTGGCGTATTGCGCCGTATAGCCGCGTTTTCCGCCCTTGGGTACCCGGGCCTCTTCTAATGCCAAATCGTACCTCGCGAGGGCCACTTGCACAATCGTCTCTAAGATCTCTTTTTTGCTAGAAAAGTGGTTGTAAATGGAGCTCTCCTTAATCCCCACTGCGGCAGCAATTTGACGGATTGTCACCGCCTCATAGCCCTGTACCGAAAACAACGCAAGCGCTTGATAGGTTATCTTTTCTTTCGTGGACATATTTTGCTCACTCCCCCAAAAACTAACAACCGTTAGTTACAAGTTTAGCTAACGGTTGTTAGTTTGTCAACAGCAGTCTTCCATTATTTTTGCATCCCTATGCTATTTATCATAGCTAAACCTAAAGCTTGCAAACTCACCGATCTGCCTAAAGCCCACGCGGCGGTAAATACTGTTCGCTGTGGGATTTGAAAGATCGGCAAACAATGTGCAGAACTTGTAGCCGGACAGAAGCAATCGCTCGCTTAAGGCAGCGACACAGCTAGTAGCATAGCCCCTACCGCGTAAAGCCCGCGGCGTATAAACTAAAGTAATGGTGATGCCGTTTGGCGTTGGTCTGCTTTTAGCCGCCATGGAAACGGGTTTACCCGCGACTTCCCAAATGTAGGCTGTTCCTTCCACAAGCAGCCTGCGAGCGCGCCGCACACACTGTTCCCAATCCACAGCGTCCAGCACATCCGCTTCCTGCTCAAACCGGGCAATTCCCTCCGTCAAAAAAGGTAAATCACCCGCACGGGCCGGCCTTAATTCCCCCGCTTTTATCACTTTTGCGTTGACTCGAGTGAGTTTGTAAACGCGCAGATCCATATCCAATTCCACATCGCAATCGACCAGCCCCCGCCAATGGGAGGAAAAGAACGATGCCAAACCTCGCGACCCAATGACGCCGGGCACACCTATGCCCCGGGCAAAAAGCGCTTCAGCGAAGGCCGCCGCTGACTGATTCTGTCTCTCTCCCCCGCCGTACAGAATTGGTCTTTCCGGCACCGTGATTAAGGCGGCTAGAGACAACTGGGCTCCTGCCCGGACGGTAACCATCTTCACATCCGGATAATAGTCGGGGTTTTCTTGGATACGGAGGCACAATCCCAATATGAGATTGTTCAGTGCCTCATCCCGCTTTAGATCTTCCAAAGAAGCCTGCAAGAACGATTCGATGTTTTCATGCCATATCAACGGCGTTCCCACGAAACACCCTCCTCTCGAAGTGCCCTAAAGCCCCAACTTGCACCATTAAGCACGGCAAGAAACAACAAATTAAGCCAAGCAGCGGCGTTAGGCTTCAGCCTTCTGCTCACCATTCTTTCCGGACGGTCGTTACAGTTAATCTCAATCGTTTCGCCCCTAGTCTTCGATCGTGACGATGTGTTCAATTTTATCCGGCAAGTCGAGCAGTTTTTCGGCAAGAAAAGCCGGGTACGCCTTATGCCGTGTAAATTCAGCTAAGGGCACCCACTGCATAAATTCCTTGCCGTCCAATCCATAACTATCGCTTTCTAATTCCTGTGTACCCCTAGGCTTCATCAAGAAGTAGAAGGCAACCTCGTGGCACTGTAAATCGGCCAAAACACCCATTTGTCCCCTGAAAAAATTTTCGTGGATAAAGATTAAGCGCTCCACCTCATATTCTATGCCTGTTTCCTCCCGCACCTCCCGCACCACTGCTTTTTCTGCCATCTCGCCTAGATGGACGGCTCCGCCCACAGTGTAAAGATAGTCAACCGTGTCGTTGCCCACCATAAGCACACAACCGTCCTCGATAATCACGGCCGCGGCACGAAGGCGAAACCAGCTGCTGTCCCTCGCAAAACCGCAATCCAAATTATAATCCGTTTCCACGTGATCCACTTATAACCTCCCGTTTTTACCTAAAAGCCCAATTAGTTCTTTTAAAACCAATGTTTCCCTGCCTACCCAGGGATTCAGGCCCGGGTGATTTTCGCCCAGGATTCTTTCGTTATTGCGATAAGCATCCGCCACATCCACCCATTCCGGCCTTAATCGGAGTTCTATCTCCTGCTGGCTTAAGTCCTGTTTGGTCCGTCCGGGCGCCAGTTCACAGAGGTAATAAACAGATCTCATTTGAAAAACGGCACCGGTTTGGTACACGTCCGGTCGCCTTTCCACAACGATCCCCAGGCACCGACCTATAGTACCGATGAAATACCCCGTTTCTTCCGTCACTTCCCTGCACAGTGTTTCCGGGTGTTCTTCACCCGCTTCCACTCCGCCGCCGGGAAACTTTAGATCGCCTTGGCTTGAACGAACCAGTAAAACAGAGTGATCTCGAAGCACCACGGCGCGCACCGCTTCGCGTTGGAAGACTTCACCATCACAGATCGCACAGGTTGCTAAAGTATGGTTGAACATAATACCCCGCCTTTTTAGAGAACTGGTACAACACGTTTAAGCGCGGCGGCAAATTCCGCCGTCTTCAGATCTTCAATCATTTCCCCTGCCCAAACAGGAATTTTGTCCCGCCGCGAGGCTTCAATCAGCCCGTAGAGAGTTGATAGAATCGCATCAATCGCCCAAAGAAGGGGGTCGGGGGACATCTCTTCTTTGAAACGCCGCAGGGCTTCCCCGCAAAGGCCGCTGGCTACGTTCCTATAATCGCTTTCGGCAAAGCCTTTGCCGGAGTGATCAAAATCAAAAAGAGAAATCACCGATTCATCCCGTTTGGCTACCGCCAAATTCACATAATGAAAATCATTATACGTGAAGGTATTGACCCGCGGCCTAACCAAAGCCACGAGGCGTTCGGCAATTTCGCAGGCCTGTCCCCAAACGGCCCGGTTGGCAAGGGCAAGGGCTTGTCCCGCCCAATCTAGGCTGCACTCATTAATTGCATCATATTCCCAGCGAAGCGTCTGGCGGAGGGTCGGTTCTTTTGTTAAAGCAAGCCTTCCGGCACCATGAAACGCTTGGCACCACTTGGCGCACGCTTCGCCAATCGTTGCTTTGGCGATATCAGCTTCGTTAGCAAGCCGCCAATCTGCCGAAACGGCTAAATCCTCCAGGAGTAAAACACAGGCATGCACCCTGTCATTCTCGATTGTGGCCACACCGTTCTCACGTAAAGTCCTATAAAATAACCACTCCAAGTCGATTCGTTGTTTGGCGGCGACTTTGATGATCCGCCCACCTTTTTCCATCCGGTACAAGCTGCAGTAGGGACCTTCCCTGATGGTGCTAAGCCGGTTCAGCGCGAGATGCACTTGCCCGGCCGTCTGCAGGGCGATATTCTTGCGTTCTTCAATACTAAGTTCGCTGATTTGAGGCTCCCCCCCTTTGCATGTTCTTTTAAAACTAGGGTCCGGCTACTTTCTCAGCCATGTAAGTATAAAAAGGTACTGTGTAAGAACCACCTCAAAGCAATCTGTTTTAGCGGCGTAACAGAATATAGATCACGGCAAAATCGGCACTTACCGCAGAATCGGTCTTGACAGCGTCACATTTGCCCGGACATTCTTTCCACTTCTATTCCCGCAATGCGGAACAATTCCAAAGCATCGTGACAGCGATAATCATGCCTATAATATACCTTTTGCACACCGCCGAGGTTAATCAGCCGTTTGGCGCACATCACACAAGGCAGATGGGTAACAAAGACAATCTTGTGCGTAGCCCTGGGCACATCACAGTTAATGACCGCGTTTTCCTCAGAATGGAGGCAGCCGCAATCGCCCGGTGTATCCCGATCACACCGATTGGGCAAACCGGTGGCATTGCCGTTGTAGCCCAGACTGATCACTTTTCTAAAATCTTCTGTAGTTATGACCGTTCCCACCTGCAATCGCTGACAGGTGGAACGCGTGGCAATTATTTCCGCCAATTTCATATAAACTTCCTGAAAGGAAGGCCTATCCGATTCATGCATCACGCATCACTCCCGATAGTAAGATGGCGGCGAGAATTATAGCTTCATCATCCCGCCTTTAAACCAAATCCACCCCTCTCGCTTAGCTGTCTCTAGGTGAACGCCCGGGGGTAGAGCGTCATTTCGTAAAAAATCAAGGCCCGCTAAAACACAAAGGCAGGCATCGAGCACATCAGGTCCGGTAAGCAGCATCTCCTGAAATGTTTCGATTACGAAGTACTGGGCCAGTTTTGCCAACACCGCCTCCCTGCGTTCCACATTCTTCACATTCTTGTAGCCCGTAATTTCTACTCCATGGCCAATCAATGTCGCCGCGGGATATACTTCAATCGCCCCGACATCTACCACTTCCCGATTCCACACTAGGGGGATGTCCAGCCCCGATTGCTGCCTTAATTCCGCTAAGAATGCCAAAGCCCAATGCGCGGTCCGAGCAATCCACCCCGCGCCCACATCAAGCGGCTGCTTGCCTGTGATCCGCCTAACTGCCCGATCAGTTTCTCTGCGAAACAGCCGATTCGCCGCCTCTGCCACCGGGGCACCGGCCAAATGGGCTATCAGTGTTTTTCCCAGTGCAGCCGGCCAGCCCAAGGGGGCATCGAGTGCCAGCAGCAGGGGCCCGCTACGCTGCAAAATCCAGCGCGCCACAATATCAACGGGAAGCCGCCGAGTGCTGCCGGTGCAAACAGATTCAAACACCCACGCGTCACCATCTCTTTTCGCCAGGGCCAGGCCCACACGGTCCGGTTGTGTTGCGCAGTCAATACCAATGATCTCACTTACCGCCATTTATGCCTCCCGCATTGCTCAACAGAATTCGGACGCACCATGCTTTTCACCTGATAAAGGGGACAACTCCCGCACCGCGGCGGACATCGGCCATATAAGCGGCCCCAAGTTTTATATCGTGTAGTTCCTCGGAATAAAAATAATAGCTGATCACCCTTTTTCGAAAAAGCCATTGAATTTCTTCATGTTGAGTTTGAACGTAAGCGCCGCATAGCGCCTGCCCCTAACCACCCGGTAATTTTTTACCCGATTCACTTCAGCAAAACCGAGCCTCTTTGCCAAAGCAAGCATGGGAAGATTCCCGGACCACGTTTGAGTGAAAAGATCCCTGATCCCCCGTGAATTCATATAGAGGATAAAAGCGGAAAAGGCCTGCGTGCCGTATCCGCGGTACCAATATGATGATTCACAGATGTCAATCCCCAGCGTATACAATCCTTTGCCTTTTCTGCCGGGGATCCAGTTGTATTCTGCATCAATTAAATATGAATTAACCCCGCCGATGTGCACTCCGTCTTTAGTATCTATTTCAAATGCCCAGCGAAAGTCGCTATCCTCAGGTTTCGTTTCTAAACGCTTGAGCATTTTGGTTCGGAACTTATCCGCATCAAATTCTTCATCCTTTTCCCAAGGTGCATCCCAATCCTGCCAAGCGGTCTCCACCGTCATCCAACGAATGTCATCAGCAATATCCGTTTCTTGATAATCTCGCAGGATTATATCTTTGTACTTAATTTCCACCCCACAAATTCCCCCGTTTCGGTTATTTGCTTAATTAGGACTGCGTATCATTTTTTACTTTTGAACTTGCTGGGTTTCTTTACGTAACTGCGGACTATAGTGCCGCATTCCAAGCAAATAATGTGAATCAACGGGCTGAACTTAAAAAAACCATGCATTGCTTGCACACGGCCCTGATAGCTTTGGTAGCCCTCGCCAAATTTTTGGCCTCCGCAATGAGAACATTTTGTCACTCTTGCAGCCATCAACTCTCACCTACCTAAAATATGTATTTATCATTACTGTTCTGCTGTTGTCGTAATCTTTGCCTCCTGTGCAAGCCATTTGTTTTCCCAAGCAAGCCATACGGAAAATATCATTTCAAGAAAAAGCATCAGTGCCGGGATTACAAAGATGTGATCTTCACTGAGATTGACGCCTACAACAAGTGAAACCATGGGTATGACAATGGCCATTACTAGATATGCCCTTGACTGATACAGCCAGGCAAAGGGTAGGAGGTGCGCACCGAAGATCATGGCAAAAATCATGACCATCCGCTGTGGTGCCGCTGCATAGGCCCACATGGCAATTAAAATGTAGAGAAACTGATTAGTGGAAAACAAAATGCCCAAATTGTTGAGCGGGTTGTCCTTTACAGAAAACTCCGCTTTAATCAACTTGGAAACAAAAAATGCAATGGGCAGCAGGGGTGCGGCACAAAAAAACGTAAGAAAATTTCTAGTGACAACATTGGCCAAGGGCAGCAGCCAAATTACCAGAATCCCGGTCCATAAAACAACTGAAGCGAGTATAAACGAAATTCCCTTCTTATTTTTGCGCGCAAGATCAAGCCTGGCTTCGTAAACTGTCATCGCCTTTTCCCCTTTGTTTTACAATTATGATGATGCATGTGACCATTCGCTCTAAAACGCCACCAAAAATTAAGCATATCCGGGACCGAGCATGTCACGGACTTGACTTCACCACACCCGGGGAATTAGCCGATGCTTAACCTGCACCGCATAGTCCCGGTAGCCGGGCAACTCCCGCTGCAGCAGTTCGTCTTCAGCCCTTGTTCTCAATACGACCAATACCATAACTAAAAGGGCAGGTAGAAAGGCGCAGCTTGAACCGATGATCAACGGCTGCGCATACGCAGCCAAAATCATGGCCAAATTGCCCGGGTGCCGTACATACTGATAGGGGCCTTTCTCGATCACGGTATGGTTACGGTCATGCTGGATACGAACCGTACCTTCGAAATGCCTATTAGCCGCCATGGCCCAGGTGCTGAGCGCAAGTGCACCTATATAGAACAGAAACCCGATCACAACCAAAGAACCGGGTAATTGCGACCACCCAAATCTAATATCTAGACCGGAAACCACGTTAATAATGAAGACCGAAGTAAGAAGATAGGAAAAAACAAACAGCTTATCCCACATGGCTGTACCTTCCCCCGCACCTACCCTAGCTGCCAGCACCGCGGGGGTGTGTTTAGCCAAAATACAATTGTTGAATACGGCGCCCAAAATGGACACCGCAAAGTAAAATAACCCTCTTAAGACCAAAAGTCGGCCGCTGCACAAAAAGAAAACAACGGCGGCTACAAAGTGCAACCCTAGATTTTTGCTCACTGCCTTAATGAGAGATTTCATGCTTCCCCCTAGAGTTTTTTGCTATAAATCCTAGTGGGTTCACAACTAAACAAATCGATGCCATCCTGCATTCGCACCCAGCCGTATTTTTCATAGTAACCATCGTGCTCCGTCGTAAGATAAACGGCAGGAAACGCTAGATCTTTTGCCTCCTTTTCTACAAATTCCATTAACAAACTGCCGAAGGCGCGGCCCCGTTCCTGCCCCTCCACAAATAGGCAGGCCAGCCACGGATACAGATCCTGACGGCTGATGTAGTCATTAGTAAGCAGTGCGGCGCACCCTATAATCTCTTTTTCCTTAAGCAGCAAGTAAAACCTCGGTAAGTGGTTCTCTCCCAAAGATGAATGGTAAATTGCATCTTTATAAAAAGGATAACTTTTTGGGCTTCCCCATTTGCTGTGAATATAGTCCACAGCCCTGTCCAATCCCCCACCATATTCTTTGACATTAACAATCTTAAACATCGGCACATCCTTTTTCCTTCTGGCAGTGGTGTCATACCCGCCTTTAATGCACTCCATTTTTAATTCCCCGTGGCCGTTTATCCATTCTTCTGCGGCACCGTCCGGATAGGAATGGGCAAGATTCAAAGTCGTTGCCGCCGCTTCCTTTTTCCCCGCAAGATCTTGCACCCGAGATGTTTCGCTTAAGCTAAAGGGCCTCAGTAGTAATCCCTCACACCATAATTCGGGTAGTTTCCCCATTGTCGCCCCTCCTACGCATTATTTTCAAGCTTCGGATCCGCGGAAAGACACTGTAAACAGTTCACTATTATCCGCACCTTCAATAAGATGCCCCACTGCCCGAAACTGCCCAAGCCAAAACATCAAGGCCTGATCCCGCACATAGTTAACAGCCAGATGCACTTGCTGTATTTCACCGATGAACCAGCTGTGGCTGCCCTCGTATTCAATCCTATGAACAACTTTACATTCTAAATTTACGGGGCATTCCGCAATAATGAAGCTATCTATCTTATTGCTCCTTTTAGGCGTTAGGCCCGCCTTGGCATATTTGTTTTCATTCTTCCCGGATAGACTTCCGCAGATTTGCACCTTGTCCAACATATCAACTGTGGGAATATTTATACCGAATTCGCCCTTTTCCTGTATCAATCCGTGCGTGTATTTGTCGGGTTTGATCCCCACCATGACGGACGCTGGATTGAAAGAATAGAAATGAAAAGCGGCGGCTGTCATTATGTTCTGATCCACGGTCACCAAAACAACAGGAAAGGATGGCAGTGCCATTATCCCATCTGCGAAATTATCGCCTACCATTTTTGACATGAGCGAACCGGTTTGCTAATAGCGTTCTACTTACGCTTCCTCACGATTTCTATTTCAAAACAGCTAATAGGGGCACAACAATTAGGCCCACTATAATCAAAGCAGCGCCGAAGCCGGAAAGGAATTGAGCAAGTGGGCTTTCCGCATACCTAACAAGCGGCGGAATATGGGCGATCAGTTTTACAGCAAAAAATAAAAGCATGCCTAGCGCTAACACCTTGTTTTCGTGGATGTTCATTCTGAATCCCTCTCTTCTTTGGTTCTAAAGGCTACTTTTTTTGCAAATTCAAGCGTCCGCCCGAAATATTTCCGGCCCGCCGGATTTAGAACTGAGGGGCAGCGGTTAGGGCAGCTATGCCATTGCTGAAGTCAATGTCCAAAATACGATCGTGGAAAGCAGCACTGCCTAATACGCCATCAATGTGAAAAAACGTGGCCCAATCACTTAAATCCGCCACTACCTTCATATTTTCCAAGTACAATTCATTACTACAAATGCGAAGTGTTCGACCGGGGATGCTTTTAGTCTTGATTTGCTTTGTGCCCCCAACTGTGGCAATGTTTGTCATGCCCGTTTGCATTTCCGCAAGCTCTCTATCAGTGAGGACCCTCTCACAAATGGTACTAAAACCCGCCCCGGTATCAAGGCCAAACCTAAGCACTCGCTGATCGTCAGCCTTGAGACTAACAATTGGCCGGATCGCGGCAAACATGTTTTTCCTCTGCCGCAGTTTTTCACTCGGTCTGGAAAATGTGACAGTTTTAGCTCCGTAATTGATCACAAGATCCGTATTTTTAATGGCGTTCCAGCCGATTATTCCGTCAATCATAAGGGGTGCTTCATTCTTGGGATGGGGCAGCTGCAGCATCTTGTCGGCAATAACGATTATTGGGTGATTAATTATGCTGAGGCTGCCCACCTCCAGACGGGGGACATACGCGGGCTGCGCCCGGACCTCATATTGAGTACTATCAGCAGTTGCGGTTAGGCTGGCGTTTTCTGCCGTAATTCCCCACTCCCGCGCCGCGCTGTAAGATACAACGCTGGTCGAGGCTCCGGTGTCAAGCCACAGGTGTTTAGCAATGCCCCTTACTTTAACTTCCACCATAGGGCAGCCAGTGGGGCTGGACCGGAAATGGAGAACATCTTTTCGATGGGGAAAGCAGTATTGTTCTTCCGGAAATTCTTGCAGAGCGCCCATCAAGGCCAGTTCCGCCTTGTCAACTGATTGGTCCTTCCCTAATTGAAGCCTTTCCATTTCGGAGTAATCTCCCAGCACTAGTAGGACCGCGAAAAGAACTTTGGGCACGTAATGGGCTAACTTTCCCCGCGGCGTATTTACATACCGTTCTGTAAAGGCACGCTTGGCTTGAATTAAGTCTGGTCCACCCAGTACTTCAGCCCTTTTACAAAAAGGGACTGATGGGCGCGCAGCACTCCGGCTGGGAAATCAAAGTTAAACAGCCGTAATTGATCAATGACATGTTCTTCCAGCATCTGATGTATTCCATCCCTTCCGGGAATTTGTCGGCCTTATTCGAGCATACACACCCCATTCCACTCTAAACTTGGGACCCGTCAAACAGTGCTTGCAGGTCCACTGTTAGCCCCGGCAAATCGGGGTGTTTCAAACTGCCATTCGCTGAGCTGGCAACTGCATAAATTCCGCGGACCTCATTTTGCCGGCTGCGTACGGTGCCGATTCTTCCCGCAGGCGGAAGCCAAGACGCCACATCCTTTTGCGTTCCCCCTCATTATTTGACCCGTTCCGACCTAATACCTCCTTTTCTTGCATTCAAGACATAACTTTCAGATGTTTGCAAGTTTCGGTCAGGTTCTTCAATGTTTCAGACTGCCATGAGTAGAGCTGATCAGGACAATATAATCTCCCTTCACAAGCTTCAAGCACACAACTGTGTGATTGAGCGGATCGAAGATCCAATAGTGTTTGACTGCGGCGTTTTGGATATTTCTTATCCACCCGGTTTCGAAATTTGTTGGAATAAATATCCTGCCTAGTTGTCATAATAAATACAATACTACCTTTTGGCGGGATGTGAAAAAATGAATTTCTGGGGCAGACTTAAGAAAATATTATCCTATAAAAAGCCACCGCAGCGGCGCCGTTTTGTCTTACCTGAAAAGGACCGCGAAAGTGATCCATTCGATCTTAACAAGCACGATACCCCAACGGATAGCGATATTCCCACTTCCGGAAGTAAGATCCGTTTACGGGAAAGGATCTCCGCATGGCTTCGGGGTGCAAACCACGGGCTTCCGCCCGCAGAACCTGCTCAAAAACTAAGCAAAAATGTTCAAATCAATCTAAACACAATTAAAGGCAAATTCAACAGCCCCCTCAATCAAGATTTCATGATTCGCGAATTTAAGGTTTTGCGAAAATCAAATGCCTTTATTGCCTATATTGAGGGCATCACGGATCCACACACCATCGATAATTTCATTCTGCGCCAGCTGTTAGGCGATGATGATAAACTGCCGCCCGGAACTAGTATGATCAATTATATCACCGATAATGTCCTTGCGGCTAATCAGACAACGGTAGAATCGGACTACGATCGAATAGTCGATGGCATCCTCAGAGGGCAAACCGCGCTTGTTGTTGATGGGTGTGCTGAATGTATCCTGATTGATACCGTTAAATTCGAAAAAAGAGCGGTCTCAACCCCGCTGCAAGAATTTGTCGTACTCGGCCCCAACGAGGCGCTGATTGAAGATATGCGCACAAACATCACGCTTATCAGGCAGATCATACGCAATCAAAACTTAATTACCGAAATCCTAACCCTTACAGACTCCAACAACACCGAATGCGGCTTGCTTTATGTAAAGAACATTATTAACCCCCTGATCGTAACAGAAATAAAAAGAAGGCTGCAGAACATCAATGTAGATCATATTTCCGATGGAATCTTAAGCCAACTGATCGAAGATAATCCCAATGCTCTACTCCCTCAAGTATTAAAAACGGAAAGGCCCGATGTGATCGCCATGCACTTGATGGATGGTAGGGCTGTCATTGTTTTGGAAGGCACCCCTATAGCGTTGATTGTGCCCATGACGTTGTTCAATTTTTTCGATACCGCTGAAGATTTTTCTTTGCGCTGGCAGTACAGCATTTTTCTTAGAATAATTCGGCTTTTCGCGGCAGGGGCCGCCATCTTGCTGCCCGCTTTTTATATAGCTGTAACGCTCTACCACCAAGAAGCAATACCCGTCAATTTACTGTTTTCGATAGTGCAATCAAGGGCAAGCCTCCCCTTTCCGGCGGCACTGGAACTTCTGCTCATGGAAGCCTCCTGGGAGCTGATTCGCGAAGCGGGGTTGAGAGTGCCGGGTGTGGTGGGCCAAACTTTGGGAATCGTGGGCGGTGTAATTTTGGGGCAGGCCGCCGTTGCAGCGGGCTTAGTAAGCCCAATTTTAATTATTATCGTGGCCATCACGGGACTTGGCAACTTTGCCATACCGAATTTCTCGATAGCGTTCGGCTTTCGCGTTCTGCGGTTCGTTTTCTTTTTGTTGGGTGCTGTAGCGGGTTTTTATGGACTAGCGATAGGAATTGTTATCTTAGGCGCGATGGCCTGTTCGATGAAGTCTGTCGGCGTACCCTATATGAGTCCGGTCGCACCTAGAACAAAAGGAAAACCCGTAATCTTTACATTGCCCCCCTGGCGGCGGACGGAACGCCCCGATGTACTCACTCCAAAGAAGAAGGAAAAAACGCATAGTGTTGTGAGGGGTTGGAAGGAACAAGACAAAAAAGGAAAGGAGCCCAAGTGATGATAGACGAAGGAACCATCGGTATGCACGAAGCGGTTTGGCTTATAACAATTACGATCAGTGCAAAAGTATTCTTTACCAGTCCGGCGACAGTAATGCAATTAGTGGGCGCCGCAGGCTGGTATATGACGCTTGTTGCGGCGGCATTGGCCTTGCTTGGATTCTTATGTATTTATCAGCTCTTAAAACGATTCCCAGGCAAAGACCTAGTGGACATTTACGAGATCGCGCTTTCCCGGCCGCTGGGCTCGGTCTTTTCCTGTATCACGGGCGTCTACGCCTTGGCCATCGCATTTATTAGGCTGGCCGAATTTACGCAAACGATGCGAGTATACGTTTTACCACTAAGCCCCAATTGGTATATCATCGGATTTTTTGTTCTCGCCATCTTTGTCCTGGCCAAGCTGGGTGTGGAAAGCATTGCCAGATTGTCCGTACTGCTTGTCTATCCGATGCTGGTAGGCTATACCCTGGTAATCATGTTGGGCAGCCAGAATTACAGGCTGTACAACCTTTACCCCATTTTAGGCCACGGCCTTAAGGCAACTGTTTGGAACGGATTTGTGAGGAGCTCCGTTTATGGAGAGATCATTGTACTTGCCGTCTTCGCCAAATCATTTCAAGGCGCGCAATACATCAAAAGGGAAGGACTCATAAGTCTTGGTTTATCCGCCTTGATCCTTTCGTCGTCCCTTTTGTTTTTCAGCCTGTCCTTCCCCTATCACATTGGTCGAGAAATCATCGCTCCCATGTACGAAATGGCAGCGCTCATTGATTACGGCCAAACCTTACAGCGAGTAGAACCCGTTTTTTTGTTGATCTGGATCATAAGTTCTTTGATTTCCACCGCCACAATGTTCTATTCTTTTGTTTGGATATTCTGCAAAACGTTTAGGATCCCCGACAAAAATCCGATTGTGCTTGGAGGCTCTGTCCTTGTCTTTGCAGCTTCTTTAATGCACCGTGATATGGTTTCCATTATTGTCGGAGCAGTAGAGTTGATTCGAAAAATCGGTTCTTTGATTTTCTTTGTCATGCCCCTGATCGCCCTGACAGCTGCGCTTATTCGCAAAAAGGGGACTGAGGCCAATGCGTAGACTAGTGTCCCTCTCGGCGCTTATCCTGATTGCGCTAAGTCTGGCGTCCTGTTACGACGCCCGGGAAATCGGTCAGCAACTCCATGTTTTAGTCATTGGCGTTGATCAAGGCCGAGCGGACAAATGGCGGCTGACTTTGCAGATCATGATGGTAAGTGCATCGGACAGTAAAGATTCCGGATCTAACCCTTCCCAAACGGCAAAAATCGGAGAAGAGGATGTTCTGACCGTTGATGCCCCCTCATTTTTTGGAGGCATGAATTTGCTGAACACACTTAGATCAAGAAAAATCAGCTTGTCGCACGCCCACGTCATCGTTTTTTCAGAAGAATTGGCGAAATCCGGTAAAGTGAACGAATTTATCGCACCCATCAACAGGTTTATTGAAATTCGCCCTTCAGCTCGAGTGATCGTTGTCAAGGGGCGCGCGGATGAATTTCTGAAAGAAAATACGCCTCTTTTGGGCAGCTTGGTTTCGGAAGATCTACAACTGTTGTTGGACCGGGGGAAAGAGACCGGTTTTTTTCCGGTGGTGACGTTGAACCAGTTTTCCGGTGCGTTACGATCTGTTTATGAACAACCAATCGCCACACTTGGTGCAATAAACGAACCAACGGCCTTCCCGGAAAAGGGTCAGCCGTGGGGAACAGAATTCAAGCCCGATGCGGACTACACCGCAGGCGAAGTTCCCCGCAAAGGCGAGAATAAAACCGAGTTTCTAGGCACCGCTATTTTCCGCGGCGACAAGATGGTGGCCGAATTAACGGGTGAAGAAACCCGCTATATGCTCATGGCCAGAGGAGAATTTGAACGGGGGTTTTTTACCGTTCAAGACCCTCTAGCACCTCATTTAGTTATCCCTCTGGACGTCAAAAAAGCAGAGAAAACCAAAGTGGCCGTGAACATTACCGGCCCGCACCCGGTGATTGACCTCAAAATTAGCCTTGATGTAGATATTTTGGCAATTCAAAGTGAGGTGAAATACGAACAACCCGAACTCAAGGCCTTCTTAGAAGGGGTATTCGCAGATATCGTACAAAGCGGAGTGGTAACTATCATTAAAAAATGTCAAAGTCTAAATGTTGACGTTTTTTTGTTTGGCAATCATGCTGCTGGCAAGTTTTTGGTCATCGAGGATTTAGAAGCCTATAAGTGGAATGAGCGATTCCATGAAGCACTGATCAACGTCAAAGTGGAAGTCGCAATCCGCAGAACGGGGCGTTTGCTCAGGTTTTGAAACCGAAAAGCCGGGACACTTAAAGTGCATCCCGGCCCGGTTATCTATAAAACATAGCTTTCCAACGCTTGTAGATCTTTAATTATGATTACTTTGTTACCCACCATTTCAATATAGCCCAGCTCCCTAAACTCGCCTAGTTTTCTGGTAATTGTTTCCCGCTTTAACCCCGAGTAACTGCCCAGCTCCTCCCGATTCATGGAAAGTTCAAGTCTAATGCCCTCTTTCGTTTCCATGCCTATCCTAGCCGCCAATTTAAGGAGCAATCCCGCCGTTTTCATAGATGCATTACTGGTAGCCAGTCTCTGAATGAGACTTTCGGCCCAGCGGATCCGCTCAAAACTTTTGTTTAAAATACTGCGTAAAACCACGGGGGAATCAAAGAAGTATTGATCAAAGGTGCGCCTGGGGATGGCCACCACCTTGCAGTCCGTGAGCGCCTCGCCGATGTAGCGATACGGCATTCTCTGCAAAAGGTTATGCCCGCCCACGAAGTCCCCGTCTTTATAAATATAAAAGATCAGCTCTTCTCCGTCAATGCTGTTAAACAAAATCTTCATCTGGCCCTCTACAATCAGGTACATGAACTCGGGGGAATCGCCCGTTTTAAAGATATATTCTCCTGCTTGGAAATTGGAAAGAACAACTTGCCCCAGCACATCTTGCACGTCCTGATCGGAAATATCATTCAAGAGGGGAAGCTGCCTAAGAGCCGCCAGCATTTCCCCTTTCTCCGCTTCCGAAGCGACCTCATGTTCTTTTAGCAGTTCAAGTTTAGCCCTTTTCTTTTCGTCCTTGGCCAGCCTATCCCGCCGCAGGTTTTCTGCCAAGAGCCTGTTGGCGTAAACTTCCAGTTCTTTGGCCCGCTCCTTGTCCATTGGTTCAACTCCTTCCAATCGATAGGGGATTCCCAGTTCACGATATTTTTTCACACCCGAAGTATGGTAGGGTAAAATCTCCAGGCGATCGACCCTATAGGCTATGGGCCTTATGATTTCGATGAATTCTTGCATCGACCCCTCGTTATCGGTTAAGCCCGGAACCATAACGTGACGCACCCAGATCTGGCCATCGAAATGGTAGTCATCTAAATGCAAGAGAAAATGGAGATAGGTTTGGAAACGATCAATTGTGGTCAATTGGGTGAAAGATTTCTCATCAAAAGCTTTAACATCGAGGATTAGGGTATCAACTAAAGGTAGTATTTTGCCGTAATATCTTGGATCACCAAACCCCGCCGTATCTATACATGTATTATAACCGTGTTTTTTGAGAAGTTCCAACGATTTAAAGACGAATTCACCCTGCAGTAGGGGCTCACCTCCGGAGAAAGTAATACCGCCCTCTTCCCCATAGTAAGAACTATATCTATTGGCGATCTCCAGGACCCGTCGGGGTGTTATTTCTTCGCCCCCAACCCTCAGCAGCATATCGGGATTATGGCAGAAAGCACACCGCAAAGGACAGCCCTGCAGGAAAAAGATCGTCCGCGTCCCCGGCCCGTCTACCAATCCCATCGTTTCCAGTGAGTGCAAATACCCTTTCATAACACCCCTCCTTTTGAATGACAAGCCTAAACGAACTTGTGAAACGTCCTGTTGATTACATCCAGCTGATGTTCCTTGTCCAGTTGGTTAAATCTAACCGCATAGCCCGAGACCCTAATTGTCAGATTGGGATACTTCTCCGGGTTTTCCATCGCGTCTAAAAGTACTTCTTTTTCCAAAACGTTCACATTCAAATGAAAGGCACCCTGATTAAAATACCCACCCATAATGTTGGTTAGATTTATTACCCGTTCAGATTCATTTTTGCCTAAAGCGCCGGGCACGATGGAGAAGGTGTTGGAAATGCCGTCTTGGTTGACATGGGCATAGGGCAGTTTGGCCACCGAATTTAAGGAAGCCAGGGCTCCTAACTGATCCGCGCCGTTCATGGGGTTGGCGCCGGGGGCAAAGGGCTCACCCATTTTGCGGCCATCAGGTGTTGCCCCTGTCATTTTGCCATACATCACATTAGAGGTAATGGTCAATAGCGAAAGGGTGTGTTCCGCATTTCTTATGGCGGGGGTTTTCCTTAAGGCATCCATGAAATACTTGTTGACCTCAATCGCAATCCGATCTGCCCGATCATCATCATTGCCGTATCTGGGAAAATCACCGTCAATTGCAAAGTCCAGCGCAATCCCATTTTCATCGCGAAGGGGCCTTACCTTGGCGTATTTGATGGCCGCCAGCGAGTCCGCCACAATGGAGATTCCCGCAATGCCAAAGGCAATGTACCTATGCACATCCGGATCATGCAGCGCCATCTGGCTGGCTTCATAGGCGTATTTGTCATGCATATAATGGATTGTGTTCATTGTCTCCACATAGATTTTTGCCAATTTGTCCATTACCTTTTGGAAAGAGGTTAGAACGGTATCATACCGCAGCACTTCTTCCCTGTTCTTTTCTATTCCCGAAAGTACGGTAATTGGTTCACCGGTAATTTTATCCCGTTTAATTTCGTCCACGCCGCCGTTGATCGCATATAGGAGTGCTTTAGCCAGATTAGCCCGAGCGCCGAAGTACTGCATATCTTTGCCGACCCGCATAGCCGAAACACAGCAGGCGATAGCGTAGTCATCACCATAGATGGGCCGCATTAGATCGTCATTTTCATACTGAATAGAAGCGGTTTTAATACTGAGATAGGAACAGTATTCTTTAAACTCCCTGGGTAGATCGTTCGACCACAGCACTGTTAAATTCGGTTCAGGCGAGGTGCCCAGGTTAATTAGGGTGTGCAAGAATCTAAAGGCAGTCTTGGTTACAAGAGGTCGCCCATCTTCCCCCATTCCGCCGATTGCCTCCGTAACCCAGGTCGGATCTCCCGCAAACAGCTGATCGTATTCTGGTGTTCTCAGATGCCGCACTAAGCGCAGTTTGATTACTAATTGGTCGATCAACGCCTGCGCCATCGCCTCGTCAATCAGGCCCTTTTTCAAGTCCCGATTGATGTAAATATCAAGAAAAGCAGTGTTGCGGCCAAAACTCATGGCAGCACCATTGTTTTCCTTCACAGCGGCCAAGTAGGCAAAATACAGCCACTGCACCGCCTCCCGCGCGTTCTTGGCCGGCCTGCCCAGATCATAACCGTATTTGGCGGCCATGGACTTCATTTCATCTAGAGCACGAATTTGTTCCGCAAATTCTTCCCGCATCCTAATGCTGTTTTCATCCACGTCACCGCTGAGGTTCTCTTTATCCCGCAGGCGCATTTCTTTTAGATAATCAACGCCATAAAGGGCCACCCTGCGATAATCTCCGATGATTCTCCCCCGGCCGTAGGCATCGGGCAGTCCTGTCAGGAGGCCTACTGAACGCACTGTACGCATTTCTTTGGTATAGGCGTCAAAGACCCCGTCGTTATGGGTTTTTCTATATTCTAAAAAGCTCTTTTCTAGCTCCGGTTCCATTTCTAGTCCGTACGCTTTGAGGGAGTTGCGCACCATTCTAAACCCTCCGTAGGGGTTCATAATCCTTTTTAGAGGTTCGTCAGTCTGCAGCCCAACGATCAGTTCCCGCTCTTTGGCAATATAGCCCGGAGCGAAATTATCAATCCCGCTAAAACGTTCTAAATCAACGTTTACGGTACGAGCCCTTACTTCCGTTTGAATCAACCCATTCACTTTATCCCACAAAAACGTCGTATCTGCGGACGGGCCCACTAAAAATTCACCGTCGCCGTGGTAGGGGCTGTAGTTTTGCTGAATGAAGTCCCTCACATCTATCCGCCTTGACCAGCTACCTCCTTTAAAGCCTTCCCAGGCGGAAATCAAATCACCTTTGGCTAACAGCTTATTCTTCATCTGCACTCACCTTCCCATCCTTTTGTTCCAGGCACCCACCAATAATAACTTAGTGTTCGACTATAGTATAGGGTTTTTGGGATAGGGGCGCAGTGATTTGAATCACTTTTCTTGATATAAACGCACAATTTGAAAAGATTAGGCGAGACCGTTAGAATGGAAGATGAAGGCAAAGCGATTGAAATCAACAGGAAGGGGAATCCCATGGTAGAAAACTCATTCAGCAAACATTTGCAGCCTCGCTGGTATGAAGCAATTCCCCGACGTCGTTCAAGGCGTCAGTATACCGGGGAGACACTAGATGAAAAGGCCTTGGCACGATTGGAGGCCCTGGCAGAAAAGCTCAATGCAGATTTTTCCGGGGCGCGGATAGAAATTGTCAATAACCCGCCAACGGAGGTTTTCAAAGGAGCGGTGGGCCCCTATGGAAAGGTCACCGGTGCACCCGCCTATGCGGCTTTCATAGGCAATAGTGATGACCCCAATTATCAGGAAAAAGTGGGTTATCTGGGCCAATGCCTGATCTTGGAAGCCACCGCCCGTGGAATAGGCACGTGCTGGGTCAGCGGTTTTTTTAAGCGTGGAATCGTTCTGCAGCAGATTGACATGCAGCCTAAGGAAGAGGTTCTAGCCATTTCGCCCCTGGGTTATGCGGCTGAGGAACATAATTTTACAGAAACTGTTCTTTCCGTGTTTGGCTACCATCATAGGCGTAAAGAGCTCGCGGATCTCTGCCCGGACGGAATGGAAGAAACATGGCCCGCATGGGTGAAAACGGGCCTAGAAGCGGCTCGTTTAGCCCCTTCTGCCGTAAATCGGCAGCCATGGCGCTTTTTTGTGCAGGATGAAAAAATAAAGATAGCTATCGCCGGACGCGAAAGTTCCACCTATTCCAAACGCTTAGATTGCGGCATTGCCATGCTGCACCTAGAATTGGGTGCCCTACACCACGGCCTTCGAGGAAAATGGGATTATCTGCCCACCCCGGACGTGGCCGTTTTCAGCCCTTAAAAACAAGTTAGCCCGGGGCGAACCTACCCGACGGGCTTGAGAGCATAAAAATCTTATAATCGTTTTCCCGAAAAAATACCGGGTTTACCAAGGCCGTTTGATGGGTACCGGGGTCAAAGCCCGCGAGCCAATCCGGCAAAGAGGTCTACGTTAGCGAGGGACGTTTCATCGTCCCTTCGTTCGTCATCGGCCCGGTGTTGCCTCCATAAGAGCGGCCTTGGGATTTTCGCCGCGAGCCGTTAAAGGAGAATCTGCTTATCCCGCTCGTCACCGTAGCGCACAATCAAATCCCTACACTCTTCCCTTTTCACACCGCCGAGATAATTGAACACCCGATCCCTCAACCAGGCATTGCTGTCGATGAAGTTTTTAGTCATCATGTATTTGTCTTCAAAGCCGAACACTATATTTCTAATATCGGCCATGACAATCGTCCCCAAACACATTACACATGGTTCTAGGGTGGTATAGATTATGCATTCCGGCCCATGTTTTCTCAAATAATTGGCATTTTCCATTACCAAATGGTTTTCGGCATGGTGAACTTTGCTGTTTTTAGTGTTCCATGTGTTAGACATTTTTCCAATAATTTTGTGGTTATGGACCAAGACGGCCCCAATCGGCTTGTCCCCCCTCTCTCCGGCGATGATCGCCTCTTCGATAGCCAGCTGCATATACTTTTTATGATCATACCGACAAATATCGCGCAACCCTATTCTCATATATTCCGTCCTTTCTTTCTGCGGCAGTTTGAGCCCTTGCACCGAACACATTGAGAGCTGTTTTCCAAGCATTCAATTATTTGATCCCCCCATGTGCCGCTAGGGCCTAATAGGGCCTAAATCGTAAAAGCAAGAGAACAACTAAGGCAACGGCAGCCATTATTTGGATCAGTAACAGCTGCGGCTTGATCTTACTGTCCTTGATCCTCCGGTAACTTAAAATATCGAGAACGGCCCAAGTTACGAGTAGTGCCACCGCCGCTATTAAAAAGATATCCAAACCCCACCCGATTTCTATACGCGATGTTAATACACCGCCCACAAACCCGGCTAAAAAGGCAAGCATCCCCCGCCAACGCCGTGCCTTAGGATCGGTATTCAGCCCGGAAGGCGAGTATTTGTCATCCACAAATGCCTTGATCTCTTTCGCCATGTACGCCACTACCGCCAGACCAAACACAGTAAATAAGAGATTTCCCAACATGACCGCCCCCTTAAGCATCCTAGTTTGCAAAGCCCCGTTTTTCGCCCTTCATCACTTTTGCGAAAAAACGTCGAAATCCTGCCGCCTGCAATAAATCGCACTTGTTGCCATTACCGGAGGCCAGATCAAGATAGTACTTCCCCGTTTCGCAGTGCTCTGTACTTGGCCTTCGCCGGGCCCCCCAGTTTTTCAACTAAACCGGCATAATACAGCAACATCTCATCATCACCTAATTCTCGACCGTTCACTCGCCGGATGTGAACGCCCGGTTGCTCATGGGGCGCCAAACCCTATTTTTTCATTTATACTATTCTCCACAGGCGCCGTCAAGATCTCGCGGCCTGAAGACAAGTGTTCTCTTGCCTTTCCGCAACTAAATTTGGGTTTTGCTGCCCAGAAAAAGGGCAACCAACTGCTGTTTATCAATGCAACCGCCATGGACATCGATAAGTTCTTTGATACTGGCGAACAGCTTGTTTCTGGTTCTTTCCGGAAGCTGCCTATGTCCGGAATGGGTGTTTAGCAAGGATATGTAATCATTAGAAGTATAAGTATCAACCCAGCGATATTCCTTGACTGTAATATTGCCGAAAAACCCCTGCTCTTTTGTTAAACGCAGCCGATCGCTGATCACTTCTGCCGGGCCGGGTTTCTTTGCATCATCTAAATCGGATGCGTAACGCTGATATATATCTCTGATTTTGGCATGCAACTCGTCATACTGCTGCACATGAATCGTCCAGAAAAAACCGATGGAACCGCCGTTTTTCAACAGCCTATTTACCTTTTCATAGCCGTATTTCGGTTCGATAAAATGAAAGGCAGTTGCGGAAATAGCCAAATCAAACGAGTTATCTTCTCCACTCCAATTTTCAAAGGAGGAATTGATCACCTTTAATTGTGGGTAGTCCTTGAATTTTTCTAAAGCAAGCTGAGCCAAATTTGCGCCAAGTTCCACGCAGGTAAGATTGGTATAGCCCAGCCGGACTAAACTAGATGTGGCCTGGCCCGTGCCGCAGCCGATCTCAAGTATCTTTGCACAGGGCATTATACCGGAATATTCCACAAGATCGTCAAATAATTCCTCGGGATAGCTAGGCCGATATTTTTCATATTCTGCCGCAACAGTATCAAATGTTTCTTTTCTTAGCACGCGATCACCCCCGGTTCTGTCGGTCGTTACACTAACTCACCAAAAAGAGTGAATCCAAACCCGTTAATTGCATCACTAATCGTCGCCGGCTTAGGCCCATCAAAAGATTGCCCGGTGTAATCCCGACAGGATTTTCTTTTATTAATCGTAGCGTACAAACCCATATCCCGATTTCTCCTTTTTGCTCCAGCCCGATCTTGTTTTCCAAAATGCGATGCCCCAAATGCCCCGCCGTCAATTGTGACTAGTTCGGACAATAAGAGTAATACTTACCCTGTTGAGTAGTCTCTACAGCACTAATTCGTAGATCCTTTCGTTACCCCTTGTTTCCACGCATTTAAACCCCAGTGACTCATGCAGCCTGCAGGAAGCCGTATTATAATCATAGATAACGGAACTATAAATCTTAGTTATGCCTATTTCCTTGGCTCTCCGCAGGATAGCCCGCATGACCAGTGTTCCAATACCCACACCACGATATTTGGCGAGACCAATCACAATAGGGAGGTTTTGCGCCTTGAGTGTGACATCCCCTATTGCGGTAAATTTTCCATCCTCCAGGATCTCGATAAAATACAGCTCGCCGTGGGTTGATAAATATTCATACATGCGGCGCACATATCCCGCATCGGGGATACTCGCTTGGTCAGAAATTCCCTCGGAGTTATAATATACAGTTTCGTCTTGATACCAGGGAACGGCAACTTGATAATCGCCATCGTAAGCCCGCAGCCTAAGCCTTTCGTTAATAGTAAGGATGTTTGGTTGTTGAACCTTATTCAATGGCACTGCAATCCCCCCCACTAGGTCTGCACCGGCTAAGAAAGGCAGCTAATATATGCGCCGGGGCCGTTATAATTCATAAACTAAAACGCCCAATTTTCCCATGGGTAATTCCTGTACAATTAGGCCATCCCAAAACACAAAGCAGCCTCCCTTGGCTCTCTTGGGCTGCTTGGCATAACTGTTGATCATAAGCACAGAAAACGGCATATCCCGCACACGGCGTGCATATTCCTCTTTTTCTCCGCTTTCCCATTTCTGCGTGGAATAATCCACATAGTTTGGCCACAAAAGACAATCGATCTGCAATTGTTTCACCGCATTAAGATTTTCATCGGACCATAAATCGCCGCAAATGGCGGTAGCAAACCGTTTACCCCCATAGGTAAAGACAGAGAACCCCCTACCTTCTTTATAATTGCCATCGGCCGTGGGCTCTTTCCAACCGGGGGACAGCCGCCGAAAGTTGTTTATAATTTTACCTTCCCGGGATATAACAAGATTGCTGCAATAAATGCTTCCCTGGGCCCGTTCCATATAGCCGAAAGAGAGCGCGATTCTGTGCTGACTCGCTGTTTTCCGCAAAGAATTAATGATTTCATCGTCCTGAGATAGGGCCCGCGATAAATCCTGGGCGTATTCCCAGCTCAACCCTTCGAAACCCTGCAAAAAGGATTCACCAAAACAAATCAGGTCTAGGCCCATTTCGCTGCTTTCAATCGACCGTTTCCTGATTTGGTTTGCATTGAATTCCACATCCCCGTCAACAAAGCATTCCGAAACAAGACCGATTTTCATCCGGCTTGCCCCCCATGCAATTCATTTTACTGCCCCAAACCTTGGATTTTAACCGCAATCTCCGAATTATAGGTGGTGATCACCCTAACATAGCCTTTAAATAACGAGTTGGCCTCCGGATTGCCCGTATCGACCAGTAAAGGGCGCCGCTGCAGACCATCAATTTTGCTGCGGGTTGCTGCAATTACAATGTTTTCCCGGCCCACCCGTTTGATCACCTCGGCACTAATCTGTTGGTTTCCCCGGCCAAAAACATAGCCTTGTTTGCCGATTACAGTGACAACTATCTTCGCCCGCTGCCCTTCAATCAGCTCTAAAATCCGCCGTTCATTCGCATCTTGAGCAATTAATTGCCCGTTCCGGACAACATCAATGCCAAGCAGAGTGTTTGGTAGTTCTAACAGTTCCATGACGGGGCTAAGAGAACTGCCCGAACCGATAATATAAAATGTGTCGGGGTTGTCCTCCATCTCTTCCACAATTCGTTCAGCAATGCCCAAAAGAACCTCCCGCTCGGGCGCTTGACTGCCCCCCGCTTTGGCGGTTTGAATAAACTCGGGGGCGGAAGGAATTCTCATTACACCGTAAAGGCGTGCCGTGATGATCCCTTCTCGAAAGGCCCGCTCATCAATGTCCATCACTTCGCCATCAACCAACTCCAACTCTTCACCGGAGAAAAACTTAGAGGCGAGCCTGCCGGCCCCTTCCGGGTGGCTGGCGAAGACACCGGAATGGATTTTCACCCCGGCCGGAATACCCAGTACGGGAAGCCCTGTGTTAATCACCGCCGCGACGTTGCGGGCAGTGCCATCACCTCCCGCAAAAAGCAGTAAATCAACCCGCTCCTCCAACATGGCTTGAGCTGCCGCCATCGTATCCTGAGCCTTGGTTTTGGGCCCGGTGGCACCGAGAAGGGTGGTTGAAAAGCCCAATTCTTTGGCCAAATCTTCGCCCATTGCCCCCGGGTAGGTGTAAATTCGAATTTCCTCCCGCAAGGGCAATAACTCCACTAGGGCCCGCCTAGCTTTAGCATTGGCTTCGGGGACCGCTCCCAAATCGAGTGCCCGCTGTAGGATCTCATCACCATCGGTACCCTTTAAACCAACCCGCCCGCCCATTCCGGCAATTGGGTTAATAATCAAACCGAGTTTCATTTCCTCCACCTTTCCAGTGCCCCCCGAAAAAGGGTTGATATAGCGTATGCCTTCCGTTAGGAAGATAAACGAAAACAGCCTTATCAGAGTGAAATCCGCGTACCCATAACCTGGGTTGTTGCCTAGCCTTAACCAAGGTCAAAAACGGATAATTGTTCGTTGGGATGAAATTTTAAGATCCCCACGCTTTCAAATGTGGCCTTTATGGGCAACTGAACTCCTTTTAGGATCTCCATAGCTCGCAAATACATATCCTGAGATAGATTCATGCCCAGAGTGCAATGGGGAATCCAGACCCCCGGTTTATAATAGTGCCATGCAGTATCACTGTATTGCCTAAAGTAATCATGGAATTTACGATGAACAGCGGCCAGTTCCGGTGTCACTTTCGGGGCCAGAAATACCACCGGCCGTTCCGTTTGGAAGGCATCAACGTTTGAAAACGTCACTTCGAAGGGTGCTATTTCTCCGGCAAAAAGCTTCAACGCGGCTTCAAATTCACCGATGGGCAAATCCTCATAGATGCACAAAGACACGTGGGGTTTGGTTCCCCAATCAACGGTGATCCCATTTTCTCTGAGCGCCAAATGTATTTGCTCCACAGCATTTGCGCCCTTTTTATCCAAATACAGTTCGATTGCATAAGGCATCCCGCATCGCCCCTCATATACCCATTAGTATAATAGACTACCTTCCATAACAGTGACTGCCTTACCCCAGATCACAACTCGCTCTCCCGCGACCCAAACCTTCAGTCTCCCGCCTCTTTCGGATGATTGATATGCATTGAACTTATTTTTCCCTAGCTTTTTCTGCCAATAGGGCCCTAAAGTACAGTGGGCCGAGCCGGTCACGGGATCTTCGAATATACCAATTTCCGGGGCAAAGAAGCGCGAAACAAAATCATACTTCTCTGATTTCGCAGTCACTATGACCCCCCTCATGGGCACCTTCATCAACCTTGTAAAATCTGGTTCGATATCCCGGACAACCTGCTCAGACTGCACTTCAATCAAATAATCAAAGCTGTTTTTCCCTATATAAACCGGGTAGATATTTAAGGCCTCAACAAGATTAGGGGGAACATCCGCTGCCTCAGCCGGCGTTGCCGGAAAATCGAGTTGAATCCAGCCCCCATCCCTTTTAGCCAAGAGCGTTCCGCTCTTTGTCCGGAAAACTGCTTCTTGATCTGCGCCCAAATATCCCCGTTCCCACAAAATATGGGCGCTTGCTAACGTCGCATGGCCACACAGATCAACTTCAGAATTTGGTGTAAACCAACGCAAGGTGTATGCGTTATTGACCGGAATTAGGAAGGCCGTCTCGGGCAAATTCATCTCAGCGGCCACATCCTGCATCCATTTTTCGCTCGGTGCGGAATCCAAAACACAAACAATCGCCGGGTTTCCCCTAAACGGCTCTTCTGTAAAGGCATCAACTTGATAAATTTTCATCCATGATCCTCCCGTCAGGCAAAATTCTGTGATCACACTAGCCTTGATTTCTTCATAATGCTCAAGCCCATCTCTTTCAGCATCCTGGTTGCGAAGCCCTTTCTGCGTTCCGAGGGCCGAATACTGTACCCCACGTGTCCCCCTTCCCTTTTAAGAAAGTCGTTAAGAAATAGCCTGATATTGATCACGCCCACAATTTCTCCATCATTTCGCCGGACATAAAAGTAGGTGAAGGATGGTACCCGATCTAACTGTACGTTCGCGATGTCCAAATCTGCCCGAATCTTTTGCAGCCATTCCTCATAGGTGCCCGATTCCATTAATAGCCGAACCGCAATCCGGAAATTTTTGGATATAACGGATTGCCCGCTCTTTATATTCTTGATTGGGAAGAACAAATTGCAGCTGGCCCACCATCCCTCTATATACTTAATCAAGCTTAATAATGAGCAAAATACCACCGGCCGGTAGCCCTCCTATTTACAAAACAAAAACGAGAAAATAGCATAGTGGCAGCCCCATTACCACTCTTACATGTTTTGGGTATGAAACATGCCTGTATCTTCTCGTTTTTTAGCTTAAAATCCTGCCTTGAAGTGATTTCCGGTTGGTGCAAAGACGGGTTTCCCGAGCTAATGCGATTGTTGCCGAACCCTTTGATTGCGCTACCGGCCGTTGGCAGTTTGCTTGAGCACCCGTTATACTGTATCAATCCCAACGTTTGCCATTCCGGGACCGGCCCCGAAAGCCAAAAATCGATGGGAAACATCGAGGAAGGACTATTAACTGAACAGAACCGCTTTTTAAGCAATCCCCTCCGTCGTGATCATACGGCGATTTCCGTCACGAGGAAGGGATTACTAAGTGAGTTATTATTGATATTCAAGGTTGAGCAACCAAAGGAATGATTTTAGAATGCCTCTATATTTCAATTCACTTTCATATATTTCACAAAGCGCTCCGTAATTAGATGGGGTCGAGTAATGGCGCCCCCAACCGTTACCGCCCAGGCCCCGTAAGCTAATGCCTTCACAACATGCACCGGTTCCCAGAACCGCCCTTCAGCCATTACGGGGATTGAAACACTGCGGATAACTTGTTCCAGCAAATCATAATTCGGTTGTTCCTCTAAAAACTGCTGTGTGTATTCAGTATAGCCGGACAATGTCGTGGCAACAATATCAAAACCGACTTGCTCGGCCATAATCGCTTCGTCTAATGTAGAAATATCTGCCATGATTGGCTTGTCCGTCAATTTCCTGATTTGCTGTAAAAACTCCTCAGTGTCTTTACTTCCCGGGCGCGGCCGTTTAGTTGCATCCACAGCTATTATATCCGCCCCCGCTTCTGCAATGGCAAGAACCTCCTTTGCAGAAGGGGTGATCCGGACTTCATAGCCCGGATACTGCTGTTTGTAAATACCTATAACAGGTAGATCAACCGTCTCTTTAATAGCCCTTATGTCCTCCGGCCCGTTGGCCCTAATTCCACCGGCACCACCTAAGACCGCGCTTTTTGCCATGGCAACCATATAATTCGAACCATATAAGGGTTCGCCTTCAAAGGACTGACAGGATACCACTAATCGTCCTTTGAGTCTTTGGATTAAATCAATCATCATTACATGTTCCTTTCGCCGACTAGATCTATGCACAACTTCAATCTGTTTTTTTAGCTTTAAGACACCAATCACCACCGCTCTCGTTTTTACAAAGCGAACGCAGAGGTTTTTTTGCTTAAATCGGGTGTTTATTTAATGTTAAATTCGCGACCTAAAGTAGGGTACTAGCAACTTCGGCGGCCATCATTTCCTCGGTAACATTGGAAATGGGATGTATGCCTCCCTGCACTATTTGCAGTTCCACCACATCCCCAACGTCCCAGACCCTACTGCCGGGTTCAGCCAAGATCCTGGCAACAATAGTCTGATTGTTGATTTCCAAAAAGGTCTCAATCCAGATTCCCAGGTAGTGGGCCCTTTTAACTATTGCACAATTTTCCTTATTCGCATCTTCCTTGTTACGCGAGACCAAGCGAATATGTTCGGGCCGCACCATTACCCAGCTTTGGTTCTTGTTTATTTCCCTTCGAACCGAAACTTCCTGGCCCAAAACTTCCATTACCGATTCATGTCCATCTTGCCGTATAAGCCTTCCTTTAACAAAATTAGCAGACCCAAGAAACTTAGCTACAAATGGTGTAGCGGGTCTTTGATATGCCTCTGCCGGTTCTCCTATTTGCTCAATTATACCGTTGTTCATCAGTATGATCTTATCGGAGAGAAAAAGGGCTTCTTCTTGATCGTGAGTTACGTAGAGTGTGGTAATACCTAGCCTTCTTTGGATATTTTTTAGTTCATAGCGAGTTTGTATCCTAAGCTTGGCATCAAGATTTGACAGTGGTTCATCAAGCAGCAACACGGACGGCTTTTTCACCAACGCTCGGGCCAAGGCCACTCTTTGCTGCTGGCCTCCGGACAACTGGCCGGTACTCCTGCTTTCCATACCCTCTAAACCAACCAATTTTAAGGCTTCCTTGACCTCATTCTCGATCATCGAACGAGATTGCTTTTTTATACTCAGGCTGTATGCCACATTTTTGAATACGTTCATGTGAGGGAACAGAGCATAATTTTGAAAAACCATGGCCATATCCCGATTTTGGGGTGAATAGTGATTGATACTGGCGTCATTCAAAAATATCTGCCCCTTATCAGGCGTTTCGAATCCTGCAATAAGGCGCAACAGAGTTGTTTTGCCGCACCCTGATGGCCCCAACAACGTGACAAATTCTCCCGGAGCCGCGGTAAAACTACAATCATTCACCGCTACAACTTTTGACCCCCCGGGTATGGCGAAAGTCTTTGTGACGTTTTGAACCTTTAACGATACGGATTTATTGTTCATGGCAATTACCCTCCCTATTCTTTAACAACTTAAGTCGGTCGGTGTTTTTCCCAGGCGATTTAAACCAAATCGCAGCAACCCCATAAAAACGCTCGTCAAGACAATCAAGACTGCGGCATAGGCCGCCGCAAGGCCGAGTTGGCCGATTTCCACCGCCGCCAGAATCGCCGCCGTCAAAAGCTGCCATCTTGCCGATATTAAAAAGATTACGGCGCTGATGGAAGTCATTGAGCGAATAAATGCATTTAAAAGCCCCGCAAAAAAAGCCGGACGCAATAGCGGTATAACCACTCTTTTCAGCGTCTGAGAGGAACTCGCACCAAGATTAGCCGATGCCTCCTCGAGACCGGGATCAATCTGCTGTAAGCCGGCCACTCCCGCCCGAATGCCAATCGGCATTGTACGCACTACAAAAGAAAGTATAATAATCGTGGCGGTACCGCTGAGAATAAACGGTGGTTTGTTGAAGAAAATTGCATAACCGATTCCCAAAATTACCCCGGGCACGGCCAGGCTTAGGACAGAGACTACTTCTAATACGTTTTTGCCTATAAACCGTTTTCGTACCAAGACGTAGGCTACAATAATACCAATGATGCCGGAAATAGGTGCCGCAACGGCCGAAAGCTGCAACGTGTGGAAAATGGGCCTGGTATCCCGCAAGAAAAAAATGTGATTGAAATTCCGCAAGGTAAAACTATAGTCTATTCCCCATAGCTTACTAAATGCCCCCACAAAGACCATACCGTAAAACAACAAAATAATGAACGCTACTGTTGAGCACAATGCAGTCCCCAAACCAACCGCAAGCGGATCGCTTGTCTTCTGTCTGGTTCTTGCCGTTTTTCCGGTGATGCTCACGTAAGAACGCCTTTCAGCCCAGAATTTTTGCAAAACAAAAGCGGTAATGGAAGGAATCAACAAAATGACCGCTAAAATGGCTCCTCCCTGAGGGTTGTACGAGCCCATCAATTGGAAATAAACTTGGGCGGCCAGAACATGATAATCGCCTCCGAGCAGCATAGGATTGCCAATATCAGCGATGGATTGAACAAACACCAACAGCATCGCCGCTGCAATTCCCGGCGTAGCCATAGGTAAAGTGACGGACGTAAAGGTTTTCCAGGGTGAAGCACCCAAATTCTGAGCATTCTCTTCAACACTGGGGTCTAGATTTCCCAACGTACCAACCAACAATATATATGCCAGGGGAAACAAAGCGAACGTCTGGGCAAAAACCAGTCCCGGAAACCCGTAAATAAATGACGTGTTTAGGCCCAGTAAGTTTTTAGTAACCAGGCCAACTTTGCCAAATAACAAAATTGCCGCTAAAGAGATGACAAAAGGTGGTGAGACGATGGGTAATAAGATTACCCATTCCAAAAACCGCAAACCCTTTAATTTAAACTGGGTTGTGCAGTAGGCCAAGGCGAAAGCCAAGGATGTGGCTATGACCGAAACGGTAGTGGCTAAGACTAACGAATTCTTGACCGTTTGTCTCAAAAACCGTTGTCTAAGCATTCTTAGAAACCCCGACAGGTCGAGAGCCCCGTTTTTAAGGAGGCTCTCGACCAAAATGGAACCTATTGGAAGCAGTACGAACAGAACGAGAAAGACTGTTAATCCCACTACCACCATCAGCAGTGGTAGTTTTCTTAGCAGGCCCCCGAGCCGCCCCTGTCTTCGTGAAGATCCCAAATTGGAATGAACTGCTTTACCCATCACTAATTGCCCTTCTCCATTAAGATCTCGTCATTCCAGCGTTCTACAAGACGATCCCTGTTTTTGCCCGCCCAACCAAAATCGTAGTCGATCAGTTCAGCTGCATCTATGGGAACGGCCTGGGGAGGAACCTCGGCATGCGCATGAATCGGGGTGGGGTAAGCCCCTACTTTGGCCGCCAGTTCCTGTCCCTGTTTGCTCAGCACAAAATCTAAAAAGAGTCTAGCCAATTCGGGTTCCGGCGCATCTTTAATAATCGCGGCCCCGCCAATTTCATAACCTGTTCCTTCCTTGGGAAATGAGCCAGATACCGGGTAGCCTTGTACAGCCAACTGGGGCACGGCGTGACCGTAATCGATCCCGATTGCAACTTCGCCCAAACCGGCCATCCGCCCGGCAGCGGAACCGGAAGTCGGATACTGCTGAATGTTGGCATCTAATTTTTTGAGATAGGCGAAAGCTTCCTCCTCGCCCCAAAGCTGAACTAACGTTGCTAAAACAGTATAGGCCGTGCCTGAGGTCCCGGGGTTAGCCATGACAATTAAATCCTTGAATTCGGGCCGCAGCAAGTCTCCCCAGCTTGTGGGCACAGAAACCCCGAGCTCCTTAAACGAACGGTCGTTGATCGTAAATCCTAGAAGACCCACATAAAAACCGGTCCAGTAACCTTCCGCATCCTTAAACTTAGCCGGAATATGTTCTGCCTCAGCCGAAAAATACGGTTCTAACAAACCTTCTTCTTTCGCAGCTGCATAAGTATCAGCGGGGCCGCCCCACCAAACACTTGCTTGGGGCCGATTTCTTTCGGCCTTAATCCTCGCCAACACCGGGCCGGCGGATAATCTGATATGCTCTACTTGAACTTTCGGGTAAAGCTTCATGAACTCTTGCACCGTTATTTGGGCGAACTCTTCGTTATGGCTTGCATAAACCAATATTCTTCCGGAAGGTTCCGCAAAGCAAAGCGAACTGAAAAGGCTTACTAAAAGAAGTGCAGTGAATAATCCAAGCATTGATTTTTTCATTTTCATCCTCCTGTTTTCCATTTCTAGAGTTGCTGTGCACTGCTGTTTTCTCTACCCTCGAGCCGAGGGCGCTCTCTTTTAAAACCCCCTTTTTTAAAAATACTATTCTTGGACAAAATACTTGCGTCTGCCAAACAAAGAAGCAACTCTTGTTAACTCCCTTTAAAAACTGATTCGCCACTCGGCGGAGTTTTCCTCCTTGTGTTTAATTTATTATGCAACTTTTCTCCATCAGAATAAGAACAACGATCCTCTGCCTCTAAACCACGCTTGTCCGATTGTTGACAAAAAGTCGTGACAAGTTATACTTGAATTGAAC
>CAZVDE010000014.1:0-41873 GCA_964626065.1 uncultured Clostridiaceae bacterium | reverse complement strand
AACCCTAGCCGGAGAAAAGTTTCCGGTTGCACTAAACGCACTGCTGCGAGCATAAAAAACCCCCGGGTTTTCTAGTGAAACCCGGGGTTGTTTTGCAAATTATATTTAGCGGTTCAAGAATGCCTTCAGCATCCACATTGCTTTTTCATATTCCGCCAGAGCACCAATCATTAAATCCGCACTAGCCTCATCACCAATATCCGCGGCAGCCGCAACGCCTTCGCGCAGCCCTTTCACGATCGTACTGTAATCCTTCAGCAGCTGCTCTGCCAAGTCTTTACCCAAGATTGCCGCACTTTCGGCCTCCTGCAGCCTAGCTTTCTCCAGATAAACTTTGAGCGAAGCGGATGGGCGGTGCCCGAGCATGAGAATCCGTTCGGCCACTTCATCAATCTCTTCAGCTACAAAGTCGTACAGCTCTTCCAACTTGTTGTGCAGGGCAAAGAACTGCGGGCCCTCTACGTTCCAGTGATAGTTGTGCAGTTTGGTATACAGCACATGTAGATCAGCCAGATATAAGTCAAGATGTTCGGCAACCTTTTTCAGTCCATCTTTCGGCAGTCCAAGTAAGTTCATCAATACTCCTCCTTAGAAATGTTGTTCTCGTTCAGTATCTTAATGATAACACTTCCCATTAAGATTGTCAAGCCTAAATTACTCATTCGCAATAACATCGTGATTTCCTGTTTATACCGCAAAATATGCATGCCGGGCCGCCTTTCCCCTCTAGATTGCCCAAATTTCAGCAAAATAACTTTTTTCGGCGGGCTTCTGCCTTTTTGGGAAGGATTAGGGCTGCTCTTACCTAATAAATAAGTTAATATTGATAAAGGAGGCCTGACATGAGCGCTTTAGAATTTGCGATCAGGATGGAACTTGACGGCGAACGTTATTATCTTGATCAAGCCGAGCTTAACAAGAATAACAACCTCCGACCCGTTTTCGAATTACTCGCCGCTGAAGAACGTCTGCACAGCGAGATCCTGCGAAAATACGCCAAAAAGGCCGAGTATGATCTCGCCGGCAGCAGGGCGTATGCAGAGTTCAAAAACGTATTTGCCGATCTTGATGATTTCAGTGTGAAAATTAAGACTACCCCGGACCAGCTCGATGGTTACCGCTTGGCTCTCGAAAAAGAACGGGAGATGATTGAACTCTATCGGAAAATGCTGCAGGAAAGCGAAACAAAACAAGACAGACAGCTTTTTGAGTTCTTAGTCGAAGAAGAAAAGAAACACTATAAAATCTTCGCGGAGATCATAGAGCATTTAATCAAAGCGGAACAATGGGTAGAAGATGCGGAGTTTGGCTTGCGAGAGGAATACTGATTTTTTTGGGTAAAAGGCTGGTTTGGCCGCCTAACGGCGCAAACCAGCCTTTGTCGTTACGAACGGGAAACATGCAGCAGCCCGGAGTCTGAGGCTATCTCTTCGCTTTCAACCGCCTCGGTATCTCGTTTTTCATTGCGCTCCCGCGGTATCGCGCCTGCCAGATGCAGGGCAAGCTTGCCCGAGGCAGGCCCCACCATCTCATACAAGACAGCTGAAGATAATATGATGGTGGATAACAAAGAGCCCATTTCGGCAGGCAGCAGCCTCTGACCTAAAACAGCCAGCCCGATGGACACGCCGGCCTGCGGAACGAGCGCCAAACCCAAGTAATGCTTGATTTCGCCGGAAGCACCGCTTACCGCGGCCCCCAGATAAGCACCCGCGTATTTTCCCATGATTCTTATGAAGAAGTAGCCAACTCCCACGATTCCGGCGGTTTTTAAGGCCGGCACATCGAGCCGCATGCCCGATAAGACAAAGAACATGGTTAAAATAACGGGGGCGAAATCATTGACCTGATCAAAAAGTTCGCTGTTCCCGCTAATATTAATATAAGTTGTACCCAAGGCCATGCACGCCAGCAGCGGCGAAACGTGAAACGCAGCGCAAAATCCGGCAAGGGCGGAGATCGTGGCGACCGAAAGCAGTAGGCGGTTATCACTCGTGCGTTTTTCACTGATCATTTTATTCAGCAGAAAACCACAGCCAACACCGAGCAAAATTGCCGCCAAGTTGAATATAATCGGCAGAAGAATCACGGCCGCTTCAATGGTCCCTCCGCCAACGGTGGCCTGAATCACTGCCGCAACAACACTGAAGGCAATCAAAGCGACCGCGTCATCTAGCGCAACCACCTGTAAAATCATGTTGACAAAGGGGCCCTCCGCCTTATACTGGCGAATGGTCATGATAGTTGAAGCAGGAGCGGTAGCAGAACCGATTGCACCCAGCATCAACGCCAGGGCTAAGGGTATCCGGAAGATAAAATACATGGACAGAGTCACAATTGCCCCCGCCAGGAGTGATTCAAAAAGTGTAATTATTACGGTCTGCGAACTATTTTCCCGCAGAGAAGAAAGCTTGAGATATCTACCCACCCCAAAAGCTATGAAGGCCAACGCCAGATCAGTCAAAAACTCCATGCCGTGGATCACACTCGCGGGTATTAGATTGAGCACGTGGGGCCCAATGAGAATACCGGCGAGAATGTAGGCGGTTACGTTAGGCAGATTAAACCGTTTTGTAATCCTGGTCAACAAGAAAGCTATAAACAGCATAATCGCAATCGTCAGGATTACCGATGTATTTGTGTCGAGATTAAAACTGAGAAGAAACATGGACCTCACCCTTTCTTTTTCGGCCTGTTTTTGTCTGTGGTTTGATTATATGCATCAACTGTGATAATATCAAATTATCATATTTTGTCGATCAATAAATTTGGTTGATACCAAAGGGGGGGATTCCATGATCGATCCGAAAATCAAAACTCTGCTCGTATTAGCGGACGTTAAGAATTACACACAGACAGCACGTCTTCTGTCCCTCACCCAACCGGCGGTGAGCTATCATATTAAAGCGCTCGAAGAACAATATGGCATAGATATCTTTTATAAAGGAAAACGCCAGCTAACGCCCACTGCGGAGGGGGAGATTTTGCTCACCTATGCCCGCCGTTTACTCAATCTGGAAGAGAATGCCCGCCAGGCAATTGAAGACCTACAGCGCAACGTACAGCGCTTCAATGTGGGAATTACCACAACCTTGGCGGAGCACCTGGTGCCGCAGATCTTTGTGAATTATTGTAAGAGCAATCCACACGTCCATATCAACATTATCACTGAAACTATAAAAGAAATTTATACAATGCTCTCCAATTACGAGCTGGATTGGGCGATTGTGGAGGGCAAAATACCGCAGAAGAACTATATCTCCCTGCTTTTGGACACGGATTATTTGTGCCTGGTGGTCTCGCCCGCCAGCCACCTGGCGGAGCGCAGCAGCGTTGATCTGCAGGAATTAAAAAAAGAGAAATTCGTCCTGCGCACACCCGATGCGGGTACCCGTTCTCTTTTCGAAAAGTATCTAGTCAGTGTATCGGAGACGATTGACAATTTTAACGTCATTATCGAGACCAACAACATTAAAACGATTAAGGAGTTGGTGGCTTCCAATTTAGGCGTGACAATTATCTCCCACAGCGCGGTCGAACAGGATTTGAGACGGGGGAAACTAGTGTCTGTACCGGTGGAAGGCTTGCACATCGTACGAGAAATAAACCTTGTTTACCAACGGGAGTTCCGCCACGCGCATGTCTTGGAAGATATCCGCAAGGCCTACGCGGATAAACAAAACTGGGAGCTGGATGAATAAAGAAGCCCCGCAGGCGCGGGGCTTCTTTGATCATGTTCCTTCTAGTTTTTGGCGATGGGTTTTAGGTAGTTTTCCGGTAATTCCCCTGCGGGGAATCCATTGACGAAATGGCAGGCAACCGAGTGGCCTTCCTCAACCTCACAAAGAACGGGAGGCACCGTTTCACAGCCTACCATGGCCTTGGGGCAGCGCTGCCAGAACCGGCAGCCCCGCGGCGGGTTGATGGGACTGGGAATATCACCCTGTAAAATGGCCTGCTCCCGATCCCGCCTGAAATTAATGTCTAAAACGGCGTCCAACAAAGCCTGGGTATAGGGGTGTAAAGGCCTGGCGAAAATCTTGTCGCTTTCACCGGTTTCCATGATTTTGCCCAGATACATGACTGCCAGGCTATCGCACATACTTTTCACATCGGCCAGATTGTGTGAAATAAAGACATAGGTAAGCTTCATTTTTTCCTGAATCATAATTAACAGATTCAGAATTTGAGCATGAATGCTCACGTCCAGGGCCGAAACGGGTTCGTCACAAATCAAGAAGCTGGGATTAAGAATTATGGAGCGGGCTATGCCCAGCCGCTGCCGCTGCCCGCCGGAAAAATCCGACGGATGGCGATAAAGATCTTCCGCGGAGAGCCCCACCAATTCCAAAAGCTCCACAACCCGCTCGCGCATTGTCTCCTCGTCGTCTTCGCCGCGAATAAACATTGGCTCCGAAATAATTTGGTAGACATTGAAACGAGGGTTTAAAGACGAGAACGGATCTTGAAAGATCATCTGCATCTCCCGGCGTGTTTGCTTAAATTCGTCCCTGGGCAGTTCGTTTAGGTTTTTACCGGCAAAAATTACATTACCGGAGGTGGGTTTGACCATCCCGATCATGGCGTTGGCCAATGTGGTCTTGCCGCAGCCCGATTCACCCACAATGCCGAAGGTTTCGCCCCGTTTAATGCTCAACGAAACATCGCTGACGGCCTGAATCTCACCTTTTTTAATGAAGGGGATAGCCCCCCTCACCGGGAAATGCACCGAAACACCCTCCAATGTCAGAATCGGATCTTGTTTCTTCTTATTCATCTTCATGGCTAAACCCCCTTAGACAGCGGATGAAAGCATCTCACTTCTCTATTTTCGTCGATTTTTCTCAAAGGCGGCATTGTTTTTTTGCATTGTTCAGTAGCATACTCACAGCGGGGATGGAAATAACAGCCGCTAGGCTTGTTCATGGGATGGGGTACCGTACCGGGAATTTGCGTAAACGTTTTACGCTGATCGGAAAGCGTGGGCACCGCGGACATGAGCCCCACCGTATAAGGGTGGTAAGGCCGCTTAAACAGGTCCTCCACCGGTGCGTTTTCAACGATTTTACCCGAATACATGACATAAACCCGATCGGAAATACTGGCCACCACACTTAAGTCATGCGTAACAAGCAGGAGTGAAGTTCCGCACCCCCGCTGCATGCCGCGCAGTGTCTTAAGAACCTGCGCTTGAATGGTCACATCCAAAGCAGTTGTCGGTTCATCGGCAATAATCAGTTTCGGCAGGCAGGCAAAGGCCATGGCCAACAGTACTCTCTGCCGCATTCCGCCGCTGAGCTGGTGGGGAAAGCTCTTGGCCCGTTCGGCCGGTTCAGGCAGGCCAATCAGTTCTAATGCTTTCACCGTCTTCTCCCGGGCTGTTTTTTTATCATCACCTTGATGACGCATATACATTTCATCGATCTGCCGGCCCACCGTCATGACAGGATTAAGCGACGTCATGGCGTCTTGAAAAATCATGGCCATCTCTTTCCCGCGCAGCTCCTGCATTCTCTTCTCGCTGTAACCCTGCAGATCTTCCCCGTTGAATTCCAGCGCATCCACCCTGGTAATGGCCGGCGGCGAGTCAATCAACCGCATCACGGATTGGCTTGTGACCGTTTTTCCGCAGCCCGATTCTCCCACTAAAGCCACGCATTCGCGATCGAAAATATCTAAATCCACGCCCTCGACCGCACGCACAACTCCAAAATTAGTCGGGAAGACCACCTTAAGATTTCTAAGCTTCAAGACCTGTTCCATAGGGCTTCCCTCCTTGTTTAGTTGTGGTTACACCAAGCTGTTCGTATTCATCCATGGAATTGAAAACATCCTCTATATAGGCGCTGTTAATGTTCTTGAAAATCTTATACACCCCACTGGACTGCTTCATGCGCGGATTCATGATTTCTTCCATCACAATGCCCAACCGCATAAAACTGAACACCGAAAGAAAAATGCCTATACCGGGTGCTAAGATCCACCACCAGGCCCCAAACAGCAGGGCTCCCCCGCTTTGGGCGTCCGCCAGCATTTTCCCCCAGCTGATGGCGGTGGGGTCACCTAGGCCCAAAAAGCTCAAACCGGCTTCCGCGACCATGATCCCCGCACTGCTCAGTGCGGTACTCATAATCAGCAGATGGGAGGTCCCGGGCAGAATGTGGCGCACCATGATATGCCATCGACTTGCTCCGGCAAGTTCCGCGGCTTTAACATAGTTGCTGTTCTTTAGCACCAGCACTAAGGAACGGATGGTACGAGCCAGCCCGGTCCAACCGAGGGCCACGAAGATCAGGATAATAATCCAAAAGTCCCTGCCCAAAACGTTAGTTAGGACAATGACCAGAGGCAGGGTTGGAATTACCAGCATAATGTCGACAAGGCGCATAATCAGATTATCCACCGGGCCTCCGATGTAGCCCGCCATTACCCCTAGAATCGAACCCACAAAGGCAATGCACACTCCGGAGGTAACCCCCACAATCAAGGATACCCTCGTACCGTAAACCAGCATGCTGAAAATATCCTGCCCGGTGTTAATCGTAGTGCCCAACAAGTGTGTTCTACTGGGGGGCAGGCCTTTCGTTGTACGGTGAGCAACATTATAGGGATCAAAGGGTGCTATTTGCGGGGCGAAAATGGCCACTAAAACCAAAAACGCCACCATGGTCAACCCGATCTTACCCTGTTTATGAGCCCAGATCATCTTAAGAAAAGAACCTATGCCGCGTATTTTAGAAATAATGCCTCGGCGCAGCCGTTCCCAAAAGGGCAGCTTTTTTCTCATCGTCTATCACCTACCGTCACCCGTGGATCAAGCAAAACATACACAAGGTCCGTTACTAAAATGGCAAAAATCGTAAACCCGGATAAAAGGAGCATGATGCCCATCATCAACGGGTAGTCGTTGAGATTGTTGGCCTCCAAAAACAAGGTCCCCATACCGTTCCAGTTAAAGACTTGTTCAATTACGACCTGGCCTCCGATGAGGCCGCTGATGCTCATACCCAAGGAAGTGACGATGGGCAGCATTGAATTGCGCAGAATGTGTTTATAGCGAATCGTATTTGGCTTAAGGCCCTTTGCCCTGGCGGTAAGGATAAAATCTTCGTTTGTCACGGCAATCACCGCGTTGCGTGTCCCCTGGGCATAACCAATCACACTGCCCACGACCATACTCATAACAGGCAGTGCCGCATTTTCCGCCACCCTTTTGATGGCTTCCCAGGTCCAGGCAAAATTGGAGATCATGTTCGAATCTGTGTAGGCGGGAAAGAGTTCTAGCTCAAAGCCTAAATAGAAAGATAGCATTAACGCTATAAAAAAAGATGGTACCGCGACCATGACAGTAGATGCATTAAGTAGGGCCGTATCCTGCCAGCGTCCCCGTTTGATCGCGGCTACAACCCCGAACAATACACCCACCACAAGTCCGATGAGCATCGTGCTCACGGACAAAACGAGCGTCCAGGGCAGCCGTTCCAAAATAAGATCGATCACTGCGGGTGAACCGGATTTGAAGGATGTTCCCAAATCGCCCCGAGATAGCTTTTTGAGGTAATTCATGTACTGCTGCCAAGTTGACACGTCAAAACCATACTGCTTTCTTGTTACCTGCTTGATAATCTCGTATTCAATTTCACTCATATTCCCCTGGGGCGGATAGTAGCGCTCAGCGGGATCGTCCACGCCAATGCGGGGAATAAAAAAGTTGAGCGTGATAACTACGATGAAGACAAAGATAGAGTACAAGATGCGTTTTACCACGTAAGAAAGCTTCATTCCATCACCTACTTCCGCTTGTTTTCCTCAAGTTCTCCAAAGACTCACTGTTGAGGACGGTAGTACCATTGACTATTCGATAACCGGTAAAGCGATCCGTACGGGCCACAGAGATCACGTTTCCGGTGTACAGGGGAATCTTATAATATTCTTCTGCAATCACCGGTTGGATTTCTTTAATCAGGTCGTACTTGGCGTTTAAATCCAATGTGAGCCGTATTTCATCAATCATCTTTTTCAGCTTTTCGTTAACCAGGCGCCCATAATTTGAAGTCCGGCCCAACGTGACAAAGTGGGCGGGATACATAATATCCATATTTGACAAGGAGAACAGCACACCGTGCAGGACCATATCGAAGCGGCTGGTGTAAAGATAAGTTGATTCCGGCTGGTTGCCCTTTGCCGCGTATCCTAGTTTAATGCCGATCTTTTGGAACTGAATATCCAAATAGGAGATGCAATCCTGCTCCCGAGGCGAACCAAGTACACTGAAGGTTACCCTTTCACCGTCAAGAAGGCGGTAGCCTTCCCGATCCTTCTCGGGCACGATCCGATCTAAAATTTGATTGGCTAAAGCAATACGTTCTTCCGTACCGCGGGGCAGGCGATCCGCTTCCGGGTTGTAAAAATCCTCCAAGGAACTGTCCACAAGACCCGCACTGGCCCGGATACCCGCCCCGTCCAGCACATTATTGATCAATTCATCTTGATTGATCGCTAAAGCCAATGCCTTGCGAAACTCTACATTACTCAACAAACCGCGCATTTTATTGCGCTCCGCCGGCACCGGATTCACGTTAAGCACGAGCGTTTGAATATATTGCCCCGGCGCGTTGGATACGAAAATGTCTTTCTCTTTTTCAAACAAAGATAAGTAATTGGAACTCACCGAGCTATCAAGAATATCAATATGCCCCTTGAGTAAAGCATAAATCGCCACGTTGATCTCTTGATACAGCACATATTTAATTGTTTTAATCTGTGTCAGGGGGTGTCCCGCCTCGCGGGCCAGATGGTGATCTGCCCTGGTATGCAGAACAATCTGCTGACTGCCGGTTTCTTCCGTGTCAAGGAGATAACGTCCGCTGCCCACCGGATTGCGGTAGCGATACAAAATTTCTTCGGAAGGCGCGGTACTGTTCAACTGCTGCTCGGGGGAGACTACCGGCTCCCAAATGTGCTTGGGCAAAATAAGGACAGAAGTAAATAAAGGCATGACTGAACCCAGCACTTTATTGACGTGGAAATAGATAACGCGATCCTTGTCCGCCTCGGCAATGTGGTACCCTTGTTTAGCGGCCCCGTGCTCATAAGTAAAAATACCCTGCTGGGTCAAAACCCCGTCTGTGTATTTGTGCCTTAAATCATTGGTCCACGCCAAAGCACCGGCGTGGTTGGACAGCAAGTTGTTGGTGGCTAAATCCAGTGAATAATACACATCTTCCACCGTCAATGGCCGGCCATCGCTCCAGGTTATGCCATCGTGAATGATGACCTTGACTGCCAAATAACGATGTTTAGGATCGCGGTAAACCTCATCCAACCGGGCATAATCGATGGAACCGTCCTCGGTAACGATAGGTTCGCCCTGTTCATCAACGTAGTACCATTCCCGTCCGATGGAAGGCTCGAAATTTCCCGTTTCTTCATTATAGCTGAACAGCGAATCATAAAGCATGCCCGCAATTGAGGGGGCTATGCCTTCTCTGGACAACCACGGCATATACGCTGTGGGAAACGATGTCTGGACCGAGCCCACATAAAGAGTGTCAGGATCGGGCCGATAGACTTTCGTGCCGCGGCTGCACCCGGTGGTAAGTATAAGCATCAGACCTATTAGAACAATTAACATGCGATTTTTGGCCATGAATGTCACCTCGAAGTGTATCTCCGTGAGGGCGGTAGGTAAAACGACCGCCCCCGCAAAGACACCAAGATTACTTAGTCAAAAGGAAACTGAAATTATCCCCTTCAACCTCAATTGTCATGTTCAGTCCCGTGGGCCAGATTTGGCCCACGCTGACCTCGGAATCAGCCGAAGTTAGGGTTATTAAATAAGCCATGGGGCTCATGCTAATCGCAAAATCCCCCGCCTGTTCCAGTAAAACTATACCGCCGTTTTCCTCATCGATTACGGACAATTCGTAACGGCCATCCGGAGTCAGATCTAACACCGCCACATAGGCCTCTGCCACCATGGTGCTGCCCGAAAATTTGCCCTGCACCGCTTCATCGTAAAACAGCCATTCCGCCTCAGGGCCTTCCTCCGCGTACTTGAAGGATGCCTGCAGCGTGTAGTTTTTCTTGGCGGCGGTCATGGGCTCCATGCCTTCCCCATCTGCGGTAAAGGTTATACTATCCTGGGCCGGCTCGAAGGTACCATGCTCAACGTAGTCAGCATCACCCACTGCAAAAGTATAGCCCCCGAAATAGTCAAGCACCAATTCAGCGGTGATTTCTTGCCCATCCACAACCGCTAAGCCGTACCATGCCCCCGCATCTTTGGCGGTGGTGGCCACCCTTAACAGCTGTTCTGTTCTGGGCCCCTCCGCTCTTGATTTTACCGGAAGCAGCAGCCCGCCCTCGTCCGTGATTGAACCGGCGAGTTCAACGCCTTCTTCACAAATCAGGGCTATGGTCTCATCGTGCACCTTAAAAAAGCCATCCTCGACAAACGTAAGCAGGCCGTCTGTGCCCTCGAAGCTGCTGCTGAAGGAATATCTGGCTCCGGGCCCCGTTTGCAGAGTATAAGCATACTCGATTCCATCTTCTTCACTGAAACCAAGATAGGTATTGTAATACTCTTCATAGACGAATTTGTTAGCCATGAGCCTGTGCACAATGCCGGGGTCATCTTCATCCTCCAGTTCAAAGAGAATATTGGTTGAACCGTAGGGGAGGGACGATTGGAACAGTAAATTATGGCCAACCCGTTCAAACGTTGCGGTCTTAGTCCGATCGGGCGTAGAATCAGCATAGATCATCATATACGTGCCCTCTAATTCACCAATCACGCCACTGCCCCGATCGTCGCTGAACGACCTATTGGCGGATAACAGGAAATTATTTTCTTCATCGATTCTTAAATAGAACGTTAAGGCCATGCCCAGCTTGCCTAGATCAATGGCGTACTCACCCGGCAGTTCGTATTTTTCTTGTAGGCTAGGCGCTTCACTCTCCACCGCGGTTGCCGCGATCTCCTTTGACTCTTCCGTTTTCGCCTCTTCCTGTTTCGGCTTGCCACAGCCGCTGACAATCACCGCGGCTAGGAGCAGTAGTACTAAAAGTGACCTGCGCATCGCATTCCTCTTCATTTTTACACCCCTAATTGAACGCGTATTTAACGGACAACAAGCCCAAATTGGGCGAAAAGGGCCCCCAGCCCCTCTAGGGCCGAAGTCCCTTTTTTATCCTAGTTCTTAGTATGGAAACTGAAGTTTTGTGCCAAAACCGTCCTTAGAAACGGAGTTATCAAACACCTCTTCAATGTCAAACACGTAGCAGGGATACCTCAACCAGCGGCTTTTATCCGGCCTGTGGTATACATCATGCTGGGCATTGACAAACTGTTGATACAGTTCGCGCCGGCCCGATTCGGCCTCATCGAAGATGCGCATCTTACCGCGCAGCTCATAAGAAATGGCCGGAGGTTGATAGTAAAGGAGCGTCGCTTCCGGATTGACCCTTAGATTGTCCCAGCTGTGCTTCTTGGCCATCTCCAAGCTGGCAACCCTGGCGAAGTCCACACGGTGGTGCATATCGGGATGATAAATCTGTTCAACCAAGACCTGCAGCCCCCTGCGGCTGTGATCTTTATCATCGCCGTCATAAGCATCGATATGTTTCATGTAAGCTTCCAGCACTTCTTCTAGGTATTCCTCCTTGGGAATAAAGCCCACACCTTTAATACTGCCGTTTAGGCCTCCGGGCCCGTGGGAAATCAAAGTCGGGTTATGAGAGCAGAAGCTTAAGAACACCTTGTCCGGGGACATTTCTTTGCCTTCATACAAATTCATGACGGTCTTGGCGCGAGTATTAAAAGCCCATTTGAAAAACGATTCTGCTGTTTTCATTGGTTTTTCTGTCATCACATTGCCTCCTGTATGTTTTAGTATCGAAACAAGGGCAGACAAACAGCTGTCCGTTTGTCAGCCCTTGCCCCGGTTGAAGCTAAGCGGTCAAATCTCACTTACATAGAAAGGGTGATCCCCATACGCATGCCCATGACAACCGAGACCACAAAGGGTGCCTCAATTTCACCGTCTTGCACCGCGCCTACCACAACTTCGCCCGTATCGGCAAGAACAAAGGTGATTTCATCCCCCGCCGTCTGATAAGTACCGGTTTCCACAACCGCCTCAGCTTCGTTGCCGGGAACGGCCAAATAATAATATTCACCGGTATGGGTTAAAAATAGTGTGGCTTCGATTACGGTCGGCCCCTGCAGCGTTGCGGTATACACACCGGCCACGGTGTTTGCGGAAGGTGCCAGCACCGCGTCTGTCCGCTTGGAAGCCATCATGGAAGGCTTAATGCTGATCGCCACTGTGCCGTCCGCGTTTACATTGCCCACAATCGCTTCGCCACCGTTAGGCGTGATTTGAAGCTCTTCTCCGGATACAGAATAGGTACCTTCTTCTACGTAGTCGTACAAAGAATCTCCCATCACAAAGTAACTTTTAATAACGTAACTGCCATCAGCTTTAAAATCAATAAAATAATGATATGCCACCTTGCCGCCCATTCCGGCCGCAGTCTCATGCCCCCCGGCATAGACCCCCAAAACCTCGGCAGCCAAAACTGTACCGGAAAAAACTACCGCCAACACCAGCACTAAAAACAAAGCAATACCCATCCGTGTTCTCCGCACCGAAAACGTCCCCCATTCAATTTATTTAATTCAAGTATACGTAAATAATATTATAGTGTCAACAATAAACCGTATTATAAGGCAGCGAAAGCAGGCGGAAGGGTACCGCGCTTTTGCAGAGAATTAATAAGGAAGGAGGGAATTCTATGTTAAATTTCACCTATCAGAACATAACCAAGATTGTCTTCGGCAGTGGTGTGGAAATGCAGGCGGGAAAAGAAACCTCTCAGTGGGGAAGAAAGGCACTGCTTCATTACGGCGGCGGCCATATTGTGCGATCGGGGCTTAAAGACAAGATTGAGGATTCACTGCAAGCGGAAAACATAGAGTATGTGGAATTAGGCGGCGTACAGCCTAATCCCCGGCTGAGCCTGGTTCGTTCAGGTATCGAACTGGCCCGAGCCGAACAGGTGGACTTCATATTGGCGGTGGGAGGCGGCAGCGTCATTGATTCTGCCAAGGCAATTGCCATTGGGGTGCATTACAACGGCGATGTCTGGGATTTTTTCGAGGGTAAAGCCAGGCCCGCCAAGGCCCTGCCTGTGGGTGTAGTACTCACAATCCCCGCGGCAGGCAGCGAATCTAGCACGGGATCTGTAATAACTAACGAAGAGGGATGGTTAAAGCGAAGCTGCGGAGGCTTGCTGATGCGGCCCAAATTTGCCCTGCTCAACCCGGAACTCACTTACTCCCTGCCGTCCTACCAAACGGCCTGCGGCGCCACCGATATGTTGGCCCATGTTATGGAACGCTATTTTACGAACGAAAGGGATGTGGGCTTTACGGACCAGCTGTGTGAGGCCACCATGCGCAGCATAATCCAATACGCCCCCCTAGCCATTGCCCAACCGCGCAACTACGCCGCCAGGGCTAATCTCATGTGGGCCGGCAGCATCGCCCACGGCGGTCTTTTGGGCACGGGGCGGGAAGAAGATTGGGCCTCGCACAATATTGAACACGAACTCAGCGCTCTTTACGACATCGCCCACGGGGCCGGCTTAGCCATTATCTTTCCGGCATGGATTAAATATGTCTACGCGGAAAACCCGGGGCGTTTTGTTCAGTTTGCGGTGCGCGTCTTTGGCGTTGAACAGGATTTCGCTTATCCCGAGCGAACAATCTTGGAAGGTATTCGGCGCTTAAAAGACTTCTTCAGGCGGATTGGCATGCCCACAAGTTTGGCCGAGGCGGACATTCCCACGGACCGTTTAGAAGAAATGGCGGCTAAAAGCACCGCCCACGATACCATGACACTGGGAGCCTTGAAGCCCCTGACACAAGCGGATGTTTTAAAAATTTATCAATTGGCCGCAGAATAAACGTCGCACCCATAAGGGCAGCCGCGGCCATCTAGAACAACCGTTGCAGCAGCGCCAATAAGGCTAAATGGGCGGGGTAGAAGATGTAGAATAGCCAGCGGCTGCCCTTCGATCCGCCCCGTTGGCCGTTGTACGCGCGCAGTAGGGGCAGGCTGAGCAAAATACCGAAATGGTAAAAGCTGAGCCAGAATGGCCGGGGAAGCACCAACTCCGGGACAAACAGTGCCAGCGCAATCACCAACAAGGCCTGGGCTTGTTCAGCAGGCTGATCTCGCAAAATATGAAAAAGCAAACAAAGCGCCACGCCGAATGCACCCCAGTCCCCGGGCAGCGCCAAAATCATTATGATCCCCAGTGTCAAGAGGCGCAGCCCCTTATGTTCAATTTTGTCATAGCTGTAGATCGCCAGCAGCCCCAGTGCTAGCGTATACAAAACATTGAGAGGAAAAAGGACAGGCCTGCCCACCGCGAAGAGGGCAAAAGGAATTTGGCTTGCAGCGGCAAAAACCAAGAGCCTGGCCAGGTAGCGGCTGAGCGAGCGGGTGTGCTGATAACCCCGGGCAATAAAAAAGCACATAATGGGCGCGGTAATTCTACCCACCGTATGCAGAAACAAACTTAAAAGCGGGTTTTCCACAAACGCCCAAGCGATATGATCCACAAACATGGCGGCAATGGCAATCAATTTTAGCCTATGTCCGGTCAGCTCGCCCACCCCCCGAGTCCCGATTCCACTGCTCACTAAATTAGCCGGGCAAGTTCAGGATCCCTCTCTCCCGGGGGGTTTTTTGTGTCCGTACTATCTCAAAATCCGAGTTATGGAAACCAAAGAGACGAGGTCTATGCCCGTTTCCCGAGATTTGTTTTTGGTGTAACGCAAGAATTCTCTGATAAAATCCTCCCACAGTGCCTTCATGGGGCCCCTGCCGTCTTCATCCTTCACAATGGCGATACTGAGATCCGCTGCTTCCATGAGCAGTAAGAGTGCGTGCTTCATTTTGTCCCTTATTTCTGCTGTCTTTTCCTGTATCAAAGCATTCCCTCCGCGAACGATTATCATCGATACAAATGTGTTAAAATTATGCCTTACCCCCGCCCTTTCTATTCAAGCCACCCTTCCGCATCAGATGCATATTTCCACTGGGAACGGAAATAATTAGATTGACTCAAATTTGCTAGGGAGGAATAATATTGCCGCAAAATCAAGCCCTTAAACAGGCTATTAAACGCGATGTACTGGCGGAAATAGAAGCTGAACAAGAAGCGGCCGAAAACCGCGGATTTGCCTCCGGACTTTCCCACACGGATTACAACCTTACTTCCCGCGAACGGGACCTCATTAAGTGGGAAATTATGCGGGATCTGCACAATGGAAATCTAAGGCGGGCCGGTGCCGTTGATAAAGCAGTTGTAGATAACATTAAACACGAGATTTTAGCTGAACTGGAGGCCAACCGGTACGGCCGCTCCGCCCGGGGGGACGGCTGGCGCGATGTTCTTTCCGATCAAAGTATTGATCGGCGGATTAATCAACAATACAGAGATTTGCGCGCCCTGCGGGGCGAGATTCGGCGCGGTTTGCAATCGGTGCGGGAGACGGAGCGCCGGCTGGACAGTATAAGCGACCCACTTGTGCGCGATGCAGTCTATGCCATTCTGCAGGAAACTAGGCAGGAGGGAATCCCCCTCAACCAGGTAATTAATCATCTCGGCCCCGATAGGGCCCGGGCCTCGGGTTTTGGCCAACGGGTTACAAATTGGTTCGGGCCGGGAGCGGGGCGCGGTTTCTTAGGCGGTGTGGGAGTGTCGCTTTTAGCAGCCCTGCTGATCCCGGCCGCCCGCGGCAGTCTGCGTAATGTGGGCATCAAAGTAATGGAAAGCAGCATGGATTTCGCGGATCAAACCCGCTCCGCTTTTGGCAAGGCCCGGGAAGGGTTTGAAGATATGATTGCCGAGGCCAATTTCAACAGTTTACAAGACCACGACGAATTCGCAACTGAGGTTTTGGAACAACCCCGCGGCACAGAAATGGAAGACCATTCCGACGATTATCCATCCCATTGAAATGGAGTGAACAGCCATGATTAGGGAGCAGCACATGCCCCTGGTTGAAGAGCGGTCTGCTAGAATTGAACGGGCCGCACCTCTCAATCAAGGGGGAGATTACCGAGCGGTAATCAGCCAAATTAAACAGGAAATTCTCGTGGAAATCTCTGGGCGGCCAAGCCAAACCTCTCCTACACTGCACAGTGTGCCGGACGCAAAATTGAAAAGTCTGCTTGAACAGGTGCAGTTAGAGGCCGGCCGCCGCGGCTTAACGGAGAATTATTATGACAAACCGGAGCCCCCGGGTGCGGTTAATGTTTCGCAAATGCTGCTGGCAGTGCTTTTGTTCCCCTCCGCCCGGAAAAGGCTGGAAAGAATTCTGGCCCAAACTGCCCTGGGGGGACTGGAGCTGTTGGAAAAAGCGAAAGATAATATTGCGGTCATGATGAGGGACGAACTTTTCTAGAAAAGACTGCTTAAGCGGAAAGGGTGATAGCGGTGGATAGGACACAGGCCATGGTCAGAGATATTAAGGAACAGGTCCTCACAGAATTGGAACGGGGCGGTTCTAAATCCGGTGGAACATACGGCAGAGGTTATCGAGCTTACTGCCAACTAGTGGATGCGGTACGAGAAGAAGTCCTATATGATTTAAAAAACCAAACGTACAGCAGCTATGGTGAACAGCGGCAGCAGCTCACGGGCGCCGAGATGGAACAGATAAAACGAGAGATTGTGCGAGAACTCCAAGGGCAAACAGATGAACATGAAAAGCGGTCCTAAATAGGCCCGCTTTTACTTTGTCCCGCCCAGCCAATAATCTAACCTACCCAGAATCCCGGCACTCACCCCTAAGATGCCCCAATCGGACAGATTAAGGGGGACGGTCTTAAAGACGGGGTTGAGCCAGGGGAAGTAGAGGGTCATGAGCAGCATCGCGGTGGATAATCCCGCGGCAGGCAGGATGTGGGGATTGGGATCCCTTTGTTTGCTGCTGCTCCTGCTATCAAAGATACTGAGGGTCCGGCTCAAGACAACATGGGAAAAAGCCATACTTTTCGCCTTGATTTTATCCCAACCAAAAACACTGAGTCCACCGGCGTACAGGGCGTAAGTAGATAACCCGGAAAGCAGCGCTTTATAAAGCATGCCTTTGCTCTCGACCGGTGAAAACAGCATCTGCTTCGGCGAACGGGGCCCCTTCTGCATACAGTTGGCCGCGGGCGGATCGGCCGCCAGGGCCAGGGCCGGAAAACCTTCCGTAACAAGGTTAATCCATAATATTTGTGAGGGTACCAGTGGCGTAGAGTAACCTGAAACGGATGCCAAAAAGACCGCCAGCACCTGCCCCCAGTTGCCGGGCAGGATGTAGCGGGCCGCCTTGCCAATGTTTGCGGCAACCGTCCGCCCCTCTTCCACGCCGGCCACAATTGTGGCGAAATTGTCATCGCTCAACACAATCCCCGCTGCTTCCCTTGTCACATCTGTTCCGGAACGGCCCATGGCAATACCAATATTGGCCTCCTTCACCGCAGGTGCATCGTTGATACCATCTCCCGTCATGGCCACCGTGTGCCCGCTATTTTGTAGGGCGCGCACGATACGCAGCTTCTGTTCGGGAGTTGTGCGGGCGAAAACAGACACACCCTGAATCACTTTAACTAAATCCTTTTCGGGCAGTTCCGCTAACATCTGTCCCGTAAGCGTCCTGCCGTCACTGAGCCCCAGCTTGGAAGCTATCGCATCGGCGGTATGCCTATGGTCCCCCGTAATCATCACAACTTTAATCCCCGCTTCCCGACAGCGGCGCACCGCCGCCTTTGTTCCACTGCGCGGCGGATCAACCATGCCCACCAGCCCGGTAAAAATCAGGCCCTGCTCCGGATCACCGCTTTGATTAGACCCTTCCTTCACCGCCAGGCCCAGTACGCGCAGGGCCCTGCCCGCCATGAGCTGGTTGACCTTTAAAATCTTGCTGTTAAGGTCCTCAGCAAGGGGCACAATTTCCCCATTAACCACCGCGCGATCGCAGCGCGGTAGGATCGCTTCCGGCGCGCCTTTAACATGAACGGTAATCTTTCCCCGTTGATCGCGGCTGAGAACGGTCATTAAGCGGCGTTCAGAATCGAAGGGGATTTCCCGCTCACGCTGAAATTCACCGGCTAAAGCATCGAGATCAATCCCGCCCTTCACCGCCAATGTCAATAGGGCGCCTTCCGTGGGATCTCCGTTAATATTCCAGCTGCCCCGGGGCAGTTTGTGCAGCTTGGCATTGCTGCAGAGCGCACCGCCAAGCAGAACCTGCTGCAAAGAAGGATGCTCCCGTGGGGAAATTGGACGGCCGCGCAGGTAAAACTCGCCCGCGGGGCGGTAACCTTCCCCTCCGACCGTATACATCTCACCCCCGGCATAAACCGCCTTCACGGTCATTTCATTAGCTGTCAAGGTACCTGTCTTATCTGTACAAATTGTAGTTACGCCGCCCAAGCTTTCCACCGCGGATAGGCGCCTGACAATTGCCTGCCGCCGCGCCATACGCTGCACCCCAAAGGCGAGGGCAACCGTCACCACCGCGGGCAGCCCCTCCGGAATGGCGCCAACGGCCAAACTGACCCCTGTCCGGAGTAAATCCGCCAAGGGTCTGCGGCGCAATAACCCCACACCCACAATCGCGCCCACGGATAACAGCACCAATCTCGTTGTCTTTTTTCCCAACAACTCCATCTGCCGATGCAGATAGGTCTCATCTTGGCCGCTTTCTGCCAACAGTGCGGCAATCTTGCCCATCTCGGTATCCATACCGGTGGCGGTCACCACCGCCGCTGCCTTCCCTTTAGTTACGTTTGTGCCGGCAAAAAGCATGTTCAGCCTATCCGCGGTAAGCAAATCCGCCCTTTTTTGCACGGCCAAATCCTTAACAACCGGAATTGATTCCCCCGTTAAACAAGACTCGTCCGTGTGCAAAAAACCGCTGTCCAGCATCCGGGCGTCCGCCGGCACCTTGTCCCCCGCCTCAACTCGCAGCAGATCACCCGGTACAAGCTGTTCAGCGGAAATGGTCATTTCCCGGCCATCGCGAATAACGTTAGCGGTCGGTGCGCTTAATTCTCTCAGGGCGGCCAGGGATTTTTCTGCCCGGTAACTTTGAAATGTCTCTAATACTGCCTGAAGCGCGACTATCGTGGTAATAACCGCTCCATCTGTTTTTTCGCCAACCGCTACCGACACTGCCGCGGCGCCAAGTAAAAGCTGCGACATAAAGCCCCCTAAAGAATCAAGGAGCATGGATAAAACTGATTTTCTCTCAGCCACCGCCAACCTATTAGGCCCCAGCCGTTCCACGCGCCTTAGCGCCTCCGCGGATGACAGTCCTTTATCAATGCAGGTCCCGGTGAACCTCAATACCTGTTCGGGATCCATCATATGCCAGGGCACGCCGCCATTTTGCCCCTGCTCAGGCCGTTGCACCCTACTTGCGGGTACGACCCCGTTTGATTTAGCTACACTTCGGGCAATGCACTTTAACAGATCTGCCGGCCTCAGCTCTTGTTCGTTATAGATGAGCAAAACTCTACCGGTCACCGGGCTTACATAACCGGCAACACCGGCAATTGCACTCAATTGGTGCGCCAAAAATCCGGCCTTCTGGGGGTTGCCTTTTAGAGATGGCACTCCTACCCTAAATCTCCCGGGCAGAAAGTGGAAGTCCGTTGTGGAAATAGGTTGAATCTCTAGACACATGGGCAGCTGACCCTTTCGTTTCAAACTAGCCTTATTATTACCCCGCCGCCCATTATCATAAGCGGATCAAAGGCGGCGGAAAGATTACCAGGCCAGCTCAAATTTACCAATGCCCCTTTGGCACTGCAGAATCGGTATGAAAGCCCCAAAGGGGGGGAAAATAGCGGTGCAGGACAACTGCGGCCAAGGGGGATTTTCTGTGAAAGTTGTGCATAGCCTACCGGGACGTCTGCGTTTAGAAATCGCAGCTTTGCGCCATCGAGCCGAACTCGGCCGGCGCCTTGAGGCGCTGCTGCCTTTAAAGCGGGGTATAGGTTCCGTTCAGGCCAACACGGGCACCGGACGCCTGCTTGTTTATTATGCGCCGGACCAAATTACCCCCGCAGATGTGGGCAGAAAGATAAGCGATATTTTATCCCTACCGCAGGCGGCAGTAAAACAAATAAGGAAGGCGCGGCCTGCGCCCCTGACCGAGAAAGGCGAAGCATACGAATTAGAGAAACTCCCGCTCCGCTCTCAATTTGCTTTAACGACCGCGGCCACCGTTCTGCTCATCACAAACCAAATGAGCAGTGCGAAGCGGGACAAAGAGGGGACGCCCGCCGTTAGGCATATTCTTAACAGCGACACCGCACTCACCGTGCTCACGGGCATTCCCCTTTTCCGCACCGCTTTAGAACACTTGTTGAAGAAAAAACAGATCAGCACGGAATTATTAGCCGGTACCGCCTCCCTCGCTTCTCTATTTTTGGAGGAGCATAATTTTGGGCTGTTCGTCCTGTGGCTGGTTTATCTCAACACCTTAATCCGCAGCGCTTCCTTGGAGGCAATCCGGGATCGCATCCGTGTCATATTGGAGGGTAAAAAACCCATCGCCCGCTTAAAGACGGAAGAAGGGACAGTTATTATCCCCGCTGAACGGCTAACCAAGGGCTCATTGGTGGAAGTTAGGGCGGGTGAACGACTGCCCGCGGATGGAATCGTGACTCGAGGAAAGGCAGCCGTTAACCAACTGCCAATTGAGGGCAGGCGCTGCCCTCGAACGGTTACTGACGGCCAAGAAGTGTTCGCCGGCAGTATTTTAACGCGAGGCAGGTTAATTGTCAAAGCCTCCGCTGTGGGCGAAGAAACACGTATCGGCGGGGTAATAGCCGGGCTGAGGGAAGAAGTAGATTACCCCGATCCGGCCGCGATGAGTATGTTAAACGGACTGTCACTGCTAGCGGCCGGTTCGGCCGGGCTGTACTACCTATTCACCAAGAATGCTAAAGGTGCTTTAAACATCTTGATTGTAGGCCTTCCCGGCGCAGCGGGACTGGCCCGGGCCATACCTGCCGAAACGGCAGCGGTACAAGCGGGGCGGCTGGGAGCCCTGGTGAAAAACGGAAAACACCTGGCCCGCCTAGGCAGGGCTGACCTGCTTCTGGTTGAGGATGGGCTGCCTCTGGAAAATCGAGCGGAACTGCAGCGGCTGGGGTACACAATTCCCGAGCCCGCTGTGCCCCGTTCGTGTACTAAACCCCAGGCAGAAGCAATAGTACGCCGCATCCGGGCCTGGCAAAAACGAGGCCACACCATCGCCATGCTGGGTACGGACCGGGGCGATGCACCACCTCTTTCCGCGGTAGATGTGGGCATCACCACCGCCACCGGTCAGGATCTGCATTTAAAATCCGCGGCAATAGTCCTGGTTGAACCTCAACGCTGGGCATTGGCCGAGCTGGCGCAGCTGGCTCGCACTTCTCGGCGGATAGCCGCGCAGAATACAGGATTGGCGGTTGGTTCCGCCGTAATGGGAATTTCATTGGGCCTGGCAGGATTACTTACGCCGTTTTGGGCCGGACTGATTCAAAATTTCAACACACTGGCGATCTTGGCTAATTCTTTGCGCCTCACTCAGCCGAAATGGGCCGCAACCGCAGCTAGTAAAGAAACGAAAGCACCCGCCCCGGTTGGGCTTACCGCCGCACAGGCGCGCCGCCGGCGGAGCATTTACGGACCAAATTTACTGCCAATGAACAGTAAACCGTCCCCGTGGCAGATCTTCGTGGCGCAGCTTAACAATTACATGAGCAAGGTACTGCTGGGACTCTCCGGGCTATCGCTGCTGGCCGGCAAGCCGGGCAATGCCCTATTAGGCTCAGGTGTCCTATTGGCCAACACCGCTTTGGCGGTGCTGCAGGAAAATCGCACTCAAAAATCAATGGCAACATTCACCGCCTTTATCCCCCCCGCCGCGCGGGTAATCAGGGGCGGGAAACCTCTTGCCCTGCCAACTCCGGAACTGGTCCCGGGGGATTTGCTGCTGCTTATGGCGGGTGATAAAGTACCTGCGGATGTGGGCCTAGTTGAATCGAAGGGCCTTATAGTCGAAGAAGCAACCTTAACGGGCGAAGCGGGGCCTGTTTTCAAAGAAGCCGGCAGTATGGGAAATATGGGGAAATTGTTTATGGGTACAAAGGTGCTGGCCGGCACCGCCCGAGCCACCGTCGTGCGCACAGGACCCAGCACCCAAATGGGTACAATCGTACAGCAGGTCGGGGCTAAGAATTATTACGCGAGCAGCCCGGTCTACCGCCGCTTAGATGAAGTAGGCGCCGGCCTCGCCCGCTGCGGCGTAGGCGTCACAGTCCTAGCCCTTCTCTCGGGCTTAATGCATGGCAAGGCCGCGGGCGAATCACTTGTGAACGCAACCGGGCTGGCCGTTTCTGTCATCCCCGATGGGTTGATGCCCATGATTACACTCACCCTAGCCCTCGGTTCAATCCGCCTGGCCAAAAGGGGAATTATGGTCCGCCACATGCCCGCGGTCGATACTTTGGGCTGCATTGACACGCTCTGCTGGGATAAAACCGGAACTTTAACCGAAAACAGAATGGAGGCGGTGGAATTTTTCGTTCCGGGGCAAAAGACTATTTTCCACTCCAAGGACACCCGGGCCCCATTAACGCCTGCACTTACGAATTTACTGCGCACAGCGGTACTGTGCAGCAGCGCCCAGGTGCGCCAAGATGAACGGGGAAAATGGCAGATCAAAGGAGACAGTACGGAGGGGGCCTTACTGATAGCCGCACACAGACTGGGAGTAACCGAAGATTTCGCCAGCTACGAACGGGTCAGTGAAATCCCGTTCAGCGCTAAATCACGTCAAATGACGGTAAACTGTGTAAAGGGTAAAGAAAGATGGACTTTTGTGAAGGGTGCCCCCGAAGCGGTCTTGCAGCGCTGTTATTGGTTAAAAGACGCCGGCGGTGCTAAACAACTGCTTGCTGCGGAGAGGACAAAGCTGGAAGGGGTAGTCACGGCCATGTCTAAAAAGGGCCTGAGGGTGCTGGGTTTTGCCTACCGGGTCTACCCGCTGCAGACAGAGGATGCTGAGGATGAAAAACTGATTTTCGCCGGCCTAATAGGCATCAGCGATCCACCTAGGCCGGAGGCGCAGCAAACAATCATCGCCTGCCGCAGCGCAGGCATTGAACCGGTGATGATTACAGGTGACCACCAAGATACGGCTTTGGCCGTTGCGGAACAGGTGGGGGTTATAGCTCCCTGGGCAGGCCCGCTAGAACGCCGTGTTCTAACCGGCAGCCAACTGGAGAAAATGTCCCACTCCCAGTTGATGACTGCCCTACCCCACACCAAGGTCTACGCTCGAATGTCGCCACTGCACAAACTGCGCCTGGTCAAGGCCCTCAAGTCCCGCGGGAGAATAGTGGCCATGATCGGCGATGGTGTCAACGATGCCCCCGCAATTAGGGCGGCGCACGTGGGGATCACGCTGGGAAAAAACGGCGCCGGCGCGACCAGGGAAATCGCCCCCGTCGTTCTTCCGAAAAACGATTTAACCGCTTTTCCCAAGGCGATCGAGGGGGGGCGAACTGCCTACGAAAACATCCGAAAATCGCTGCGTTATTCGCTAACCACCAATTTAGGTGACGGCGTAGAAATTTTGTGGTCAACTCTTTTAGGCAAGGGGATTTCCATCGAACCGCAGCAGCTGTTTTGGGTAAATATGATCAGCGATCCTCCCGTTTCTTGGCTGTTAGCCAACGATCCCCCTCAACCCGATTTAATGAGTAGAGCACCGCGGCGGCCCGAGGAGAGCATCTTTGCCCACGGCCTTGGCCCTCGTATTATCTGCAACAGCTTAATTACCGGCATCAGCAGCATCCTGGTGGGCAGGTGGTCACAAAGGCGCGGTGATGCGCCCGCTACAAGTAGAACACTGAGTATGCTCACGGCAGCACTGAGCAGAATGTGGCAATTAACAGGGGCACGCCGCGCCGATAGCAGGTACAAGGGGAAACTAGCACCAAGTCCGGGCTTAACCTATGTGGGGGCAGCAATGCTGCTGCCCGTTTGGGCAGCAATTTATGTACCCGGCCTGCAGCCCATTTTCCGCACAAAACCGTTACAGGCAGCCCATTGGCGGGCAGCCGCGTTGGGTACAACCGCGGGATTTCTCACAGATAAAGCGCTAAGTGCGCTGATTGCGCCCGGCCCCCCACAATCTAACTAGCCAGGAATCGTCATTTTCGATAAAAAGGCCCTTATTCCAGGGGGCCTTTTAAAATTGGAAGAATACGGATTTCCCCTTTCGAACTTGATAACGCTGTGTTATACTTTAGCTAATGAAAGGAGGATTTTCATGATTACTAAGAACCTGCAGCGATACTCGTCACTTTTTGAGCAGTATACTGAGCTGCGCAGCCAAGAAAACCGCACCTTAAACATCGGTTACCTACGGGGTAACCTGGTAAGAAATACGAAAAATTCCACCAGCGGCCTAAGCGCCCGCGTTTATTCCCACGGCAGCTGGGGATTTGCTTCTACCCCCCATCAAGATGATGTTAAAGCGGTTATTGAAACGGCAACCCAAAACGCAAAATTTTTAGACAGTCGAGAACAAAAGGGGCTAAAGTCCTTTGCCCCGGACAATCCACAAATAGAAAAAAGTTTTGGCACAAGTAAAATACGCTTAACTCAAAAAGAAATCATGGACTTTACCAAGGAGGTTGACAACTACATAGACCAAAAATACCCGGAGTTGAGCAGCCGCAGCATCAATCTCAACTGCCTGGACATGGAAAAAACGCTGCTTACCTCAGATGGTGCATCACTTTATTCTTTACTGCCCCGCACCATTTTTGTGGTCAGCCTGTCGCTGGATAAGAACGGCGACCCGGTGGAGGTCTATGGAATGGAGGGAGGCCGGGGGCATTTTGAAGATAATTTCAACAGCCCTAAGGACCTTTACCCTCTAATTGACGAGCTATACGACCATCTGGTTAAGAAAAGCGAAGGCGTCTACGCCCGGACGGGAGTGCGGGAATGCATCCTTGATGCAAAACTGGCGGGCATCCTGGCCCACGAGGCCATTGGCCATACTACCGAAGCAGACCTGGTCATGGGCGGATCTGTTGCGGGCGATTACCTAAACAAGCAGGCGGCCAGCCCTCTAGTGAGTTTGGTTGATTTCGCCCATAGTTATCAGGGCGAATACTGCCCTATGCCCATTTATATTGATGATGAAGGAACCAAAGCGGAAGACGTAGTCATCATCGAGGACGGGGTCTTAAAAGCATATATGCACAATAAACAGAGCGCCGGCCATTTTAACACCGCACCTACAGGCAATGCTAGGGCTTACCAATACCACGACGAACCATTAATTCGCATGCGCAATACCGCAATTTTGCCCGGCACAAGCAAGTTGGAAGAAATGATTGCCTCCATCGAGGATGGCTACTACCTTATTCAAGCCAGCAACGGCCAGGCCGATACAACCAGTGAATTCATGTTTGGCGTGGTGCTTGGTTACGAAATCAAAAATGGCGAACTGGGCAAAGCCATTAGGGATACCACCATTTCGGGCGTTGCTTTTGATGTGCTGCAAAACGTAACCATGATCAGCGATGATATGGATTGGTCCTGCGGGGGTATGTGCGGAAAGAAACAGATGATCCCTGTGGGCATGGGCGGCCCCGCTGTGAAGACCAAAATCAACATAGGGGGTAGATGACATGAAAACAGCTTTGGATTTCTGCCTGCGTACACTTAGCCAACGAGAAGTGGACAAATTCCAATGCTCCCTGAAAAATACGCGGCAGTATGAAATGAATTTGGAAGGAATCGAATTCTCTCTAATCAGGACCACGGTAGATAACACTCTGCAGATTACTGTAATTAAGGATCAGCGCAAAGGCACCATCTCCGTTAACCGTTTAGACGAAAAAAGTATCGTGGAAGCGATTGAAACGGCGATTGAACTTTCCAACTCTTCGCAGCAGGATCCGGATTACGACATTTCACCTAAACAAAAGGCACAAACATTCACAGCCGGTCCACAAAAACCCGATCCGGAGCGCATGTATGCACTGTTGAAAGAATATACCGAAGCGGTGCCACAGCTATTTCCTGCCATTAAGTTGATGGAAACAACTTTTCTGCACAAACAAGAGCAGGAGTATTTCGCCAACTCTAATGGGGCAGAATTCGAAACGGTTCAGGGCACCTATAATCTTTCCAGTGTCTTTTCTTCCAAAGATGGCGATAAAACAACATCGTTTAATTACACGGGCTTTGCCATGAAAGATTTAGAAGCCTCGCTCCTGGACAGGGCTTCCCTAAAGACGCTGCTGCGCCAGTCGGTGGAACACCTCGAAGCCCAACCGTTCAGCGGTAAGTTTGTGGGCGATGTAATCATCACGCCGGATTGTTTGCAATTTTTCTTGTATGCCTATACCATGACCTTCCTCAGTGATGGGCCCATGATTGCGGGGACCAGCCCTTTCAAGGATAAGCTGGGGCAAAAGGTGGCAAGTGAGCAGCTGACGTTATCCTCTGAACCTGTCTCACCGGCCATGGCCGAAGGGTACTTTGTCACCCACGATGGCTTTGCCGCGGAAAATGTGACACTTATTGAAGACGGCGTATTAAAAAGCTTCCTACTCAGCCAATACGGTTCAAAAAAGACCGGCCTGGAAAGGGCCAAAAACCACGGGGACTGTTTTGTCATCAAACCCGGGGACAAAAATCTGGAAGAAATGATTTCCCAAATTAAGAAGGGCCTGCTGGTGGCACGCTATTCGGGCGGTTCACCCAGCCCCAACGGTGACTTTTCCGGTGTTGCAAAAAATAGTTATTACATTGAAAACGGAAAAATCATGTATCCCGTCACCGAGACCATGATTGCGGGCAACCTTGCGGCGGTATTCGATAATATCGGGGAAATTTCGGCGGAACGAATCGATTACGGAGGCGGACTGTTTCCCTATGTGCTCAGCACGGGGGTGACCATTTCCGGAAAATAAAGATGCCATACCGCTAGGGGCATAAAAAATAGTGAATCTAAAAATGAAACTCGGGGCTCTCACCCGAGTTTCCGCTTTTTATACATGGAAAAGGGCCTTTTAGTTGATGCTACACTAGCGGGACACAGAAAAACAAAAGGTTGAAACAGATGGAGCAAAGGATCTTTCATACCTGGAATTTAAGCGCGGCGGCCGGGAAAAAGATTCAGGCCCGGCTGGCTGAGTTAGTGATAGTACGGGACGCCCACCGCCCCATCCGCCGCGTGGCGGGTGTTGATGCCGCCTACAGCAAGAACGGGCATACGATCGCGGGTGCCGCTGTTGTTCTGGAGGCAGAGTCTCTTGAAGTACTGGAGCAAGCAGTCGTGCTCGGTACTACGTCCTTCCCTTATATTCCCGGGCTTTTTGCCTTTCGCGAGCTGCCCGCCGTTATCGCTGCCCTTAAGGCTTTGGCCCGGGCCCCGGACCTAATCGTCTGCGATGGCCACGGCCTGGCCCATCCTAGAAAATTTGGCCTAGCCTCCCATTTGGGGGTCTTGTTCGATCTTCCGACGATCGGTTGCGCTAAAACCCCCTTTGGACGGCGAACTGCCTTGCCCGGCCCGCAGCGGGGATCGCAGGCGGTTATCAAAGTGCGAGATGAAACCGTGGCCTGTGCCCTAAGAACCCAAACGGGTGTAAAACCGGTCTTCGTTTCGGTTGGACACCGCATAACGCTGCCCACCGCCTGCGAGTGGATTTTAAGGTTAAGCCCCCGTTTTCGCCTACCCGAAACAACCCGTCTGGCCCACCAATGCGCCCAAGCCGCTATCGGAAAATAGGTCGGCCACCGACCCGCGCCTTTTTTATTTGCCTGCAATAATAGTGCGCGCATCGGCCAGAAAACGATCAACTATTTGTTCCGGCGTGGCCCAGGAAGTAACGAGGCGTACCGCGCAATGGTCATTATCAACTTTGTCCCAGATCTGAAAAAGGTACTTTTTCTGCAGCTCTCCAATCACTTGATTGGAAAGGATCGGAAAGAGCTGGTTTGTGGGCGAACGAAGCACAAAAGAGCAGCCAAGTTCGGCTAAGCCCTGTTGGATTCCGGCTGCCAGCATATTGGCGTGCCGGGCCAATTCAAAAAATAAATCGTCACGGAACAGCTCCCTAAACTGGATGCCCATCAGGCGCCCTTTGGCGAGCATGGCGCCTCTTTGCTTAATGTGGAACCGAAAGTCCTCTTTTAGACTATCTCCACAGATCACCAGCGCCTCCCCAAGCAGAGCCCCGTTTTTGGTGCCGCCGATGTAGAAGGCATCTACTAATTGGGCTATCTCATGCAAGGTTAGGTCATTCGCCTCGGAAGTAAGGGCGGCACCCAGCCTGGCTCCGTCTAAAAACAGGATTAAATCGTGTTCGCGGCAGAAGTTGCTGAGCGCTCTTAATTCATTTTTCCTATAAATAGAGCCTATCTCGCTAGAATTGGAGATATAAGCCAGCTTGGGTTTTACCATGTGTTCATCCGTATGGATCTCCAGTGCCCGGGCCAGATCTTCCGGGCGCAGTTTCCCTTCGCGGCCCGGCAAGGTGAATACCTTATGGCCCGTTGCTTCAATCGCGCCTGTCTCATGAACATTGATATGGCCCGTAGCAGGTGCAACGGCTGCCTCGTGGGGCCGCAGAAAAGCAGAAATGGCGATAAGATTGGCTTGGGTGCCCCCCGGGATGAAATGGATATCCACATCATCACGGCCCATCTTCTTTTTGATAAAATTCGCCGCTTCTAAACAGTATTGATCTTCGCCGTACCCTTCCGTCTGTTCTAGATTAGTATCTATGAGCGCCTGTAGGATCCGCGGATGCGCCCCTTCCGCATAATCGTTTTTGAAATTATACATGTCGATTAGCCCCCCCGGAGCCGCACTGATCACCCTTCCTCCCAGTCCGAGAGGCGGTATACGTAATCATCCGCGATCTCCATGATCTGCCCTTTCTCATTTTCATTGTCTTGATCATAAACGCCGACGGTGTAAAAACCCGCCTCTTTGGCTGACCGAATCCCATGCAGCGCATCTTCGAAAACAACCGCCTCATTAACGGAAACGTCCAGCTTTTCAGCGGCATAAAGAAAGATGCGGGGTGTATGCTTGCCGCTTTGAACTTCGCTTGTGGTGATAATAAATTGGAAAAATTGGCCGATGCCCAGCTTTTTCAAGATGAATTCAACTAAATGGCGATCCGTATTTGTGGCGATGCACATTTTTTTGGCGCTGTGCTTTTCCAAGAATTCCAAGGCCCCTTCTTTCAGATCAACCTCGTGTTGATAAGCGTGTTCCATCAGGCCATTCAGTTTAGCCCGAATTTCCTCCCGCGAAAGCCCGATCCCCCACCGGGAGATGAAATAGTCGGCCGATTCCAAACGGCTCATGGGCCTGATCGTATCCCATAAATCGGCCGGTATATTTGTCTTACCCTGCGCTGCTAAAAATCTAGTGCCAACCTTACTCCAGGCATCCATGGAATCTAAAAGTGTGCCGTCCAAATCTAAAATGAAAGCGTTTTTCATCTGCAGCCCCCCCGTATGCCATGTTTAACGTAATACTATACTCTTTAGAAATTGCCTGCCGCATACACCCGTCTTTTCCAGGATGCCCCCGCCTTTCCGAGTGGATTTCTAATATTAACAATATTCCCCGCCGATCGTCAAAACCCTACATATCAGGATAATCCGGCGGTACGCTGCGGTCAGAAATTCACTGATCCGAATAAAGGGGCAACCACTGCAGCGCTTCTAGATAAACCTGCGACAGGTCAGAAAAATGGAGGCCCAGTTCCTCCATGTGACTCTCAACACGATCCCAATCGCCCCTCATATAGGCCCGCACCACAGAACACACCGGTTCCAAGGGGCCGCCGTGGGCGACTAGTACCTGTTTCACCTCATCCGCCACTCGCAATTCATCCATTATCACACCCATGGAACGCCGCAAAAGTGCATCCAGCGAGGAAAACAGGCCGGCTAAAAAGGCGGATGGTCCGATAGCGCTTAAGCCAATTTTCGGGGCCAAAAGTTCCGCGAACCGCGCCTTCACAAGAGATTGAGTCACAAGGGCGGGGGCGCTGGCGGTACTTACGTTTTGTAAGGCAATTAATGTAATCCACCGCTTCACTTGTCGCTCTCCCAGATAGGTAAGGGCATGGTGCACCGAAGTAATTGGCAGTCGTTTGTAAAAAATAGCTGAATTCACCAATCGCAGTACGCTGTATGTCAAGGAAAGATCTCTGGAAATAATCTCCGCAATCGCGGTAAAATCCAATTCCGGTTCAGCTGCCCTAAGCAGCAGCTCCATATGATTTATTTGAAGCGTCGTGAGAGCGTTTGCGGTCATCACCTCGGGCTTGGCAAAAAAATACCCTTGAAAAAGGCTAAAACCAAGTTCTTTGGCTAGGGCAAAATCCTCCCATGTCTCCACCTTTTCCGCTAAGAGCGTAATTTGTCTTCCTTTTAAACAGCGCTCAATCGCCGCCCTTCCGGTAGGTCGAGACAGCAGAAAATCGACCTTAATGATGTCCGCTAGATCCACCAGGGGATCATATTCAGGAGCGTAGACAAAATCGTCCAGGGCAATTCTATAACCAAGCTTTTTGAGCTGCTGCAGCCTCTCCAAAATTTGAGCAGTAGGTTCAATATCCTCCAGAAACTCAATAATTATTTGGTCCGGAGACAGCAAAGCAGCAACCTCGCCCATAATTAGGCTTTCAGAAAAATTGATGAAAGCCGGTTTGCCGCCGGTTATCTTACTCAAACCGAAATTTTGAAACGCATCTATTACAATTCTGGAAGAAGCCTGATCAGGATCGCTGGCGGGATCAAATGAATTTAAACCGCCGGACCGATACAGCAGCTCAAAGCCGAAAATGTCCCGCTCGAGATCAAGAATAGGTTGTCGGGCAAGAAACACATCCTTCAAGTGATGGCCCCCCTTGTGAGCTGTTAAGCCAATTTGAAACTCCGGACCAATTCCCGCAGGCGAACACCGAGATTCGTCAGTTCCTGGGCAAGTTTTTCAGTAGTTAAAGGATTATGTTATCGACTGAATTGGCCCCGATTCTGCCAAAAACAGGTAAGGAAGTTTTTGGCTCTATTAATACATTTGATAAACATTCCCATTATCCTTTCGAATCCGGAAAAAGTTTCGCATCTCTATTGAGCGTCAACTGCTAACCCGGCGTAGACGGGGTGGGTATAGAGATATTGACAATATAATACTGCAAGTCAATCACATAGGGGGTGTAATGGTGTGCGAACTGACCGAGCAGCCAAGTTGGATCCGGCAATAGGCATTCCCATTCCCGCGCTTCCCATAACAGTACTTGTTTGTCATTGTGAAGCCCTTTTTGGAACCGAACTTCCTAAATTTACCTAGGTGGTGTATACTAGAGTTAACGGGATGTAAACAAAATTGGAGGGAAAATGATGAAAGAACACAATTGGAAGGAACTGGGGTTTGCCACCAGAGCGATTCATGGGGGTCAGGCCGCTAATGCGGCCGGTGCTTTGGCGACGCCCATTTATCAAGCCTCAACATTTACTTTTTCCTCAGCCGAACAGGGAGCCAGAAGGTTTGCCCTAGAAGAGGAAGGCTATATCTATACCCGTCTCGGCAATCCGAATTCCACCGAACTGGAAAAGAAGATGGCGCTATTGGAAGGGGCGGAGGCCGCAGTTGCCACAGGGTCCGGAATGGGTGCCATTACCTCTGCCTTTTGGAGTGTCCTAAAAACAGGTGACCACATCGTTGCCGGCCAGGCCCTGTACGGCTGCAGTTTCGCTTTTTTAAACCACGGTGTCAGCAGGATGGGGGTTGAAGTCACCTTCGTGGATGCCAGTGATCCGCGCAATGTGCAAAAAGCCTTGAGGCCTAATACAAAAGTTGTCTATTTGGAAACCCCCGCAAACCCGACCCTGGCCATCGCGGATCTACAAACAATCAGTGAGCTAGCGCACGAAATCCCCGGATGCCTAGTCTTCGTTGACAACACCTTCGCAACACCCTACCTGCAGCGGCCGCTGGAATTCGGCGCGGATGTTGTCCTTCATTCTGCCACGAAGTACCTCAATGGGCACGGTGACGTAATTGCCGGTTTGGTGTTGGGTACCGAAGAATTCATTGATCAAGTGCGGTTTTTTGGAGTAAAGGATATGACCGGTTCAGTTCTGAGCCCCTTCAATGCTTATTTGATTTGTCGCGGCTTAAAAACTTTAGTGCTGCGAATGGAAAGACACTGTGCTAATGCCCAAAAGGTAGCGGAATTTTTAGAGACCCATCCGGCGGTTGAAGCCGTTTCTTATCCGGGTTTGAAAAGTCATCCACAGTATGACCTGGTGAAAAAACAAATGAAGCTGCCCGGGGCCATGATTGCGTTTGAACTTAAGGGAGGGGTTCCCGCGGGCAAAACACTAATGAACAATCTAAACCTATGTGCCTTAGCTGTTAGCCTTGGGGACACGGAAACCCTCATTCAGCACCCTGCTTCTATGACCCATTCTCCCTACACCCAAGAAGAGCGGCTTGTTTACGGTATCACGGACGGTTTAGTGCGCTTATCGATTGGCCTTGAAGATCCGGAGGATATTATTGCGGATCTAAAACGGGTTTTAGACACCCTGGAATGATCACGCTGAAGCACAACCTTTTCCCATGCCCATGTGGGATTGATGTCCCTATCATGGGCTTTTTCATTTGCCTCAAGGATCATAAGTGCAACAACACCGCAGCTAATCGCCTAGATAACCCGGTTCAACAAAGGTTGAGAGGCGGTTTTTGCGGTGATATATTCGTAATATGTTGTTGCAAATAGATCACATACTGATCAGGTGGCCGACTAAGTACCACAAGGGCCAATTTCCGTTTTCTTTGGCCTGCGATCAAAGCTATCGAATAGACGACGCGTCGAAACCAGCCGAACCCCCGGACGATTATGGACCGGCTGTGGAATTGATTCAAAAGATTCAAACTAAGGAGGCTAGCGAATTCTTGGTTGCCAAAAACAGCACCGGTCACTCAAGAAATTAGACTTGACTACAGTGTGGTGGCCCGATCTAATACCTACCCAGAATTATAGATATTATAATATACACTAGGCCTACAGTTAACATTTCTAACCCCTTGCGGCCTTTTTTTCTTGAGTTTAATTCCTTAAACTCCTTGTATTCAGCTAAGGATTTAAAATGGTGGTGGTCTTTTATATTTCGACTAAAATACTTGGAAAGCAGGTATTGGGAACTTACGAATACTTCCATTGCCCCCGTCATAGAAATTAAGCCGGGGAAAAAAAGTATTATACCAACGAAAAAGAAGATGTCTGATAGATGTATCGGCCTTATGTCATAGTCATACACGAACACAATGAGAAGTCCCATTATGACAATGGAAATGAATACAGTTAGAAAAAGCCGAGATGCTTTAATCATGGTTTTAGCTCTGCCCTATATCTCTCCATTTCTTCTGAATTAGCAAGTACAAAATGCCCCTCTTTGATTTCGTGTAAAACCGGTTTTTCTTCAGAATAGTCATGGGCAGTTCTCGCATTGTAAATTATCCTCCTTCTATGTTTTTCATAGTAAGGATCTGGTCGCGGCACTGCAGAAAGCAAAGACCTTGTATACGGGTGTAAGGGATTTTTAAACAGTTCATCTGAAGGTGCCAGTTCAACTATTCTACCATAGTACATAACAGCAACTCTATCACTGATATACTTGACTACCGATAAATCGTGGGCAATGAAAAGAATTGTTATGCCCAGCTCATCCCGGAGGTCATTTAAAAGGTTGATGATCTGAGCTTGAATAGATACATCCAGGGCACTTATGGGTTCATCGGCTATTAAAAATTCAGGGTTAATAACTAAGGCTCTGGCAATCCCAATTCTTTGACGCTGGCCGCCACTGAATTCATGAGGATACCTGTTTGCATGTTCCGGCACCAAGCCAACAACTTTTAATGCCTCATTTACCTTTTCAATTATCACAGATTCCTTTTTTATACCATTAATTCTCAAGCCTTCAGCAATTATTTCCTTTACTGTCATCCTAGGGTCAAGGGAAGCAATGGGATCTTGGAAAATCATCTGCATTTTATTCATTAATTCATAGTCTGAATTACGTTTTTGGCGGTTTTTTCTTTTTATTTCCCTTTTGTTGAATTCAATCTCTTTTTTAAGTTCAAGCTTTCTTTCTGGGTTTGTTTCGGTTCTGATGTTTTGTTTTGCCAGCTTAATGGCTTCAATGTTTGAAGCGGTACCCTCTCCTATGGTATTGCCCAGAAACTCAATACTTCCATCGGTTGGCTCGTTAAGTTTTATTATGGTTCTGCCCATAGTAGTTTTGCCACAGCCCGATTCACCAACTAGGCCAAAGACTTCGCCCTTGTAAATATCAAAGCTAACACCATCAACGGCCCTAACTACTAATCTATGTTTACCGCGGCCGGATATAAAGTGTTTTTTTAGGTTTCTAACTCTAAGGATTGGAATGGACTCATTATTTATGGAACTTTTCCCATTATTATACGACTTGTTCTTCATCTTCAATGAGCTCCTTTTTCAATTCTTCGGTCATTTCCTTCATTCTATCTATTCTATCCTGGAGTATCGCCGGCATTTCAATATTCGGCCCGTCCTTATGCAAAAGCCAAGAAGCAACGTAGTGTGTATCAGAGACTTTGAACATAGGCGGCTGCTCTTCAAAGTCTATTTTCATTGCATAGTTACTTCTGTAGGCAAAGGCATCTCCCTTAGGTGGAAATCTCATATCCGGTGGCGTACCGGGAATGGTAATCAGCCTATCCTTAGAAGTTAGATCAGGCATTGAACCAAGCAGTGCCCAAGTATACGGGTGCTTAGGAGTATAGAATACTTCTTCAGCAGTACCAATTTCGACAATCCTTCCCGCATACATAACGGCTATCCTGTCAGCAACATTTGCTACAACTCCCAAGTCATGTGTTATAAAAATAACACTTAAGCTGCGTTCCTTCTTGATACTTTTAATCAGCTCTAAGATTTGTGATTGAATTGTAACGTCCAAAGCCGTTGTAGGTTCATCACATATTAGTATATCCGGGTTAGCTGTTAAAACGATGGCTATAACTATACGCTGGCGCATACCCCCTGAAAACTGGAAGGGATATTGTTTGAACCTTTTTTCCGGTTCGTCTATACCAACTTCACGCATAACCTTAAGAGCCTTTTCTTTGGCTTCAGCTCTAGTGACCTTCTCTGTGCGTTTAAGTTCTTCCTTTTTCTGAGCCACTTTCTCTTTAACTAACTTCGGATCGAGTCCCTCGGCATTTAACTTAATTTTTCTTATCTCTTCCAAATACTTAGCTTTTACCTCTTGATGTTCCCTTTTTACCTTGGCTGTTGCTTCTTTTTTAGCTTGCTTCATAGCCCTTTTAGCAGCAGGTAATTGCTCCTTTAGTGCACGAATCTGGGACTTCATCTCCCGGCAAAGCGGCTTATTTTTCTTATTTAATCTGATTTTCTCTTTTAAAATCTGCATGTCCCGCTTTATTTCCATATAAACAATTCTTTCCTTGTTATACAACCTCTCTATTTTGTTTTGAAGGTGGTTTCCGTTTAATAGCAAGCCCTCAGTTATTTGCTTTCCGATTGGCATTATTGGATTCAGACTAGACATGGGGTCTTGGTAAATCATCCCAATTTTACTACCACGTATTTTGTGATACTGCTCTTCTGTTATCTTTAGAAGATCTTCCCCTTCATAAATAATCTTTCCACTTTCAACTATGCCATTTCCCGCTAATATTCCCATGATGGTCCTTGAAGTAACTGACTTCCCTGAACCGGATTCTCCTACTATGGCTAAGGTTTCACCCTCATATAAATCAAAGCTCACATTCCGAACAGCCTTAACCGGCTTTGTAGCTGTTCTGAACGAAACTGATAAGTTTTCTACTATTAATTTCTTATTCATTAGTCTTCAACCCCTCTCAATGATGGGTTAAATGCATCTCTTAATGCATTTCCAAACAAGTTAAATGTAATCAAAAGCAATGAAACTACAATTGCAGGGAATATGGTTAAATATGGCTGTGTAATTAGAAAGTTTCTTGCATCTGATAGCAATACCCCAATGGATACCCCTGAGAAAGTAAAACCTAATATCTGAAATGATTGACCATGACCAATACCGTACCCTAAAAATGACAAGGCAGCTTCAGTAAAAATAACTGAAGGTATCCCAAGGATACTGGATGTAATAATTGTACCTATACCGTTCGGTAATATATGCCTGAATATTAAACGGCCATCCTTGGCACCCATGGTCCTAGACGCTAGTACATACTCCTGCCTCTTATACCTATAGAACTGCATCCTAGTTACAGAGGCCGGTCCTGTCCAACCCGTTATAATTATTGTTAGTATCAATGTCTTAAATCCAGGATCGTAGAGGGCAACCAGTATTGATAAAACAACTAGCCATGGTGTATTTCCCATGAGCTCCTTAAATCTTTCCATGACCAAGTCTATTGTTCCACCATAATATCCGGAAACAGCTCCATAAACAATTCCTATACTTACATTGATCAAGGTTACCAAAAATCCTATATATAAAGATGTCCTAAGCCCAACCCATATCAAAGAAAACGAGTCTCTACCCGCTTGGGAAGTACCAAATAAATAATACGGCAATTTATCCTGGCTATAGCCTAAATAGGCTGCATAGTCAAGATAGACCTCATAGGATGAGTGTTCTTCACCAGCCACAACAACAGCATCATTTTTCTTTACTACCTCACGGATTGGAAATCCTTCATTAAAGAACCAACCGTCAGGATTGTCAGGGTTAGGTATTATCTCTACCTTATCTCCCCACTCTTCCATTAACTTATCGTATTCAGAGGAAGAGAAGGCAACTTCATGAACTAGGTCAAAAGCTGCCACATACCTATTGTATTTAAAAGAAGCAACAAGCATTTTGGAGTTTTGCCTATGGTATGTGCCTTCACCATCAACTAACTTAAACATGGATAGAGCGTATCCCTCTTCAAACAAGGTTGGCTCAGCACTGCCTTCATCATATAATGCGACACTTGTGATAGAGGCGGTAGATTCACCTTGATCTGAACTGTACCTGATCCGCAACTTCGATACAATGTCCATCTTTAAATCTTCGTTTGATTCAAACACAGGTATTTTGTGTTTGCCTACTTCTGTTACACTACCGACTACTCTATAGCCCGCACCAAAGTCGGTTTGTAGAAGAAGATCTATTTGCCCGTTAGAGCTAGAGTCTATCTCAAAAACATCTAGTTCAATATAAGAGTTTTTGGCCTTGGATAGGACATAAAACTCCTTAGATTCAATGGTGGCTGTTGTGGAACCATAATCTAACCTTATAACAGATTGCCCACCTATTACATTTGGTGATTTAGTCGTACTTTCGACATACCTATTAGTTAAAGTCTTCTTAACTATTGCCTTCTCGTTATAATCCATAGGTAAATACAAGCCGGTCTCTTCGTCTATCTTTGATAAATCTACGTGTTTATCTTTTATAAAAACAGTGCCATCCATAATACCAAACTTTTCCAAAATCGGTACTCTGGGCGGTAGAAATGACAGCTTCTCATTAAGCTTAACATACTCTTTGCCGGACAGCCCGGGCATAATAATTGAAAATAAAATCATAATGAAAAGCATTGTTGATGCAACTAAGTTTAATTTGTTTTTTCTAAATCTAATCCAAACATCTTCCAAGTAACCTATGGGCTTACCTTGAATTACTTGGTCATAGATCTTTTCGTCCTGTTGGACAAACTCAAATTTTTCTGCAGAGATATATTTGTGTACAAGATCCTGACTGTCGTGCACTAGTTTCTACCTCCCATTCTAATTCTTGGATCTATTAGTCCATATGTTATATCGACTAATAAAATAGCAAAAAGTGAAATAGAAGTATAAAAGGCAGTTGTAGATAATAGAAGGTTATAATCGTAGGCATTACGGGTAAGAGCCCTGAAAAATACGCGCCCGGTGCCAGGTATGGAGTAAATTTGTTCCATTATAACCGAACCTGATAAAATTCCTACAAAGGAAAATATAATACCGGGTACGAGGGGAACCATTGAATTTCTCAGGCCGTGCCGGACTATGGATTGCTTTCTGGTTAGGCCCTTTGTCCTAGCTAACAGCAAAAACTCTGAAGTAAGGACCTCTGTGAGCTCGGCCCTGGTCATCCTCGCCAATCCTGCAATAGGGCCAAATGTCATAGCTAATACCGGAAGAACAAAACCTTTCAGCCTTAAGGCTAAGCTTGCATCGGCTGATGGGTATATTGTTGGTAGCCACCCTAACCAATATCCTAATATCATTAAAAGCATTATTATGACCACAAAACTGGGCATAGATATCATTACCATTATAGCTACTGAAAGAATGTTATCTATGGGCTTATCTTTATTTAATGCTGCAACAATACCGAGGGCCACACCGATGGGAATATATACAAATAAGGCTATGACATTCAATTTCAAAGTTGTAGGCATACGGTCCTTTAAAATATCAAACACAGGCCTGCCCACTTCAACCCTAGTAGAAAGGCCCCAGTCCCATTTGGTTGCAATATTTTTTACCCATGTAATATACTGTCTAGCTATGGGAATTGGTTCAAAGGCCCTTATAAAACTTCCCTTGTCTTCATAAAAAGAGCTTCTGGCTTTTTTACCGGATGCAATTACGGCCCGAATTTCTTCCATCTCTTCCGGATCCTCTATTAACCTAAACTTCATATACCCATCAGCAACCTGTTTATTAAAGTATATATTTCTTTCATCTACCGTGGTGGGCGGATATGCGGGTGCCAACTTTAGTAAAGTGAAGTTTACGGTTAAAATCATGACCAGCATTATAAAGATCAAAATTACCCTTGTCGCTATATATCTGGACATTTACCTGCCTCTTTTCGTAACTTCATTTGTTCTTGAGGAGCTTTGCCATGTTTTACCATGAAGAACAGAATGAGTGATCATTCTGTTCTTCATGTCTGTTTAAACTATATCATTTATTGTAATTATAGTTGATTACCTTACTTCTTTGCCATCCTCAACTACTGCATCCCCGTTTAGTGCGGATGTGATAGCATCAAAGGACCAAATTTCTTTTAATTCTTGTCCGTAGTCATCAGTATACTCAACCACAATTTCAGGTGTATTCGTGTCAAAGCCCCAGTTCAGTGTGAATCCGCCCCTGTTATCTGAGCAATAAACCTCAAGGAAAGAAGCGGCGTTAAGTGTTGAACCTGAAATTCCACCTATCGAGGTGTCAAATTTCCCGACCATCATGTAATCATAATAGATTCCCGGGAATTCCTTTGCCTCAATATCCACAGCTACCTTAATATTGTGTTTGCTGCTGTTAAAGGCAGCTTCATAGGCATCCTTAATATAGGAAGCCATCATTTCTTGCGTTTCACTTCCGGTGAAGTAGTTAAACCCGATCTCAATCACATCACCACTCTTGTAAGTGCCGTTAGCCACCAATTCATCTAAGGCCCGATCAAAGTATGCTCTTGCAGCATCTAGGTTGTAGCCATGAGTTGAGGGCGAAAGATCCCTTCCCACGGACTTACCTTGTGGTGTATCCCTATAAGCAATACCAAGTTCGGCATCTACTAGATAAGCGTCAGTAAATAGATACATTTGCGCTTGAGAAGTCTTCATAACATCTTCGGCCAATTTCTTCCTATCCAATGCATGATACATGCCCATTCTAAAATCTTGGTTGGCAAGGATTGGCTCCGGTGTCCACTCTGTATCAGGGAACTTTTTAAGCTGTGCTTCTGGTGTACCCAGACCATTAATCATGATTCTAAATGTTGTTGCACCTGGGATGTGTTTAATTCCCGGGTGGTTTTTGTATTCTTCATAATGAGGAGCCGGTAGTCCAACACTGTCTAACTTGCCAGCTAGGAATTCTTGAAAACGCATTTCTGCTTCACTTATTATAGTAAATGTTCTTCCTGTAAAGAAGTATTTATCAGCATCATGATTTAATTCATTCTTTTTCATTCTGATTATTTTGTCGTTCTCGTAATAGTCGACATAGTACACACCATGGTACCCGATTGTTTTTTCATCTGTACCATAGGCATCACCTAGGGCCTCATACAATTCAAGGTTAATTGGGGTCGTGACAAATGAACTGAATGCATATTTAATATCCCATTCTGATTGTTCATTAACAAATTCAAACTCCATTGTATAGTCATCAACTAATCTAATACCCACATCTTCCCATTCTTTTGTACCATCTACAAATTCTTGGGCATTTACAATTCTATGACTGCTTGTACAGAAGTCTCCACCACCACTTGTGGCCCTAAACCATTTTTCTGTTAAAGCAATCTTATATGTCTCGTAAAAGTCAGTGGCATCCATTTCGAGTTTCGTTATCATTGATGTGTCTGTTTTGTCGTTGAATTTCCACTTCAGGCCTTCTTTTACTTGAATCCGCCATATTTTGGATACTATTTTACCGGTTGGCAGTTCACGGCCGCCTACGGGTATAGGATCACCTGCAGCCATGGATGGGTTGACAACATAGCCTGTTTTATCCTCATTAAATTCAAATCTGTAGAGGGCATCTAGATACTGGCCCATGATATCACTTGTTGTAGCATCTTGATATATCCAGTGGTTCCAGACATCCGGGTTGGTTGCAAGAGCCGCCCTATAGGTATATTCACCGGCTTTTCCAGGTTTCCCATCTTCCATTAGTACCGCGCTGTCATCTACAGACATGGTGGAAGTAGCGGTACCAAACGCCATTACAGGCTTGTATTCTTCACTTGTAAGCTGTATTCTATTGGAAAATAGTGTAAAGCCAGCATCAGCAAATCCGGGAACTCCTGCATACTGGTTATGCAGTAAATAATCTTCTGCTGCAGCCATAAAGGTATGCCTTAGGTCACTTGATGAAAACTTAAAGTTATACTCACCGTTTGCATAAGTCGCTTCACCAGTTTTCGCTTCTGCAAACAAACCCATGCTCATGACCAAAATAAAAACCAACGATAGAATCTTGAATGTTTTACTTCTCATACTTTTTACTGCCTCCTTTTTTGTTCGTACGAGAACTAACCTTACTTTTTAACAATTACGAACATCGAGCCACCCTAGTTTTAAAAACTTCACCCCCTTTTTACAATAAAATATAATTTTTTTTCATTATACCATATACACTGTACATTGTTCAAATGTAGTGGGTGTAAAGAGTCGAGAAGTCAAGTCCACTTTCATGTGCAAAAGTAATTAGTACAGTGTGCATCATTGTTTTATGCTTGCATTTTTATATAAGCCTCAGTGCCTTCAGGCCGTTTTTCTTGTTGATCTATCAAAGGCATCACCGATTAATCTTGTGATAGAATCTGCGTTAGGAAATATCCCGATACTTTTTCACCGTAACAAAAATAATGGCACTGGTTTTTGCTAACCATGCCGCATTTATTTTGCGAATACCCGCAACCCCCACCCCCTTAGGGGTATAAGTGTAGAACGGCACAATCTTTTCTTCAGTCCAACTGCAGTTTAGTTTCAGCGGGATTAAAGTAAGGCACTTTTAGGGCACCGGCACATTATTGCCGCGCAAACAGCATTTAACAGTCAGTAAAATAGGTGGATCCAAGCCCTCTTTAAATGGGCTTAGAACCCTAGTTTCGAAGTAAATATCTGCTCCTGATCGTCTGGGACCACCATCAATAGTGGGACTCCCGGGCTTTTTTTTATTCCTTTTTTA
>CAZVDE010000013.1:0-47482 GCA_964626065.1 uncultured Clostridiaceae bacterium | reverse complement strand
GTTTGGTCTAAACAAATCGTACCGAATTCTCGTTGTTTAGTTTTCAAGGTTCTGCTGCCCCTTTTTTGGGAGCAACTCAATGATAGCATACACATTAAACTTTGTCAACCCGTTCTCAGACTAGGTTTTCATCATTTGTTAGCCCCGAGGGACACTAACGATTCTACCTGCCTTCCGCCCCGTTGTCAACCCTTTATTTTTTTGGCTGATTTCGTGGCGACAAAATATACTATATCATATTCTTGCGGTTGTTGTCAACCGGTTTTTTTGGTACCGTGTGACGACAAGTGTTATGCTACCATGGATACCCCCGTACTGTCAACCGCCAAATAGGTTTTATTTTATTTTTTTCGCCGCCCCGCTCTAAACATGATATAGTCGAGGTAAAGGAGAATGCTTATGTGCGGAAGATTCACATTACACAGCCCGGCCGCCTTACTCAAGTCACGGTTCGGCCTTTCCCAATTCAATTTTGAATATATACCTAATTATAATATAGCACCCACACAGCAAGTAATAGCCGCTACTAGCGGAAGCGATCAGCCAAGCGTGTCCATGATGCGCTGGGGCCTGCTGCCGCCATGGCAGACATCGGTAAGCCGCCCCCTGATCAACGCCCGATTTGAAACACTCACAGAGCGTAAAACTTTCAAACACCTCGTTGACGACCGCCGCTGCCTTATTTTAGCCGATGGTTTCTATGAATGGCGCCAAGAAGAGTCGGGGAAATATCCGGTTTATATTACCCTGAAGGGCGGGGAACCCTTCGCTTTCGCGGGACTGTGGGACGGAAACCCCGAACCGAGCTGTACCATTATTACAATAGCGGCCAATGATTTTTTGCGGCCCATCCATCACCGCATGCCCTTAATATTACCGCAGTCACTAGAAAACGCATGGCTGGGGGATAAACCCTTCCGAGCAGTACAAAAAGCCGCTGCCTTAACAGGGTCACCGGCCCTAAAATTTCATCGCGTTTCGACTCTGGTCAATTCCCCCAGAAATAATGAGCCCGATTGCGTACGCCCACTTGGCCCATCACAACCCTAATAGGAGGCGGAGGCCCACAAGCAATATCACACCCGGAACCCCTAATAAACCCACGATGAGCGCAGTAACGGGGTTAACGCCCACGCTGAAACCCCAATAACCGCCAATAAAATTGATGATTAAGAGAACACCCCCGCCGATTACAGCATTCACAATGAGATTAAAAATTACTTTAAGAGGGATCATGAGCATTCTTCCCAGGCCGTAGATAAACAGAACGCCGGCGGCATAGGCCACGATCACTAGAAAATCCATGAACGGTTCACCTCACTTAGGTTCGTCCTCAAGACATCTTATGGTGATTCCCGCCGGATTATGACCTTTGTCCTTATTCAAAATTCTTTATCTGTTTCAGCCAGTACATATATTTGCGTTCCGCCGCTTGCAGGGTGAGGATTGCATGATCCACCAATTCTGGTTCGATGGCCGCGTTAAAGTATTCCTGAGCCGCAAGCCATTCCTGCTTAGCCGCATCAATAACCAGGGTGAGTTCTTCCCGACCGATGGTGCCGGGTTCGGAAGGAAGCATCTCCGTGCCGTCATCAAAGAGACGACTGGCTAGATCCCGGACTTTGCCCGATATATTTTTGGACAAAAAACCACCTCGCTTCCGGCAATACCTAATCTAGTATTACTCAGTATAAGGTGGTTTATTCCCTCTTTTAAAGTTCTCTTCTGCCCTCCAGCGCCTTAGAAAGGGTTACCTCGTCAACATATTCAAGGTCGCTGCCCACGGGCATGCCGTGCGCCATCCGCGTCACTTTGACACCGATGGGTTTAAGTAGTCTGGCCAAGAACATGGCGGTTGCTTCACCCTCAACGTTGGGATCGGTGGCCAATAGTACCTCCTCCACACTCGGCCCCACCCTTGCGATCAACTCTTTAACATGGAGTTGGTCGGGCCCGATACCCTCCAAGGGCGAAATTGAACCATGCAAGACATGATAAATCCCCGGGAAACTCCTCGTTCTTTCCAGTGCAATAACATCACGCGGTTCTTCTACTACGCAGATAAAATTATGGTCGCGTTTTGGATCGGAACAGATTGGGCAGGGGTCCTCTTCCGTAAGATTAAAGCACTGCGAACAATATTTCGTGCGTTTTTTGGCCTCCACAATGGCGTCAGCCAGGCTTTGCACCGCCGGTTGCGATTGGCTGATCAAAAAAAACGAAAGGCGCTGGGCCGTTTTCGGCCCTATGCCGGGCAAACGAGTTAGTTCTTCAATCAGCCGCGCCATAGGTTTGGGATAACGTGACATCTAGAACAACCCGGGCGGCAGCCCCGCTAGATTAACCTTACCCGTCACTTTTTCAATTTCGCTTGCAGATAGTTCCCTAGACTTGCCCAGGCCATCATTGATGGCGGCCAAAATGAGGTCTTCCAACATTTCCACATCATCGGGATCTACCACATCCGGCATTATTTTGATTTGCTGCACCTGTTGATGACCGTTAACGATCGCGGTCACTACACCCCCGCCGGCGCTACCCTCCACCGTTTTTTCTTCCAATTCAGCCTGCACCTTAGCCAGATCCGCCTGCATTTTCTGCATTTGACGCATCATTTTCTGCATATTCATCCCCACAACAGACCACCTCAATTTCTATTCTTACTTGTCTTCCCGCCTCGTGAAAATTCTGCCGCCGAAAGTATCTAAGCTTATATCGATGAACTTCTGCCGCTCGTTCTTTTCGTCGTCTTCCGCGTCAGCGGCAGAGATAGCCCCCCCAGATTCAACCGGTTCGGCGGGCTGCGCCGGTTTCGCGTCTTCCACGCGCCCCGGTTCGGCCTTTTCCGGATGATATTCGTCCTGAAAAACACATTTCAAACGCAGATTCATACCGGTCAGTTTGGCCAAAACCCTCTCCGCCGGTTCACGGTGATTGGGCTGCTCTATGCTTGCCTTATGAAAACCCCGTTCCCGGGGAAAAACTATAATAACATCATCTTCCACCACTTCAGCCGGTGAGCCTTCTTTCAAAAACGCCTCGCATTGCATTAAGCGTTCTTTGCGCAAACCCTGCAAGAATTCAGGCCAATTATCCAAAACAAATTTGGAACGTTCTTCATCACCCGATCCCCTCTGCAAGCGCGGCTTATCACGTTCAACATCCTCCGCCCGCGCAGCGTCCCGAAAGGATGCTGTCTGCAGCTGTTTTTTCAGTTCCGCTATTTCCTTTTCCAAGAGAAAAACTTTTTCTTCTAACTCCCCCACGGCATCGTCCGCGACAGCCGGGGCCCCGGAAATTACTTTTAAAGCCGCCATTTCCAGCGAAATGCGCGGTTCAACGACGAAACGCATTTCTCGCAGAGTTTCGGCCAGGACCTCGATGGCATACAGCGCCTCCGCCTCCAATTCCCTATTTTGCCGTTTCAGTACCGCCGAGCGCAGTTCCGACACGGTACTGCGTGCAAAGTGAGCCAAATCGCCACCATTTTTGTGAACATCCGCAATGATCTGCAGCGCATCTGACCCTGCCCCGCCTAAAATAGATTGGGCGAAGGCTTGCACTTGCTTCCGTGGGGCTATACCCAAAACTTCCACAACCGCATCAACTGTAATACTTTCCGTATAAGCCGCACATTTCTCCAGAATTCCGAGGGCGTCCCGCATTCCGCCTTCCGCATACTCGGCGATCAAACGCAGCGCCTCCGTTTCGGATGCAAACCCCTCGCCGGCGGCAACCGTTTCTAGGCGAGCAACCATCGCTTCTTCGCTGAATCTTTGGAAATCGTAGCGCTGCACCCGTGAAAGGATGGTGGGGGGAAGCTTTTGGGGATCGGTAGTGGCAAAAATAAAGATGACATGGGCCGGTGGCTCCTCCAGTGTTTTCAGCAGAGCATTAAATGCCTCGGTAGTCAACATATGAACCTCATCTATTATGTAGACTTTATAGCGCGCATTGACGGGTGTATACTGAACCTGCCCCCGCAGCTCGCGCACGTTGTCGATACCTCTGTTGGACGCACCGTCAATCTCAATTGTATTCAAGGATGTGCCCGCTGCGATGGTAACACACTCTCCGCATTCTCCACAGGGTGCAGAGGTGGGCCCGCTCTCACAATTCAGCCCCTTCGCCAAAATCCTGGCGACGGTTGTTTTGCCGATACCGCGGGGGCCTGTAAACAGATAGGCATGGGAAATACGGCCCGAATCGAGCGTATTGCACAAAGTTTTAACAATGCCATCCTGGCCTACCACATCATCAAAGGCCTGGGGGCGCCACTTTCGGTATAACGCTACATATGACATGGCCCGTTCCTCCAATCCTTACTGTTCTTCTCGACAGCTTTGACAAATCCCTTTCAATAAAAAAATGTCGTGCACCTATTTTCGAAAGTGATCCTCCGGACGGTATTTAGGTAGTTAGCTCGAACCAGGCACCCTCACGGCACATAAGAGCTTCCACTTACCGCTGCTTCCTTCCGGATCTGACGGGGTTCATGGATTCTTATTGCGTGAGACCCAATCGTCAACACCACTTATCTAAACCAGACTCCACAGAACCATTCCTCGAATAGGAATTCGACCCCGCTATAGCGGATTGCGGGTACAGGGCGCCGCTACTGCCCCGTCTAGCACGACACAGTTATTATACTGAATAACCACCCCCAGTGTCAAGACGCCCGGCTTCCGGCGCAGCGGTGAATCGCCTTGCCGAAGGGGCCGATTAAACTACCTAAACTGGGGTTCCTCCTGTTTCACATGGCCCAAACGCCCCTGCAGCTTGGGAATAATATCCTCCACCTGCTGCGCCATTTGATTGTACATATCCTTAACCGATTGTACGTCTGTATCCAGCGCACAGGACTTGAGCTGACCCACCAGACTTTGGGCTCCCGCTACTGTCTGTTCTATTCTCGTTTTTGTTGTCATCCACTACCCTCCTTAACGTTAGCGTACCCGTTTTAGATCAAAAAAAACGCCCGCGGGGATCGTTTCCCCCCCAACGGGCGAAGTTTAAAATGGCGGAGAGAGAGGGATTCGAACCCTCGAGGGGCTCATCACCCCTACACGATTTCCAGTCGTGCCTGTTCAGCCGGACTCCAGCATCTCTCCCAATATATTTAAATTAGAAAAATCTGGCGGAGAGGGTGGGATTTGAACCCACGGGGCGCTCGCACGCCCAACGGTTTTCGAGACCGCCACATTCGGCCACTCTGTCACCTCTCCTTTTAACGCAATTTCAAGAAGAAGTCCCGCAAAAGATCAGAGCATTCTTTTTGACAAATTCCGTCATAAACCCGGACAGAATGATTGAGGCGCTTATCCTGCACAAGATTCATCAAAGACGTGACTGCCCCCGCCTTGGGATCATAGGCACCGAAGATAACCGTATCCAAGCGGGCGTTGATAATTGCTCCGGCGCACATGGGGCAGGGCTCCAGAGTAACATAGATGGCAGCCCCGGTCAAGCGCCACCGGCCCAATCGCTTCGCTGCCTCGCGAATCGCCAACATCTCCGCATGGGCAGTGGGATCATTCCACTCTTCGCGGCGGTTGCGGCCCCTTCCCACAATCCGCCCCTCCCACACAACAACAGCCCCAACGGGTACTTCGCCGGCGGCCAAAGCGAGCTTAGCCTCATCAATGGCGTCACGCATGAATATTTTGTGCACTTTAATCTCTCCAACCTCGCGTTACCAAGTTTTAATATACCACAGAAAAATATAGCTGACAAGACAAAACAAAAAAAGAGGGGCCTTCGCCCCCCCTGCGGCTTACTTAAAGCCGCCCTCCTGCCTACCTAGGCTGCGCTCGGCCTCGGCGATCATGCGGCGCACCATGTGGCCACCGACTGCCCCGCACTCACGTGAAGAGATATTACCCCAGTACCCCGTCTTATATTCGGGATTGATTCCCAGCTCTTCGGCCATTTCATATTTGAACTTGTCCATGGCCTGCGCTGCTTCGGGAACCAAGATGCGGTTTTTTCCCTTCTTCCTTCGCGCCACTGAATTCACCTCCCCCGCTAGCGGGAGAGGATGCCCGTAGGCATCCCCTCAAGTGAATTACCTATTTCTTACTGAACGGGCGGCTCCTGCGGGAAACTGCCCCGGAAACCTCCGGTAGCTGTGGCCGCGGGTCCCCCGCCCTGGCCTAGTAACGATTGCTGAGCGGCGGCTACCATACGTCTTACCATATGTCCACCAACGGCACCACATTCGCGGGAAGGAATATTGCCCCAATAACCGGTTTTGTATTCAGGATTGATGCCCAGCTCGGTGGCTACTTCATATTTGAACTGGTTCATTACCTGGAACGCCTCCGGAATAACCTTTACGTTCTTACTGGAAGATCCTAATGCCATCAAATTCACCCCCTTCCGTCCCTGCACACTTACTTTACCCTGTAGGCACACCGCTTACACGAGTAGACTTCTGGGGATTCTGGAAAAAAAGAAAACCAGCTGGTTTCAGCTGGCTTTTTTTCTCATAAGGTGATGGCTTCGGTGGGGCATGACTCCGCCGCTTCTTCACAGCAGCCCGACGCCTCGCAGTCGGCGCCCTCCACTACGTGGGCTAAATCATCGTCCCCCATTTGAAACACTTCGGGGCAGATTTCTTCGCATAATCCGCACCCAATGCACAAATCATGATCAACTTTGGGCTCCATCTTCTTTTCCTCCTCGTGGGTTCTATAACTCTTCGAACAATTCTTTTCCTACGCCGCATTCCGGGCAAACCCAGTCATCCGGCAGATCGTTGAAGTCAACCCCCGCTGCAATATCTTGCGTCGGATCGCCGATTTCAGGATCATAAATGTATCCGCAAACGGTGCATTCCCACTTTGACAATGCCTCACCTCTCTCACGTTTGTTTTATGTATTATTCGACCCGGTTCAAAAATATCCTACCGAGAGTTACATTAGTTCTCTAATCGAAGAAGGAACCGAAATGCCATAATGCTTGTACATCTTCTCGACCACCTGCACCGTCAAATTCAGGCCCCCGTAAATGATTGAACTTTCCGGAAGTACCGTGGTGATACCGTTTTCCAAAGCGACCTCCTCGATCACCTTCAGAATAAATGTGACCAAATCCACGCGCACTTCTTGTTCGATCTGTTCAAATTGATATTCGTAGTAAGTGCCTAATTCATTGATTTCTTCTTCCGTTTCCAGCTTTTCCGCCTCTTCTTGTACTTTGAGATACAATTCTTCCGCCTTGTCCTGCAGTTGTTTGTTTTTTATGTCATATTCAGGATGGGAATAAAACAAAAACTCAAAATCAACAAAACCGATTGTCTCCGCGCAAACCACGGCTGGCAATAAAAAGAGCATTCCCGCCAATAATAGAATTCCCAGTGTTTTTCTCTTCAAACCAGACACTCCTTTGTATTTCTCTGTCATCACACACTTCAACCCCCGATATATATTTCCTGCCCGAGACATTATTTCAGGGGGTATTTATACCAAATCCGCGATTGTTCTTTTTTCCAGCACCCCCACGAACGCCTCTTGCGCCTCCTCCCACACGGGCCTAATGGGGCATGCACCCTCGCGCGCGCAACCGAATTCCTCCGTCATGCACTTTACGATGGCAATTGGGCCTTCGATTAATTCGATCACGTCTTTAATAGTAATCACACTCGGATCGGTGCTGAGCTGCACCCCGCCTCCCGGGCCCCTGACCCCCACCACCCAACCTTTAGCACTCAGTTGGGCTATTATTTGAGGCAAGAAATTAACGGGAATTTCTTGTCGGGCGGCTATCGTCTTGGAGGAAATATATTCACCCGGATTTGCTGCCAATTCCACCAAAGCGTTAATGGCATATTCCGTTTTACGCGTGATTTCCACGTCGTTCACCTTCCTATTCTGATCAGAATTATACTGACAACCCCAAAATCTGTCAAGAATAGTGAAGGTGGGCGCTTCGCACCCCTTGCGTGCCACGGTGAATCTGTTACAATAAAAGTATCCTAGCTGAGGAGGCCTGCACATGGATCGAATCGGGATAATCGATATGGGTTCCAATTCTGTACGCTTGATAATTATCGACGTAAAAGAAAACCGAGCCCACCATCAGATAGAAAACCTTAAGGAAACGGTTCGCCTGCGCAGCGGCACCGACTCCAGCGGTTTGCTCACCGAAACGGGCATGGAATACGCCGCGGAGACAATAGCCTTATTCGTAAAACTATGCCGGGTGCGAAAGGTGAACAAGATCATCGCGGTTGCCACCGCAGCGGTACGCAGGGCTTTAAACAGCGCCCAATTCATAGCCCGTCTGGAACGGGATAACGGAATTAAAATTGATGTGTTATCGGGCGAGGAAGAAGCCTTCCTCGGCTACGTAGGGCTGGTCAATAGTGTGACTGACACGGACGGGCTCATGGCCGATCTGGGGGGCGGTGCTCTCAAATTGGCCGGTTTTACCGATCGCCTGCGCCAAAACTCGGTAACCTTAGATTTCGGGGCAGTATCGTTGATGGAAAAATTCTCCTTACAGGACTTACCCACTGCGGAAAACCTGAGGCGGTTAGAAACATTTCTGGAGGAAATTTTCGTGTCCATTCCCTGGCTGAAGGGCCGGTCTAATTTGATTGGCGTGGGCGGCACCTTTCGTTCGCTAGCCCGTATCTACCGCAACCACGTCAGTTACGTACCCGATCTCACTGATGGAATCATAATCCCCACCAACGCGGTAGGTGAAATCTACCACATGCTCAGCGCCATGGATTTGGCCGCTCGCCGCCAAGTGCCCGGGCTGGAAAGAGCAAGGGCCGATTTAAGTGTGACCGGCATCGGCATAATTTATAAGCTGCTGCAGGTAACGCAGGGTTCTGAGCTAAAAGTCAGCGTCAGCAGTATCCGCGATGGGTTATTTTTCAAACATATTTATCCCCGGGACCCCATCGTATTCAACGTCCTCACACACCACACCAAAAACTTGATCGATTACTATAATCTAGATGAAAACCATCTGCGGCGCGTTTCTAATCTGGCCGTTACACTCTTTGATCAGCTGCAGCCCCTGCACGGCCTGGGCAGTTGGGAACGGCGGCTGTTGCTGGTGGCAGGCCTCATGCATGAGCTGGGCGTGGTCATTAGTGTGGAAAGCCTGGAAAAACATACATTATATGCGGTGTTAAATTCGCCCCTTAAAGGGCTGACCCACCGGGAGCGTGTTCTTATAGCATATCTTGCCGCTTCTCACGATCAATTATTTCGAATTAACTTGGAACATTATGCTGCGAACGGCCCGATTGAAACCGACGATATTGAACGTGTGGAAAAACTGGCGCCACTGCTGCAGATTGCCCACAGCCTTGATCGATCGCGCACCGGGGCGGTAACCCATGTTCAGGCCCGCTTAACGGACGGGGTCTGCGAGCTGACCGTTTTCGGCAGCCAAAAACGGGATTTGGAAATCAAAGATGCCACACGCCGAGCAGAGGTGTTTCAGCATCAATACGGATCTAAGCTGGTGGTAACCCAGGCCACCGGCAGCTAGAAAGCAGGATGCGCACAAGGCCGCCTAAACCCGCGCTGTCTGAGGCACCAAAGCGCTCTAGGTGGGGGCTGTCCACATCGAGAACGCCCAAAAGTCGGCCATCGGCCGCGATCATGGGTACAACCACTTCTGATCTTGAGGCGGGATCACAGGCGATGTGGCCGGGAAATTTGTGCACATCGGGGACAACTATGGACTGCCTGCGCTGCGCCGCGGTACCGCACACCCCGTTACCCACCGCAATACGAACACAAGCCGGTTTTCCCTGGAAAGGACCTAATACCAGTTCGGACCCGTCCAGCAGATAAAAACCCGCCCAATTGATTCCTCGCAACTCTTGAAAAATAAAGGCGGCCGTATTAGCCAAATTGGCAAGCCAGCTCGTTTCCCCCGCCAGAAGTGAGTGCAAGTCTTTTTTCAGCCTCTCATAATCGGTACTATACATGGCGTCCCTCCTTGGCCCCCAGTATAACCCAAAACGGGGCGAAACGCCACGAATTATACCCGCCTATTGGATAGCCATAGCATTCATGATCTCTTTTTTGATCCTGCGCAGCGTTGTTGAAGGATGATACATAAGGTTATAGTATTCAGTCAGCATCCTTTTAGAGGAAAAACGGTGCATTGCCATGGCAATGCTGGCCCTCATCATGTCCTGCCAGCGGTTGCGATCCTCATAATAGACAGGAATCACTTCATTCAATAATACCTCATAGAGTGAAACGGCATCAACCATCGTCTGTTCGGGCCCTTCATACCCTCCGCCGAACTGCCAGCCATTTACCCCATGCAGGCACCCTTCCGGCCACCAGCCATCAAGAACGCTTAAATGAAGCACCCCGTTGAGCGCAGCTTTCATGCCCGAAGTGGCAGATGCCTCCAGGGGCCGCTGCGGCGTATTCAGCCAAATGTCGCAGCTGGAAGTAAGAAGTTTCCCCAGCTCCATATTGTAGTTTTCCAAAAACACTATGCTTTCGGGGAAACGATAGGCCATCTCCGCGATATTGGCCACGATTTGTTTGCCCCAATCGTCCTCGGGATGGGCTTTGCCCGAAAAAACAAGCTGGATGTTCCCCTCGCGCAGTAAGGGTTCTATTACGTGGGGCCTGTGAAAAATCAATCCACTGCGCTTATAGACCGCGGCCCGCCTGGCAAAACCGATCGTCAGAGCATCCAAATCAAGAGCAACACCGGTGCGGTTCTCTATTTCCCGCAGCAATTTTTTCTTTAACTGCAAATGTGTTTTCCACAAGTTTCCGTTGACATCGTACGTCTGCTTAATCTGCGGATTTTGCCAGGTGTCCACATGTACCCCGTTAGTGATACTGATAATGGGCGCCGTGCCTTCGTTACCTCTCCACATTGCCCTGGCGGTGGCCCCATGCAGTTGGGATACACCGTTGGCGATATAACTTAGGCGTAATCCCGCAATAGTCATATTGAAAGGGTTCCCGCCGATTCTTTCCACCTGATCGTATTCCAAACCTGCCCAAGCCCCCATCTGGCTGAGCAGGCCGTGATCGTGTTCTTCGTTACCCGCCATAACGGGTGTGTGGGTCGTAAACACAATCTGTTGGCGGGTTTCCTCCCAGGCAGTCTCAAAGTCTGTGCCCAATGCCATCTTCTCCCGAATCAACTCCAGGCCGGCAAAAACGGCATGCCCCTCATTGAGATGATAAACATCCGGTTCAAAACCGATCTGACGCAGCAGTTTGACGCCGCCAATACCCAATACTATTTCTGCCGCCACCCGCTCCTGCGCCGCCCCCGCGTAAAGCTGGCGCGTAATCCAGCCGTGGGGGCTGCCCGGGAGATCAGCGTCTAAAAGATAAAGGGGCGCATTGCCAAAAGCCTCCGTTTTCCAGACCTTGCAGGCCACCTGTTCGCCGCGGATCCAAAGCTCGATCGTAACCCCTATATCTTCCAAGTGAGAACGATCATATTCCTGACGACTGTGGCAGGGGAAGCCATCCTGGTCCAAATATTGTTCCGAGTAGCCTTCATGCCACAGAATGCCGATTCCCACATACGGGAACTGCAGATCGTGCGCAGTTTTTAAAATGTCACCAGCCAAAACACCCAAACCACCCGAATAAATGGGAAAGGATTCGTCTAAACCATATTCCATACAAAAAAACGCAACTTTCGGCTGGGAAATAGCTGCCATCAACCTATCGCTCCTCACTTTTGTAACTTTTGATCAAATCGACATATCGTTCAACGAGCCTACCGGCTTCTTTTTCAGTTTTGGCTTCACCATAGATGCGAAAGACCGGTTCATCTCCATCCGGCACAACCAAGACCCAACCGGTATCGTGGTTGACTCTAATCCCGTCCAGATATAAGGTACGCTCCGAATCGGCAGTCTGAATCAGCTGCCTCATAATTCGCCCCTTTTCTTCCCAAGGGCAGTGCACCCGGGTAGATTGCCGGAAAGATGCGGGTTTGCCGGCACTCAGTCTGCCTTGGCCGCTGCTGATGAAGTGTAAAAGTTCACCAATGCTCGCCAAGGGTTCAATGTGGGGAAAAATCTCTTGTTTACCGGCGGGTAAAACACCCAGTTCGGCGGCTGCCTCCATCCAAAAAGCGGGTTCCATTTTGGTCCACCGCACCTGCACACCCCGTTCTTGCGCTTCCTGCGCCACAGTAGCCGAAAGGTTGATCGGGATCGCCACTTGATCCAAGTCCCGCCTTTGTAGTGCTTGGATAAAAATCTGCCACCAACCGTCTTCCGTGAGGCGTCTGCCCTGTTCATCGAGGAAAAACCAATTTTGGTCCTGGATCACCAGCGTGGGCAGCCCTTCCTTCCGCTCTACCGGCTTATAACCTGCCAGGCTCAAAAAGTCCTTAGCGAGCCTTCCAAAAGAGCCGGGTTCCAAAGTGGAGGCAAAAAAGCCCACTTTAAAACCGGGTTCACCGGCGGGGTAGTGATGTGCCATACTTGCCAAATAGCTGTGGCGAAAGTCGGGTGCAGGCGCCAAAGTGCCAAGATCCTGCCAGCCTAGTCTGGGAAAATCTTCGCGCAAAAAAATGTTTTCCAATTTTCTCTGGTCCGCCTTAGAGAGGGGCCGCCCCCTTCCATCCCAGCATTCTATAAGCACTTGATTGCCCGAGGATGAATTACAATGCAGCGCCCCTTCCAGCCCTAGGTACTGCACGGCGAAGCGAGTTATCTTACCGGTAACCGCCCCCCCGTCCAGAACTTGCAGCCCGCCGCCCCTCAAACCGATACTGAGGGCGTCGACCGCCAGTGAGGCCAATTCAGAAGGCGCATGAGTGGTCAAAACCCTACCGCCCTTACCCAAAAAAGCGGCGTAACTCAGACCAACCTGAGTAATGGCCTCCGGTGTAAGATCCCCGCGAAAATCCCCGCCAATCCCATTTTTGTTGAATAACGAGGCCCTTTCTTGGACCCCCCAAATGATAGACTGCCGCAGTTTGCTGCCGCTGGGAATTATTTTTTCGGGCCAAATTTTAGTGTTAGCCGCGATCGTAGTTAAACTGCCCACCTGCACCTTTGCGCCCAGCACCGCCCCCTCATAGACCTGCACATCAGACTGCAACCGGGCATTACCCGCACACACGCAGCCCCGCAGCTGGGCACGGGGGCCAATCTGCACCCCGGACCAAAGAACACATCTTTTCAGGCCGGCCCGGGGCGAAATTTGATTGTAATGCCCAAAAACACAATAGGGGCCGATCGAGGCCCCTGCCCCGATGCGAGTGCCGCGGCCGAAATAGGCCGGGCCTTCCACCTCTGCTTCGGGATGGATTTCCACCCCTTCTTCTAAATAAAGATTCCCCCTGTGGGCGGTGGGAAGGTCCAAACGTACCTTACCGTCCAGGCAATCCCGGTGCGCTTTACGATAAACATCGAGATTGCCGATGTCGGACCAATAACCGTCCGCCACCCAGCCGTACATGGGAAAGCCTTTGCGTAAGAGTTCCGGGAATAAATCCCTGCTAAAATCGACTTTTTCGCCTAAAGCCACCAGATCAAAAATTTCCGGTTCCAAAATATAGATACCGGTATTGACCGTATCGCTGAAGACCTCGCTCCAGCTTGGCTTTTCCAAGAACTGAGTGATCCGCCCCTCCGCGTCAATTAGTACCACGCCATAGCTTAAGGGATTGGCTACCCGGGACAACACCAAGGTTACGGCTGCACCCTTTTGCCTGTGGAATTGTGCCGCGGCACTCAGGTCGATATCCGTTAAGGCATCGCCGCTGACCACAAAAAACGTGTCGTCCAGAAAACGGTGGGCATTTTTCACGCTGCCCGCCGTTCCCAGTGGTTGGGTTTCCACGTAGTATTCCATTTCCACGCCAAAGCGAGATCCGTCTTGGAAGTAATTCTCAATTTCGCCGGGCATATACCACAGTGTGCTGGCTATGCGGGTAATTCCATGCCTTTTAAGAAGGTTGAGGATATGTTCCATCATCGGTTTGTTCAAAATGGGGACCATGGGCTTAGGCAGGCTGCAGGTAAGCGGCCGCAGCCGGGTTCCTTCACCGCCGGCCATGATTACTGCTTTCACGTAGAGGGGCTCCTTTCTGAGGAAGTTCGGCCGTGACGTGGTAACGCTCATAAATCGGCTCCCGCATTCGCAGGGCAGCCCGTTCCCGTCCGTAGCAAGCCAAAGTCTCAAGTGCTATCGTTTCCCAATTGTAGTCTTCCGAAACATCTTTTAAAGCCTGTTTTTTTAGGGCGCTCGCCAACGCTTTATCCTGCAGAAGGCGCAGAATGCTGTCCGCTAACGAATGAGCATTGCCCGCATAGAAAGTAAGGCCGTTGACTCCATGCTCAACTGTTTCATAAAATCCGCCCACATCACTAACAATGACCGGGGCTTCACCGGCCATCGCCTCCAAAGCGACAATGCCAAATGGTTCATAACGGCTGGGAAAGACGGCGGCCGACGCCAAACGATATAGGCTGTTGCGCGTCTGATCATCAATGAACCCGGGAAAAAGAACCTTCTCGCCCAGACCCATATCCCAGGCTCGGCCCATAAGTTCATCCCGCATGGGGCCTTTGCCGGCGATAATGAACTTTGTGCAGGGCCGCTTCGGCAGAATTTCCAGGGCCGCTTCGAGCAGCAGATCGATTCCTTTTTCAAACACATGACGGCCCACATATAACACAATATCTTCCTCGGGCCGGGCCCAGTTATTGCGCCATTGATTCAGGTCAGCGTGAACGTTGGAGAACTCCTCCATCCGAACCCCGTTTGGTATGACATGGAGCTTATCTTCAGGCACCTGGAAGATACGGCGCAGCTCATCTTCCATGTACCTGCTGCAGCAGATTACCCGATAGGCCTCATAGGTAAGCCACCATTCCAAATCACTGATGTGGCGCTGCAGATCATTGTGCAGGCCGTTGTTGCGCCCCCATTCGGTTGCGTGGATAGTGGCAATCAGCGGCTTTTGAAAGGCATGCTTCAATACCTTCGCACTTGGTGCCACCAGCCAGTCGTGGGCGTGCACAAGATCAAAGTTGTCGCTGTTTAAAAGCTCGATGCCCTTCTGCGCCAGATGGTAATTCATGAAATGCACTTCGTCCAAAAATCCCATGGGCTTGGGAAAAAACTGGTTGGCCCGGTACACTCGCACCCCGTTTACGTATTCGGTCGGTTCGCAATCGGGCCAATCGCCCGTTACAACCGCAACTTCATGCCCAATTTCAACCAAGGCTTGGGATAAATCCGCAACCGCTCTTGCCAAGCCCCCGATTACCTTGGGAGGGTATTCCCAGGATAGCATTAAGATTTTCAATTCACCCACCACCTTTGTATGTCTACTAACACAGGATACCCTGAAAAGAGCAGTCTTATGAAAGGAAAACCCTAATATTGACAATACACAGAAGCGGGCATAAAAAAAGCCCTCGTAAGAGGGCTAAATTCAATCGCGGCGCTACACACACAGCGGCGAGAGCAGGTAGTAGTACAAGAGTTTGGAGCTGTTGATCACGGCATCAACGTGAGTGCGTTCAAAGGCATGCGACGCATCGATACCCGGGCCGATCAAGGCGTGCTTGACATCATGCCCCGCTCTGAGGGCAGAGCTGGCATCTGAACCGTAGAAGGGATAAATGTCAATTTTATGCCCGATTTGGTGCACCGAGGCTAAATCCGCCAAGTGCTCCCGTAAGCCAAGGTGGTAGGGACCGGACGAATCCATGGCGCAGATCGTAACATTGAATTCATCGCTGGCCTGGCCATCGCCGATGGCGGCCATATCCACCGCAACATATTCCACCACTTGCGGCGGTATATTGGAGTTGCCCCCATAGCCGATCTCCTCCGCATTGGAGAACAAGAAATGCGTAGTGTAGGGCAATTCAAGGCCGTGCTCCACCATTTCCTGGAGAATGTAAAGAATTATGCCTACCCCCGCTTTATCATCAAGATGCCTCGATTTAATAAAACCGCTGGGCAAAATCTCCACCCGAGGGTCAAAAGCAACGAAATCGCCGACGCGGATCCCCAGTTTTGCCACGTCTTCCGCGCTATTGACTTTCTCATCGATGCGCACTTCCATATTGTCCTGGTTTCTTTTGGCTTCCGCGCTGTCCTGATAGACATGCACCGATGTCTGGTGCATTAAAATGGTACCGGTAAATGTTTGGGACGCATTGAAGATTTGGCAGTATTCACCCTCAACATGAGCCCAACGCGAACCGCCTATCTTCGTGAGGCGCAGCCTACCGCTGCTTTTTATTTCTTTCACCATGGCGCCCAGCGTATCCACATGCGCGGTAACAAAGCGGTGCTTTTCCCGATTCTTCCCGGGGACACTGGCCACCAACCCTCCCTTATGCGTGACGAAACAAGAGATGCCCAGATCAGTCAGATACACACGAATATGTTCTATAATTTCGCCGGTGTAGCCGGACGGACTGGGAATCGAGACCAGCTCCGTAATTAACTGTAACATTTCTTTTCCACTAAACGTAACCGACACACTCTCACCCCTTTTCAATGTCACCCTACTATTTGACGATGGCGGGCCGATTTCCTGTCGGCTTTAGAGCAATTCTCCGTACCGGCGGACGTAAATATTTTTGAACCACTGGGCCACCGCCATATACAAAGCCACCGTGAGCAAAAGCCAGGCAAAATAGACGGGGGGCAGGGGCTGTAAGCCGATTGCGGCCCCAAAGGCAGTGAAGGGGATGATTGTGAGTACGATAATTCCGGCGAAGGTCAGCAAAACGACAGGCGCCGATGCCCTGCTCTGCAAAAACGGAATTTTCGGCGTTCGAATCATGTGAATTACCAAAGTTTGGGTCCACATGGAAAGCACAAACCAGCCCGCTTGGAAAATTCCGATGTACTGCGCCTGCAAAGCGGGATCGGTCAGCTGGCTGAACAGTTTACCGCCCACAAGCTTGGGTGCGATGATAAAATACATCAGGGCAAAAGTGGTAATGTCAAAAATTGAGCTGGTGGGCCCGATCCAGAGCATGAAACTGGCGATGGACGATGCATCCCACCTGCGGGGTACGCGCAAAAACTCTTCATCAACGTTGTCCCAAGGAAGCGATATACAGGAAATGTCATAAATCAAATTCAGCAGCACCAGATGGATGGCTGCCATGGGTAAAAACGGCAGAAAGGCACTGGCCACGAGCACCGAAAAAACGTTGCCAAAATTGGAACTGGCCGTCATTTTAATGTACTTAATCATATTCCCGTATGTTTTGCGCCCTTCGATAATTCCCTGTTCCAGCACGGTTAAATCTTTTTCCAAAAGAATCACATCTGCAGATTCTTTAGCAATATCCACCGCGTTATTCACAGAAACTCCCACATCGGAGGCGCGCATTGCGGCCGCATCATTAATGCCATCGCCTAAAAATCCGACGGAATGGCCATTATCCCGCAGTGCGGTCACCACCCGCGTTTTTTGCTGCGGTGACAGCTTAGCGAACACGGTAGTAACTTCCACCACTTCTCGCAGCCTTTGGTCGTCCATTTCTTCCACATCCGCGCCTAATAACAGATTTTCCACCGGAAGGCCCACCTGCTGGCAAATGGCTCTGGTAACCCGTTCATTGTCACCGGTAAGCACCTTCACTTCAACGCCGTATTCGTGCAGCCCTTCAATGGCGGCGGCGGTAGTTTCTTTAGGCGGATCTAAGAATGCCAAATAACCGATTAAGACCATCTCGTTTTCATCTTTTACCGCGAAAGCACCCACAGGGGGCGGATTTGTTTTTTGTGCCACCGCAATGACCCGCATACCCTTGTCGTTTAAAGCCCCCACCGTTTCGTTAATGCTTTCCCTGATCCCATCCGTGAGCGGCCCCACGCTGCCCTCAAATTCCACGTGGGAGCAGATGGAAAGGATCTCTTCCACAGCGCCCTTGGTAACCATCTGGGTTTTCCCGTTGCGGTCCTCTACTACCACACTCATGCGGCGCCTTTCAAAATCAAAGGGGATCTCATCAACCTTTTCGTAAAACTCGGTCAACCCCTGTAGGGTCGGTTCAGCCGCGGCGCGATTCTCGGTTCGGGTAATGATAGCCTTATCAATGAGGTTTTTTAATCCCGTTTGGAAGTAGCTGTTCAAAAAACCGTGGCGCAAAACACGCACACTCGGTTCTCCGTGCACATCGAGGTAGTATTCCAAGACAACCCGGTCTTCCGTAAGGGTTCCCGTTTTATCTGTACAGAGAATGTTAATGGAACCTAAATTTTGAATTGAATTCAAGTTTTTAATGATCGTTTTCTTCTTGGACATGGCAATGGCACCCTTAGAAAGGCTGGCCGTAACGATGGTAGGCAGCATCTCGGGAGTCAGGCCCACCGCGATCGAAATGGCAAACAGAGTTGCCTCCAGCCAGTTTCCTTTGGTTAAGCCATTAATCAGCAGTACCACCGGCACCATGGCCAGCATGAATTTGATTAATACCCAAGAAACGGAGTGGACCCCCTTTTCAAAGCTTGTTTTTACCTCAATTTGGCCCACGTCCTGTGCCATATCGCCAAAAACGGTATCATCGCCCGTGGCGGCCACAACTCCTACAGCCGCCCCGCTCACCACATCGGTACCCATAAAAGCTAGGTTAACAATATCGGTGAGGCCCTCCGCATCCTTAGGTTCCGCGGCCCTGCCCAGTTTCTCCACCGGCTCGCTTTCACCGGTTAAAGCCGCTTGGCTTACAAACAAGTCCTTTGCCCGCAGGATTCTCAGGTCGGCGGGGATCATGTCCCCCGCGGCCAAATGGATTATGTCACCAACCACAACCTCATCAAGATCCATCTCTTTTCTGCCCGTTTCCACCCGCTCGACCGCAGTGGTAATCTTGATCATTTCCTGCAGCGCGGCCGCGGCGTTACCCGATCTGGCTTCCTGCACAAATTGTAAGATCCCGCTAATCAGGACTAAGACAAGGATAATGATAACGGTCATGGGATCCTTCTCTTCGGGTGCGGCCAACCAGACATCGGTGATATATGATAAAACCGCTAAGACGATTAAAACAACCGTGAAGGGGTTGACAAAAGAGCCGAGCAGCTTTTTAAGCAGCGATTCCTGCTCGCCTTTAGTGACAACGTTATCACCGTACCGTTCCCGGCCGGCCTCTACCGCCTCTTCCGACAAACCTTGAAAAGAACTGCCCAGCGCCTGCAAGGCAGCTTCGGGGCCCAGACGAGAGATCTCGTGCAGGCGCTCCGTTATTTCGGCCCGGCGAGCTCTGCGCTGCTGCACTTTGGCGGTGCGGGTGCGAGGGCCATTTCTTTTTTTCGGCATAGAATCACCTCTTATGGATAGTTAAAACGAATACTAATGCTGTTTTCAGTCTAAGTGTGTGCGCCATCTTTGTCAAATCGTGGTAACGGCAAAAAAAGCTCATAGGCACAGTGCCTTTTTCCCAAACTAAGCGCGAGAGGAGGAAAGGCATTGGATGAGTCTAAGCAAAAATGGAAAAAAACGCGGGGCTTACCCGTGGAACAGCACTGTACCGCTGCATGGGCGAACATCAGGCACAAAAAACCGGCTTCAAAGGTACCTCTGCCCGATGACCAAGATGTAGAACTGGCCAGAGAGTGGGTTAACCAAAATCAAAAATAAGTTGAAGCGGGATGGTCCCCGCTTCTTTTTGGTTAATCGCCAACACCGGCCAGACGCTCATATTCACGCAGACGTTCGCCCGCTTCGGCCTCCGCTTGTTTAAATAATACTTCTGCCTCGCCGGGCAGGGAGCGCTGCAGCGAAGAATAGCGCACTTCACTCATGAGGAAATCCTTAAAGGAAGCGCTGGGCTTTTTCGAATCCAGGCTGAAGGGATTCTCGCCTTTCTCCTTTAAAAGCGGATTATACCGGTACAGATGCCAGTAGCCGGCTTCAACCGCTCTTTTTTCCTGTAAGATACTGGTACCCATGCCGGTGCGGATGCCGTGATTGATGCAGGGGGAGTAAGCGATGATCAAAGATGGCCCGGGATAGCTTTCTGCCTCCAGGATGGTGCGAATGGTGTGGTTCATATTGGCGCCCATGGCAATTTGAGCCACATACACATAGCCATAGGTGATGGCCATCCGCCCCAGGTCTTTTTTGCGAATCCGTTTTCCCGCTGCCGCAAATTTAGCCACTGCGGCGGTGGGGGTCGCTTTCGAAGATTGGCCCCCCGTATTGGAGTAGACTTCCGTATCCAGCACCAAAACATTCACATCTTCACCCAGGGACAGAACATGATCAAGCCCCCCATAACCGATATCATAAGCCCAGCCGTCACCACCGATGATCCACTGCGATTGTTTGCTCAACAAATGCTGCCCGGCCAAAATTTCCGCCGCCTGAGAATCACCGCGCAACTGCGCCACAAGCTGCACAAGATTCCTGCCCGCCACAGCACTGGCCAGGGGTTCTTCCCGACCAGCCAGCCATTTCTCACAGGCTTCCTGCACCTGCTTTGTGGGGGCGTCCCGTTTAAGTTCTTCAATCAGACGGGCCAGATGGCGGCGCTGATGTTTAGTACCTGCGTGCATGCCCAGGCCAAATTCGGCATTATCCTCAAAAAGCGAGTTGGCCCAAGCGGGCCCCTGTCCGTCCGGCCCGGTAGTGTACGGGAAACTAGGTGCACTCGCACTATAAATGGAGGAACAGCCCGTTGCGTTGGCGATAATCATGCGCTCCCCAAAAAGCTGGGTCAGCAGGCGCAGATAGGGTGTCTCACCACAGCCGGGGCAGGCGCCGTGGAATTCAAAGAGCGGTATGCGAAATTGGCTGTTTTTCAGAGTGGTCCAATCCACTAAATCCGCCTTGTTAGCAACTGTCAAGGCATATTCCCAGTTGTCTGCCTGAGCGTCTATTTCTTCCGGCGCGGGCTGCATAACCAGCGCCTTCGCCGGTGCCGGGCAGACATCGGCACAATTACCACAGCCGGTGCAATCCAGCGGGCTGACTTGAATGCGGTAGCCCAATTCACCCAGTCCCCTACCGACTGCTTTTTTTGTCGCAAAGCTTGCGGGCGCCCGTTCTATCTCAGCCCGGTCCAACAAAAACGGACGAATAACCGCATGGGGGCAGACGAAAGAACACTGATTGCACTGAATGCAGTTTTCCAGTTGCCACTGGGGAATCAAAACCGCGATACCCCTTTTTTCATAGGCTGTTGTACCGTTGGGAAAGGTCCCGTCCTCTCTACCGACGAAAGCGCTCACGGGCAGATCATCACCCTCATGGCGCATCATGGGCACTTGGATGTTTTTCACAAATTCAGGCAGCCTACCGTGTTCGTTTTCTACATCATCCGCCGCGGAACCCCATTTTACCGGCACGGAGATCCTCTGCAGTGCTGAGACACCTTGATCGATGGCGGAAAAGTTCATCTGCACAACTTCATCGCCCTTGCTGCCATAAAGGGTCTGCACCGATTCTTTCAGATAACCAATCGCCTGCTCAACCGGGATAACTTCGGCCAGTTTAAAAAAGGCCGCCTGCATCACCATGTTGATCCGATTACCCAGGCCTAATTTGCCGGCGATATCGATCGCGTTAATGATGTAAAATCGCACCTTTCGCTCCGCAATGGTGCGTTTGAGCGCGCCGGGCAAATGCTCTTCCAGATCATCTGATTTCCATGGGCAATTCAGTACGAATACGCCCCCCTCTTTGATCCCCGCCAGCAGGTCATAGTTGTTGACAAAGGCAGGATTGTGACAGGCAATGTAGTCCGCCTGATCCACCAGATAGGGGGCTTTGATCGGTTTGGGCCCAAAACGCAGGTGGGAAATTGTGGTTCCCCCCGATTTTTTGCTGTCATAAGAAAAATAGGCTTGGGCAAACAGATCGGTATGTTCCCCGATAATCCGCACCGCACCCTGATTCGCCCCCACAGTTCCATCCGAACCAAGGCCCCAAAACTTGCAGCTGATAGTCCCGGCGGGGGTGGTGTCTATTGCCTCCCCTTCCACCAACGAAGTGTGGGTCACATCGTCAATAATACCGAGTGTAAAACCGTTTAAGGGCTGCTCCTGCCGCAGATTGCGGTACACCGCCGCAATTTGAGCAGGCCTAGTGTCCTTGGAACCTAGACCATAGCGGCCGCCCACAACGATTGGCGCTGAATCCATCGGCTCACAGGCCTTGAAAACATCCAGGTACAGCGGTTCGCCCAAAGAACCGGGCTCTTTCGTTCGATCCAAGACGCCTATCTTTTTCACAGTAGCCGGAAGCGCTGCGCGAAGATGGTGGCCGGAAAAAGGCCTATACAAACGCACTTTAACCAGGCCTACTTTGTTGCCCCGCTCTGAAAGATAGTCTATCGTACCTTCAATCGTGTCGCAGACCGAGCCCATAGCCACAATGACTTCTTCCGCTTGCGGGTGGCCGTAATAATCAAAAAGCTGATAATGGCGGCCCGTCAAGGCGCCAAAACGTTTGCAGTAATCCTCCACTATTTCCGGGACAGCCTCATAAAAGCGGTTTGCCGCTTCCCGCCCCTGAAAATAGATATCAGGGTTTTGGGCCGAACCCCTTGTGACGGGATTGGCCGAACTTAAGCCGCGCCGGCGAAATTCGGCTAGGGCCTTCCTATCCAACAGCTGTTCCATTTCGCTGTATTCAAGAGGGACTATTTTTTGAAATTCGTGAGATGTACGGAAACCATCAAAGAAATGCAGGAAAGGGATGCGGGCGCTGAGCGTCGCCAAATGGGCGATGCAGCCCAAATCCATCACTTCCTGGACATTGGTAGCAGCCAGCAGGGCAAATCCGGTGGGCCGGCACGCCATAACGTCCTGATGGTCACCGAAAATGGAGAGGGCATGGGTAGCGATGGCCCTGGCACTCACGTGAAAAACACAGGGAAGTAGTTCACCCGCGATCTTATACATATTGGGAATCATCAACAGCAAACCCTGCGAGGCGGTGAACGTGGTAGTTAAGGCGCCCACCGCCAAAGAGCCGTGAACTGCACCGGCAGCGCCCGCTTCGGACTGCATTTCCACCACCTCCACCGGTTCGCCGAATAAGTTCAAACGCCCCCGAGCACTCCACTCATCGACCCATTCTGCCATGGGCGAAGAAGGGGTGATGGGATAAATAGCACTTACCTCTGTAAAGGCATATGCTACATGGGCGGCCGCCTCGTTGCCATCGATCGTTATGTATTTTTTCATATCGAACCTCCATTTTTGCAATCTCACTCATATTATTAGATAATCCCCCGATCTCATACAGAGAATCGCTCACAAGGCTCTCCTGATTTCGGAACGCTGGCCGGAAAAGGCGAGTAATAGCATTGATACCGGGCCAAATGGAGACGATATTCTCAAAGGCTTAATAAAAGCCGAAAATCATGAACAAAACAGCAACCACTAGGAGGATTCCCGCGGGCTGTTGCGTAATATGTTAATTGCGAATGATTAGCGGAGGGAGGGTTGGGATTGATCGCTATAGATAGGGATTCTTGGGATAAACACGTTACTGATTCCAGCGGCTGGGTTGTGGTGGATTTTTGGGGCCCCAGATGCAAACCATGCCTGGAGCTGATGCCTGCGGTAGAGGCACTGGCCGAAAAATATGGAGATAAAATGACTTTCTATTCTCTGGACACCTCGAAAGCCATGCGCTTGGCAATTGCCCAAGGGGTAATGTCCTTGCCCGTTATTGCTTTTTACCGCGACGGAGAGAAAAAGGACGAGCTGAGCGGCGAATTTGGAGCCCAGGATGTGGAGAACAAAATCCTGGAATTACTCGGTTAAAGGAGGTGGGTGTGTGGATCTCAAGGTTGGTAATATTTTCATTAATGATTTACAATTCGGGTCCAAAACAGAAGTAAAGGACGCGACACTCTTCGTCAACCGGACTGAGCTGCAAGAACTGCTGCTCGAGGATGAGCACTTGGCCTCCGTCCGGCTTGAACTTGCCCATCCGGGTGAATCGGTGCGCATTATGCCTGTGAAAGATGTAATCGAACCAAGGGTTAAACCGGATCTTGAAGGCGGTATCTTCCCCGGCATGGTGAGCAAAATGTTCACGGCGGGTGCCGGAACCACTCATGCCCTCAAAGGTGTTGCGGTGGTCACCACCGGCAGAATCGTTGGCTATCAGGAAGGGATCATCGATATGTCCGGCCCCGGTGCGGACTATTCTCCCTTCTCCAAGCTGCATAATCTGGTTATTTGTGCTGAACCGGCTGAAGGAATAACGCCCCACCAGCATGAAGAAACACTGCGGCGCATGGGCCTGCGGGCCGCCAACTACTTGGGCCAAACGGCTCGCTCATTAACTCCCGATGAGGTCATAACCTATGAAATCCTACCCATCGCGGAGCATCACAAAAAATATACCGATTTACCAAAGGTTGCCTATGTGTACATGCTGCAGAGCCAGGGGCTGCTCCATGATACCTATTTCTACGGTGTGGATGTCAAGAACATTGTACCGACCCTAATGCACCCCACTGAGGTAATGGACGGGGCGATTGTCAGCGGCAACTGTGTTTCGGCCTGCGATAAGAACACCACTTATCATCATTTGAATAATCCCGTTATTCATGATCTGTTCAAACGGCATGGAAAAGATCTTTGTTTTGTGGGTTGTATAATCACCAATGAAAACGTAACCCTTTTGGACAAACAGCGCTCTTCGGATCTCACCGCCAAACTGGCAGAATCCTTGGGTGTAGACGGCGTGATTATTTCGGAGGAAGGCTTCGGCAATCCTGATACGGACTTGATGATGAACTGCGCCAAAATCGAGGCAAAGGGTATTAAGACTGTTCTGCTCACGGACGAATTCGCCGGGCAGGATGGGACGTCCCAGTCCCTGGCAGACGGCAGCCCGCTGGCGGATGCCATAGTAAGCGGGGGTAATGCCAATGCCCTAATCACGCTGCCGCCGTTGGAGAAGGTACTGGGCAGCCTAGAACCGGTGGAGATCATCGCCGGTGGCTTCAAAGGAGGACGCGGAGCGGATGGCACCATCACCGTTGAACTGCAGGCAATTATCGGGGCAACGAACGAACTTGGCTTTAACAAACTAACCGCCCGCGAATACTAAAGCAAAAAATATAAAAAGAGGAGGACTCGGTCATGATTGATCTGAAAGGCAAAAATGTTGCCGTTATCGGAGACCGGGACGGCATTCCGGGACCGGCCATTGAAGAATGTATTAAAAAAGCCGGGGCCACAGTAGTCTTTTCCACCACCGAGTGCTTTGTTTGAACAGCAGCCGGTGCAATGGACATGGAAAACCAAACTCGAGTACTGGAGTTGGTAGAAAAATACGGTAAGGAAACGGTTGTAGTAGTATTAGGCGGTGCCGAGGCAGAAGCTTCGGGCCTGGCAGCCGAAACTGTTACGAGCGGAGATCCTACCTTTGCCGGTCCATTGACAGGAGTCCAGTTAGGACTTCCCGTATACCATATTTTCGAACTTAAAGAAATTATTCCCGAAGACGTCTGGGACGAGCAAGTGAGCATGATGGAAATGGTCCTGGAAGTTGATGATATCATCAAGGAGGTCGCCACTTACCGCCAAACGGATTGAGGTGTAGAAACTTGGAAACAAAACGGATAGTCGTCTATCTGAATCAGTTTTTTGGACAAATGGGCGGCGAAGACAAGGCCAACGTCCCTCCCGCAAGTTTTGATGTTCCTAGGGGTCCGGGTGTGGGCCTACAGCAGTTGCTGCCTAAGAACTGCAAAGTGGTAGGCACCATCGTCTGCGGCGATGACTATTTTAACGAGAATCTAGAACAGGCCAGCGCCGCGGTGCGAGAAATGCTGGCAGAATTCGCGCCCGATACGGTGGTAGCCGGGCCTGCCTTTAATGCGGGCCGCTACGGCATGGCTTGCGGAACGGTGGGCAAGATTGCCGCAGAAATGGGCATCCCCGCTGTGTCGGCCATGTATCGGGAAAACCCCGGCGTAGAAAGCTACCGCCAATATCTGTATATCGTAGAAACAACGGATTCTGCCGCGGGCATGCGCACCGCCCTGCCTGCCATGGCTAAACTCGCGGGCAAATTGGCCAATGGCGAATCGGTTGGCAGCCCCGGCGAAGAAGGCTACATCAGCCGCGGCATCCGCCAAAATGTTTTTGTGGAAAAACGCGGCTCCGAAAGGGCCATTGATATGCTTCTGCAAAAACTTCGGGGTGAAGAATTCGAAACGGAATACCCCATTCCCCATTTCGATCGGGTAGAACCGGCCGCAGCCTTGGCCGATTTAAGTGCGATCACCGTTGCTTTAGTCACTAGCGGCGGAATCGTACCCAAGGGCAACCCCGATCGGATTGAAGCGTCAAGCGCCTCACACTATGGAAAATACTCCATAGGGGGCCTAGACAAGCTCGCCCCCGACGCTTTCGAGACCGCCCACGGCGGTTATGACCCAACCTATGCCAACGCAGCACCTGATCGGGTCGTTCCCGTTGACGCCCTGCGCGCCTTGGAGAGCGAAGGCAAGATTGCCAAACTGCACCCTTACTTTTACTCCACGGTAGGCAATGGAACGTCGGTGGCCAATGCGAAGAAATTTGCTGCGGAAATTGCCGGGGAACTGGTCAATGACGGTGTTCAGGCTGTCATTCTCACCAGTACCTGAGGGACCTGTACTCGTTGCGGCGCAACGATGGTCAAAGAAATTGAACGGACGGGCATTCCGGTTGTGCATGTGTGTACCGTGACACCAATTTCCCTGACGGTGGGTGCGAATCGGATTGTGCCTGCGGTGGCCATTCCCTACCCATTGGGGAACCCCAAGCTGAGCGCGGTGGAAGAGTTCGCCCTACGCAAACGGTTGGTGGAACAGGCGCTCATGTCTCTTACCAAGCCTGTCACCGAACAAACGATATTTGAAGCTTAAACGAAGAGACGGACTTCGGCCACGGCCCGAGTCCTTCTCTTCCCTTTGGAGGTGTGTTTATTGACCAACCCAGTAGTTAAAGCAACAAGCTACTGCTTGATCCATGCACCCGATATGGTGCTTTCGCACGGAACAACGCTAACGATGGAGAGGGCCAAAAACCCCGATTCCCCTTTGTTAACACAGGTTAAGGCAGCCTTGCGGCCCTATGAAGATGTCTTGGCGTATGCCCCCAACCAGGTTTATATAGGCAGGATAACCCCGGAAGAGCTGGCACAAACCCCCCAGCCCTGGTATAAAAACCCGCTCACACCGGATAGACAAGGCAGATTTGGTGAGATTTTTCCCCAAAACGAATTCATCGCCATGATGAAGATCTCCGATTCCTTTGATTTAGTCATGCTAGAAGAGTCTTTCGCGCAAGAGATCAGCTCTGTTTTGAGCAATCATCCTCTTTTTACTCAGGACGATCTGGCTATCTTGCAGAAAACAGCCACTGCGGATCAGATCAACACCCTGTTAGAAAATCGAACAGCGATCCCGCTGGAACATGGCGGCCAAGTGGTGGGCTGCGTAAAACGGGCCCACGAACATGATCTAAACCTCAAAGCGGATGTGATGTTCGAAAACCTGGCGGCCAAGGCCAGCGGTGTTTTAGCCCTGAGGCACCTGTTGTGGAATAACGAACTTGATCCGGCCCTGGTAGATTATATTATCGAAACATCTGAGGAAGCGGCCGGCGATATGAACCAACGCGGCGGAGGCAACTTTGCTAAAGCAATTGGCGAGGTGGCGGGCTGCATTAATGCCACCGGTTCAGACACCAGATCTTTCTGTGCAGGCCCCGCACACGGGATAGTCAACGCCATTGCCCTGGTTAAAGCGGGGATCTATAAAAACGTGGTAGTTTTAGGCGGCGGCGCCGTGGCCAAATTGGGCATGAATTCGCGCGATCACATCAAAAAAGAGGTCCCGGTGCTGGAAGACCTCTTAGGCGCCTTCGCAGTATTAATCAGCGAAGATGACGGGGCAAGCCCGATCCTGCGCACCGATGCCATCGGACGCCACCGCATCGGCACCGGATCCTCGCCCCAGGCGGTAACAACGGCGCTGGTTACGGAGCCGTTGGATAGAATCGGGCTTTCCATCACCGATATTGATAAATACAGTGTTGAAATGCAAAACCCGGAAATCACGGTACCTGCCGGGGCAGGCGATGTACCCCTGGCCAACTACCGCATGATTGCGGCGCTCGGTGTCAGGCAGGGCGTTTTAGAACGGGCTGAGCTTAATGATTTCGTGGCAAAACACGGCCTTACAGGCTGGGCCCCCACCCAGGGCCATATCCCCTCCGGTGTGCCCTATATGGGTTTTGCCCGCAAGGGAATTCTGGAAGGAAAAATGAAACGCAGCATGATCGTTGGCAAGGGCAGCCTGTTCTTGGCCCGCCTGACCAACCTTTTTGACGGCATCTCCTTTATTATGGAAGCCAACCCCGGCGGTGAGCAAACACGCACCGCGGTGCCGGAAGAAGTGATTTCAGTAGGGGTCACCCTACTGGGGAGTGAACACGGCGTCGAGGAAGTTGTGCGCGGCGCCGAATTGGCGCAACAACGCCACAAGAACTTGCGAGTTGTGGCTATTGGGCCCAAGGGCAGCACCAACCTGCCGACGGTGGAAGCAAACAGTGCAGAAGAGCAGCAGCGGGCGATGGAAAAGCTTTTAAAATCGGGCGAGATAGACGCCTGCGTCACCATGCACTACAACTTCCCCTTGGGCGTAACAACGATCGGGCGCGTGCTGGCCCCCGCCACCGGCAAAGAGACTTTGATTGCCTCTACAACGGGCATGTCCGCGGGCAACCGCACAGATGCCATGTATAAAAACGCGATTCTGGGTATTGCTGTTGCCAAGGCTCTGGGCAGCGCTGAACCATCCGTTGGAATCCTCAACGTAGACGGGGCCCTGACCACCGAAAGGGCCCTCAAGGAGCTGGCCGCAAAGGGTTATGCCATCAATTGGGCTAAATCGGGCCGCTCCGAGCAGGCCATTATGCGGGGCAACGATGCCTTAACAGGCGCCTGCGACGTGTTAGTGACAGACTCCTTGACGGGCAACATTTTAGTGAAAATGCTCTCCGCGCTCAGTACGGGCGGCAATTACGAAAGTATCGGTTACGGCTACGGCCCGGGCGTAGGAGAAGGTTACCGCGACATAGTCTGCATCGTCTCCAGAGCCTCCGGGGCACCGGTAATTGCCAATGCGGTGCAGTTCGCGGGCGAAGCGGCGAAAGCCAAGCTTCCCAAGCTCGTTGCAGAAGAGCTGGAGAAAGCGGGGTTCACTGCACCGGCTGAATCGAGCGTTGAAAAACCCCCGGCTAAACCGGTAGATCACGAAATTACCGGAATTGATGTCTTGGAAATTGAAGATGCCACTGAGGCCCTCTGGAAAGAGAAGATCTACGCTGAAGCGGGTATGGGCTGCACCGGGCCTGTAATTTTGGTAGCACCGGAGGATCTTGAAACTGCGCTGGATAAACTAAAGAAACTAGGCTATTTAAGCTAGCATCATAAAAAAGGCCGTCCTGCACAGCGGGGGCGGCCTTTTTCCCATTTAATCGATGAGGCTCAGGTCAACGGTACCAAAACTGGAACTGATTTTAACGGGATGAACGCCAGGGCCCCAGCTGCCCTTGGCCTTCAGATCATGCATCTCTTTTTCCTTCAAATTGTAAGGAACATTGCCGCGCAGAGTGCCGAAACTAAGATCAATGTCGAAATTATAACCGGCATCGTCCTTAACTAAAGAGGCCACTAGTGTAGAAAAAGAGTCGTCAACGGTGAGCGGCCCCTGTATATTCCGCAAGTTTGTTGTGGAATAACTGCTTTTTATTCTTAAATAGCCCACAAAATCCTGTACAAGAACGGTGGAAAAATCCGCGTCAATTTCCATGTTTCCGCTGAGGCCCAAAGCCTCTATCGTACCAAAATCCTGTTCCAATCGGACGGACATACCCCGGGGAACTTCAATCGTGAAATCGGTCTGTATATCCTTCCTTTCAGAAACGGGGGCAGTCCATTCATAAAAAACCTCCGAACCGCGGATCTGTTCCCGGGGCTCCCAGCCCTGAATGTTTTTTTCCGCCTTTTCCACCGAAGGGTCAAACGCTTTAACGGTGGCAATAACAATTATTTCCTCGTGATCCGCCCTGCGAATACTCATGGTACCGAATTGATTTTCAACGTTTATGGCGGTTAAGTTGCCCTTAGGCAGCCTAAATTCATGTGATCCGGTCCAGGTGGGCTCATGCTCCCCCGCGCCGATTTGGTATTGGATGGGTGCCCGCCGCACATTTCCCAGCCCGGAAAGGATATTGTAGCGAACATCGCTGACCATCAATAAGCTGAGGACTACCAAAACAATAACCGTGATTCTGCGAATTTTCATTTTCTTCCCCCCTACCCGTCAATTTCCACGTAGTGTTCCAACAAATAGGCGGTTAAAACAAATAGTCCCAGCACCGCCAGCCAGACTTCCACCCTCGGCGAGAAAGACACATCCATGGGGACGCGCCCCAGTTCGCCCAACCGAAACAGCCTGTCGACAGAAATAGGCGGCACCCAACGGAAAAGGGGCTCCAACAGCCTGCTGATCGCACCCGTTGTCCACAGGGCTAAAATTCCGGCCCACAGGGCCACAAGCCCTTGGGCGCGGCCTACCAGCTTACTCACGACAAAAACAAGCTGAATAATGGTAACGAAAACGGCGATAATCGCTAGGCTGGACAGGTAGAAAAGAAATAAAATCCTACCCAGAGCCATAACCGAAACATCACCCAAAAACAGCCTCACCACATCAGAAAAGAGCAGTAAATTGCCAGTGGCCACAACCGCCACGATCAGCGTATACTCAATCCAAACCCGCACTAGTTTAGAAAGGGTAATCCACCAGCCGGGCACGGGCAGGCTAAGCAGCGTATAGACAGTATCCTCCCGCCACTCCATACGCAGGCTCTGCAGGCTCTGCCACAGCAGCCAAAAGGGCAGCACACCCAGGGGCAGTGCCACGGTTAGTGCGGGCACGACCTCCAAAGATAAACCATGTGAAACTCTAAAGCGAACAAAAACCATGATCCCGGCCGTTACACCGGCGAAAATTCCAACCGGCCAACGCATTGCTTCCAAATCCTTTTTCAAAAGACGCCAAAACCGCTTCATCAGGCGAAAACCTCCTTAAACAGCTCGTTGATGGACTTGCTGTGCTCTGTGCGCAAATCCTCGGCGTTGCCCTGTAAATTGACCGTCCCTTCATCCAAAAAGATGACGGAATCGAAAAGCTGCTCCGTATCGCCCACAGCGTGAGTAGAGATTACCATTGTCTGCTCTTCCTGCTTAAATTGGCGGACAATGCCTTCTACAATCCGATCCCGCGATGAAGGATCAATCCCGCTGAAGGGCTCATCCAGAAGAATCAAAGGTGCCCGGCGCGCCAGAGCAAGGATCAATTTCAGGCGGGCGCGCATGCCCTTCGAAAGTGAACTCACCTTTTTATTGGGGTCCAAGCGCATGAATTTAACCAGCTCAGAAACGCGCTCTTCTTCCCAATCTTGATAAAAGGCAGAAGTAAAATCCAGAACACCCCGCACTGTCATCCAACGGTAGAGATGATCAATTTCAGGCATAAAGGCAATCAGCCCCTTGGTGTGCCGAGAAGGTTTTTGCCCCATTATCTTGATATCTCCTTGATCGGGTCGGACAAGGCCGACCACGCATTTTAAAAGCGTGGATTTTCCGCTCCCGTTGGGGCCCAATAAACCACAGATTTCCCCCATTGGGAGCTGAAGATCGATGCCCTTCAATGCCTCAGTCCCGGGATACTTCTTCTTCAGATTACTGATTGTCAGTGCATATTTGCTTTCAATCATCTTCATTCACCTCGCCGAATCGTTTCTGAACTAACTCAACCGCGGTTTTTTCGCTGCAGCCCAGGGAGTGCATGGCCCGGACAAAATCCCTTACCAATTGGGACAACATCTCCCCCCGAATCTCATTCCTTAGATCTTCTCGTGAGCAGACGAAAGTGCCCTGCCCCCGCAGTGTCTCCACCAGCCCCAGATTCTCCATTTCTCGATAAGCCCTCTGCACCGTATTGGCATTGACTTTTAAGTCAATGGCTAAGTCCCGCTGGGACGGCAGCCTATCCCCGGGCCCCAGGCTGCCCGTGGCGATGCGGCGCTTAAATGCGGTAATAATCTGCAAATAAATGGGGACCGAAGTATTAAAATCCATCTGCAAATGCCGTCACTTCCTCCCTCTGCATAGTGCACTAGTAACCTAGTGCACTATTACTATATTACACATTTCCCCATCTGTCAACAAGTATTTTTCCGTTGATTGGGCACAAAATAAAGCGGGGGGAAGCAAATGCGGGGTGTGGGGCGTTTTGCATTCGAATACACGTTAGTTTTCCCGATATCACTGCTTATGCTGACACTTTTTGACAGCAACGCCTGGTGGAAAGTTTTCCTTTTCGCGCTTGCTGCAGCTGCAGTAAACACCGCGGCCGCGCCTAAAATGTCAGCACTCCTGCGGCCAACGGGCATCGCTTTCGGCCGCGGAGTTGTGGATGCCGTTTTGGCTTTTCTATTCGGCCTCACACCTTTTTTTCGTACCACCTTGGGTACTCTGCTCGGTTTTATTCTGCTTTTGGGTTTGATGGGTCTCACACTTGATCGCTTGATGACAAAAGTACGAGGAGGTTCATGATGCAAAAAAAGATTGCAATTGAAGACGGGCTGAGCAATATCCGATCCTATCTAGAGGAAAATGGCTTTAAGACAATCGGCCTAAGCGAGAGTCCGCAACAGGCGTCGCTCTTCATCGTCAGCGGCATGGATACAAACCCGCTGGGCGATGCCGCCACGACCTCACGCACACCGGTAATAGAGGCCGCGGGGCTTTCGGCCCAACAAGTTTTAGCGGAGGTGGAAAAACGGCTGCAGCTGCAGCATTAAGGATCTAGCCAAACGCCCCGAACCGTTTATGATTCGGGGCGATTTTTTTACACACTAAGGCCATGTTGTTTTCCGCCCAAAAGTGATATAATACTAAATACTGCATTTGTTTCGAAAAATGATTTTGGGGTGGAAACGGTGGCCAAACATAATAAGACAGAATTTATTCTGCAGCGAAACCTCTACCGGGTGCTCATAACCCTATCTGTCCCCATTATTATCAACAGCCTGATTCAAACACTTTATAATCTGGTGGACGGGATCTGGGTAAGCAAATTATCCTCCGTGCATTTTGCAGCCACCGCCTTTGTCTGGCCGGTCAACTTTTTATTCATCTCCCTGGGTATTGGCCTTTCCATCGCCGGCACGTCCCTATTATCCCAACTAATCGGTGCCGACAACCTGCGGGGCGCTAAGGAATACGCCAGCCAGATCATCGCGGTCACCCTTTTAAGTTCAATCATTTTTACTGCCGCGGGCTTTTTACTAAGCCCTTTTATCCTTAAGCTGATGGGTGCCACAGGCGATCTACACGATTTGGGCAGCACTTATCTCCGAATAACCTTTCTAGATCTTCCCTTTATGTTTTTGTTCTTTAATATTAATTCTATTATGCATGCTCAGGGTGATACAATCACCCCCATGATCTTAAGCGGCATCTCAGCCGTAATCAATATTATTTTGGACCCCATCTTCATTTTTACCTTTAACTGGGGCATAGCCGGCGCCGCCTGGGCCACACTCGCCTCGAGGGCTCTTTTGGCAGTTGTGGGCATAATGCTGCTTTTCGGTAAGAAAAACCGGGTGCGGCCCGGTTTCCGTGGCTTTCACTTTGACAAGGAAATCATTCGCGAAGTTGTAGCGGTGGGGCTGCCTTCCACCATCGGCCAATCCGGCGCTTCACTGGGTTTTATCGTCTTAAATGGTTTCATCGGCTCCTACGGTACTGCCACCATCGCGGCTTATGCTATGGTAAACCGCATCACGTCTTTGGTCATGCAGCCCGCCATGGGCATGGGCTCTGCCCTAACCGCAATCGTGGGGCAAAATGTGGGTGCCGGCAGAATGGATCGGGTGCAAGAGGCCTTTCGCAAAGCGCTGGCGCTGGCCATCGCCATCGGCGTTGTGGGCAGCATCCTGCTCGTCGCTTTTGATTATCCCATCATCACCTTTTTCATGCAGGCCAAAGACGATCCGTCCGTTATTGATCTGGCGCTCACCTATCTTTTTTATATTTCCCTTTCCATGCCGCTTATGGGTGTGTTCAGTGTTTTCCAAGGACTGTACCAGGGTACCGGACATACAAAATACTCCATGGCCATGGAGGTGGGCAGACTGTGGTTTGTCAGACTGCCCATGATTCTGTGCTTTAAACATTTCACCGCCTGGGGTTCTACAGGAATTTGGTTTTCCATGAGTTTCAGCAACCTCATCGTCTGCCTGTACGGCTACTGGGTCTACCGCGGCAAGAGATGGCAAGAACGGGTCATCCGAACAAGGCACAATAAGGAACGGGAAACGCTGGGCATCTAGCGCAGATTTATTCCAAGGCGGCGATCCGATCATTGATGGGCGGATGGGTATAATATAGGCGCACAAACAAGGGATGCGGGTTGAGATTGGATAAATTCTCCCTTGATAACACCTTCAAGGCGGAAATCAACCAGCTTCGATTGGTGTGTTTGGCCGCGAAGCGGTCAGCCCTGTATTCCGCCTTGCGCATCATAGCCACAAAGGGCAGATTTAGAACAAGCTGCACCGGTTGGAATAAGACGGTAAACAGCACAATGGCAAAACCAAAGTGTACGCCGGATAGGCCAAAGGCGGTGAACAGGGCCGCATTTTGCAGAATCAGGCCCACACCCGCCGCATACAGGCCAACTGCGGCAATTTGAAACAAAGCCATGCGCAGCGTATCCTTATATACTGCGTGGCCCAGTTCGTGGGCTAGGACGGCCAACACCTCATCTTCCGATGCCTTTTCCAAAAGCGTGTCATAAAGCACCACTTCTTTTGTCTTCCCGATGCCGCTAAAAAAAGCATTCAATTTTGTGGACCGCCGAGAAGCATCCATCACCGAAATGGACTTGATGTTGAAGCCAAGGGAAGCGGCCAACTGCTCGATACGGGTCCGAAGAGTGCCTTCGGGCAGGGGCGTAAACTTGTTGAACAATCGCAAAACAAGACGATTTAAAAAGACAAAAATCATCAGCATTACCACCGCAACTACTGCCCAGGCCGCGAAAATAAATATCCAAAGATTATTCGCAAGCTTCAAATACAAAGCATGGACACCGGCCAAAAGCCCTCCGCCCAGGACTGCCAAAAGAACGATATTTAACACCAGATCCCGCACAAAGGTTGCGGGCGCCGTTCGGTTAAACCCGTGACGCTCTTCAAGGGAAAATGTACGATATAGATCGAAGGGGATGCCCAAAAGGATCGCGATTAGCTGATAAACGCCTAAAAACAAAAGGGTTTGCAGAATCAAATGCTCGGTTTGGCCCGCCGCGAATTGTTCCAAACGGGCGAAAGGGCCGCTCAGGAGAATCAGCAATAGGACCAAGTTAAACGCTTGTTGAATCAAGTCCAGTCTATTTTTCTCAGTGGAATAGGCCAGCCATTTTGCATAGCGCTCCCGATCATAGATACCACTGATGCGTCGCGGCAGGGGCCTTTTGCTATGTTCGTGGTTTAGCAGGGCAACGTAGGTTTTAAACAAATAAACGACGGCCAACACGGCCATAATCAGCAATCTCATAAAAACCACCTCTCAATTTGATTTATAAACCTTAACAAAGGCGGTCCGACGCCGGGGGCCATCAAATTCACAGAAAAAGATACCCTGCCAGCGGCCGAGCTGCAAACGGCCATCTTCCAAGGGTATTAGGCAAGAAGACCCCATCAGAGACGCCTTGATGTGGGCATGAGAATTGCCCTCAAAATGTAGGTAATCATCGATGACAGGGAAACTTTTGTTGAAACTCATCAATATGTCCCTGGCAACATCCGGATCGCCGTTTTCATTGATCGTCACACCGGCGGTTGTGTGGGGCACATAAACAACTGCAAATCCGGCCCGAATGCCCGTATCCTCCACCACCTGCCGCACATCGGCCGTAATTTCAATCAATTCCTGTTCAACCGTTGTATTAATCCTTAAAATCATTTTTCTCCTCTCCTCCAATACACCATCACAGTGCAGACCCGAAAGCGGGAGATTCCGTCGTTTGATCAGCCCTGCACAATTATCTTTAACCGACCATCCCGGGCAGTACGATTGTAAAGGTGCTGCCTTTTCCCGGTTCGCTTGCCACGTCAATTCTGCCCCCATGCCCTTTGACGATTTCTGCCGCCACCGCCAGCCCAATTCCGGTGCCGCCCGTTTCCCGCGAGCGAGAGCGGTCGGTTCGATAAAACCGCTCGAAGATGTGCGGTAGTTCCTCGTCCTTTATACCGATCCCGGTGTCGCTAATTTCGATCGATGCTGAGCCCGGGCTGCTCGTTAAACCGATGGTAATCGTCCCTTCCGGCGGAGTATATTTGATCGCGTTAACCAAAATATTGCGCACGGCGGTTGCCAGCATTTCTTCATTGCCTTCCACATAGATCTGCGGCAGATCGCCACAGTGCAGGGTGAGTTGCTTTTCGGCCGCCAAAATTCTTAGGCTGGCAAGTTCGGTAGAGATTAAGTCCTGAAGCCCCACCACCTGACGGTCAATAAGGGGCATTTCCAGCCGGGCCAATTGCTGCAGATTATCGAGCAGATCGTTCAGCCGCCGCGTCTCTTCAAAAACAGGCGCCAGATTTTCGGCATTGAACGCTAAGACCCCGTCACCCATCGCCTCCAGATACGCTTGTACGCTTGTAAGCGGTGTACGCAGCTCGTGCGCGAGATTGTTTGTCCATTTTAACCTTTGTTTCTCCCGGCTTTGTAGATTTGCGGCGAGCAGGTTGAACTCTTTTGCCAAAAATTTCAGCTCAGCACTGCCACTCGGTTCCGCCCGTACCCCAAGCTCGCCGCGGCCAACCAAGCGCACCGAATTGATTAGTTTTTGAACGGGCTTGGTCAGGCCCCATGATAGGACGGCGCTGACAAGAAACACGGCCGCAACCGAAAGCAAGGCGGCGGCCACGATGGAGGTATTGACCGCTTGGCGAAAATCAGCCTCGCGTTTCGCCTTTTCCCGGCTTAGGGCGGGGGCTACTTCAACGAGCGCCTCGGCCCCATCGGTAAAAGTCACCCGTTCGCTCGTACGCCTGCCCTGGTGCATAACACCACGGCCCGCCGGCCCACCCGCGGTCATTCCGTGCCTGCCCGGGCGGGGCGCAAAGGTGATCTCTACATCACCTGCCGCTTCCAAAAGCGATAGTTGTTCCTCTCTGCCGGCTAAATCGCCCCCGCGGTCGAGAAGGCCCTTCACCGCTTCAATAACCAGTTGGTTCCGCCACTGCTGGTCTTTTTCCATAAAGTCGGCAAACTGCCTATCCATAGCCTTGTCAATCATTAGTCCGGCGGACAGGATGGTTAAGGCGCTGACCAACAACATCGCCAGTGTTAGTCTAATGCTCAATTTGCCTAACATTATTCCAGCCACCTATAACCTATTCCGTACACCGTGTCTATATAACGCTGCGCAGTATGGGCACTGATTTTTTTGCGCAAATTCTTAATATGAGCATAGATCGTTTCCTCATAACTGTCGTAATCGGTACCCAAAACTTGCTCCGCGAGCTGACCGCGGGAAAAGACAGTCCCGGGATTGGCAAGAAACAAAGCCAATAACCTGTATTCGGTCGGCGTCAGCTCAACCGCCTGTCCTTTAATTAACGTCTCGTGCCGAACCGGATCGATTTTAACCTCGCCGTCTCCGCTTGCGAGCGGCCGGCGCTGTAATCCACCGCTGCGGCGCAAAACCGCGTTAACCCGTGCCACGAGTTCCTTGGGACTGAAGGGTTTCAATACATAGTCATCCGCTCCGCATTCCAGGCCCGCGACCCGATCCTCTTCTCCCACTTTGGCCGTGAGCATGATAATCGGAGTATCATGGCCCTGGCGAATGGCGGAACACACCTGCTCACCGGAAAGGCCGGGCAGCATCAAATCCAATATCACCAGATCGGGAGGGAGCCGGCGGAATAAATCCAACGCTTGAGGCCCGTCTTCCGCTTCATGAACGCTAAAGCCCGCCCGTTCCAAATACAATTTGACTATTTTCCTGATTTTTTGCTCATCGTCCACAACCAGGATCTTTGCCATCTGCTCACCTCGCCCTAAGTAACCTACAGACTTTCTTCAAAGCATCTTCCAATTTTCTTCAATCTGTTTTGTTATACTCTGAATAAGAAAGGAGGGCTGACAATGAAGCGATTCAGAACTATCCTAATTCTGGGCCTGATTATACTGGCCGCCGCGGCTGCCTGGGCCTTGGCGGCTGAACCGGCCCGGCCGGTCGTTCCGCTGAGGGACCGCGTCGTGGAACTTTTGCAGCAGCATCCCGAGCTTTGGGCGGAGATTCAGGCGCTAAAACAGGAATACGGACTGCCCGCAGCGGACGGGGAAATGCGGCCCGCGGCCGGCCCGTGGGGCCGCATGAAAGGCGGAGGACGTATGATGCAGGAAGGCCGGATGCGCCAACGCGCCAGGTACTGCTGGCCTAGCGAGCAGTCCTTCGAGTAGCAGCGCAGCTCGGTGTTTTTGATGAGATGGGGCATGGGCGATTTGCCTGTAGCCCCATCTTGTATTTTTTCATCAATAAGCCCGTCTTCAACTAACATACCATTGGGCCTGCGCCGCATACAGCTCTTGGTACAGCCCGCCCGCCTCCATCAACCCCGCGTGAGTTCCCACCGCCACAATCTCGCCTTCGTCCATCACAACAATCCGATCCGCCATCCGAGTCGAACCTAAACGATGTGTGATTAAAATGGCGGTTTTATCTCTAGATAGTTCTTCAAACTGCCTGTAAATCCTCGTCTCCTCTAACGGGTCAATGGCGGCAGTTGGTTCATCCAAGACAATCAAGCTGTGGCTGCGAAAAAAACCGCGAGCTATCGCCACCCGCTGCCACTGCCCCCCGGATAAATCCACTCCATCAAATTCCCTGGAAAGCATCGTGTTTTCCCCCGCCGGAAAAGCCCCTTGCGCAAGGTCCAGATCCGCTTTAGCCACCGCATCCTCAAAGTCCTTCGTGGATTGGGAGTTTAAATCGCCAATCATGACATTATCCCGCAAAGTCATCTGATAGCGCTGAAACTTTTGAAATACAGCGGATACCCCTTGGAAGAGGCCCTCGGGGGCTAGCTCTTTAGTGCTGACTCCATGTACTAGAACCTCCCCTTCATCGGGCAAGTAAATTCCCGTTAGAAGGCGGACTAAGGTGGATTTTCCCGCTCCATTTTGGCCCACGATGGCCAAAGTCTCACCTCTGCGCACTTCTAGGTTGATCCGCTTCAGGCTGGGACTGCTTGCACCGGGATAAGTAAACGATGCATTTTTAACCACAATGTTCGCTGCTCCGGCCGCGATTGCCTTGCCCTTCCGTTCCTCCAAGTCGAGGTAACGAATGAAATTGCGTACAGTACCCATCGTCTTGCTGAGCATGCCAAAGTGGCGCACCAAAATCTCCTCCATGAGGCTGAACATCAGATTGAGCGACGCAAAAACCGCAGCGAAGGAACCGACACTAATATCCCCTGCCAGCAGTGAACTGATGAGAAGATAAAGGACACCTCCCAAGCCCGCCAGGGATATGACATTCATGCCCAGCTCCAAAAGGGCGGTTTTCCCGTGTGCCCGCCACTGTTTGACCTGCAAAGAGCGGAGTGCTCTCAAGTAAAGATCGCGGAAAAAGTCCACTGCCCCTAAATGCCGCGTTTCTTTAAAGTATTCTCGGTGTACCAGGCAGCGCTCGTAGTATTCGAATTCCCGCCTTTTCGGTGCCGCCTCATCTTCCAGTTCCGTAAAGACAGTGCTGCGCACATATTGGGTCACCGCAGTAGGCACAAAGATCAAAACTAAAGCAAGGGCTAAAACCGGCTGCAGCGCGTACAAATAGACTGCCATAAAAGCAAAATATGGAAGGTAGAAAGTAAAGATAGTGGAAAAGACGAAAATCAGCATTAGGCTGTTTTGGGCCCCCTCCTTGGCCTTGTTGATATCGTCCAGAAATTCACCCGTTTCAAAGGCAATGGGTTCCATGCGAGCGGCCTTGGCATGAATGCGCAAATTGAGTTGCCCGTTCAGTCTCTCAAGCAGGATATCAGTTAAGAAATTATGTGTGCCGTTGAGGACCTCCCGGCCAATATTAACGATAGCCAAAACAAGAAGAGACCAATACACTGCGGCTGCCGCCCCCTGTGCGGATACGGCCGCCGTGACCGCATCGAAAAATCTTTGAAAAGCAAAAGTGCCAAGCCCAATGAATAATCCGTGGATGATGCCTACCGCTGAATGGACAATAACAAAGCCGGGGACGACCGCCCAAATAATTACAGCCAGACGCCTTAAAATTGGCCACAGCGTAATTCGTTTCAACTGTACCACCCCCGCTGGCTTTCGTACATCTCCCGATATAAACCGCCTTTATTCATCAATTCTTCATGACTGCCCGCTTCCGCCAGTTTGCCTCCATCAATTACAAAAATTTCATCTGCCAATTTTGTTGATCCTAGGCGGTGGCTAATAAAAATAGTGGTTTTTTCTCGGCTGATCTGTTCAAACTGCTGATACAGCCGGCTTTCCGCGATGGGATCCAGCGCGGCGGTTGGTTCATCCAAAATTCTAAAGGGCGCCGGATGATAAACGGCCCGGGCCATGCCCACCCGCTGCCATTCACCGCCCGAAAGATCTTGGCCGGCGGCTTGAATACGGCCCAGGGGTGCGGCCAAACCTCGCGGCAGTTTAGCAATTACATCTTCTAAGGCAAGTTGTGCCGCCACTTCCTCGACTCGCTCTCGGTCAAACCCGCGTCGCACATCACCGAGGGCAATGTTTTCACCCAAAGAAATGAAATAGCGGCCGAAATCCTGATACAAAACATTAAAAAAGGACTTAAGTTCGCTTAGGGAATAATGTCGCAGTTCCACGCCATTGAGCAGAATCTCACCTGAATAATTGTCATATAACCCGGTAAGCAGTTTAATAATCGTCGTCTTACCCGCCCCGTTCACACCGACAAAAGCATAGTGGCCACCGGCTTCAATCCGCAAAGATAGTTCATTCAGAATCAAATTATCCGTTCCGGGATAGGAGAAGCTAACTTTACTAAATTCCAATGTGGAAAACGCCGGTATTTCGGGCGCGGGTAGTTCGGTGGCCCCCGCACTCTCTTTTAAGGCCGCAAATTTCGTCAGGTCCTTGAGATATTCCCCACTGCGGGCCAGCTGATAGGTAATGCCGGAAAACTGCCAGGACATTATTTCTACTAGGCCAAAAACCGCGTTAACTAAAGAGATGAACATCCCCACCGAAATAACGCCGGCCAAAACAGGATTCAGCAGTACAACTATGATTAACAGGGAAGTAAGGGCAGTGATTACACTGCCGCTTTTCATGCGTATGTACCATTTACGCCGGATTCTATATTCCATTAAGCGGGCCTGTTCGTACAGTTCGTGCCAAAGCTCGTTTATGGCAGGCCCAAAACCAAACAGCGTCCTTTCTTCCACTGCTTCCCTACTTAATAAAAGCTCGCCTAAATATTCATGCCGCCGTTTAAACTTCGATGCTTCCCGGTTTACTTCATAAGCGGCTCGCCCTCCCTTGATTCCAAGGGCAAACAGAGGAACGGAAAAAACGGGGATGATTACGGCGGCCCACCAGACCTGGTGAAATAAAAGAAAAAGCAGCCCGGCGATGCGGATAACGCTGCCGGCCAGCAGCAAGAGACTGTTAAAACCTTGTACAATCTGGTTTTCCCCTTCACCCGTGACCCGGTTCATGAGGTCCCACGTTTCCGCATTCTCAATGTGTTCATAGGCCACATTGACCCTCTTATGGGTGACAGCGGTCCGGAATTTTGCCTGAAAGCCCATTCCCAGCCGAACATTGGCTAAATCCAGAGCGCTGCCGATCAACCTTTGATAAGCAACCAGGGCAACCAAAACAGCCAGTCTGGGATAGATCTGTAATAAAGCCAGCTGCCCCTGATGCACCGCTATGGCGCCATCAATGAAGGAGGCGGTGATTACAACCTGAAAGGTAGGAATAAGCCCGATCAAGATCCGCTGCAGCAGCAGAAAACCGGCGGCCCATGTACTGCATTTAAAAGGAATTATTACCAGATCTCCTAGCCCATAGTTACGCTGCAGAATTTGCAAGATTCATGCTCCTTTAGGCAGCCGCCTCATCTTGATACAGCTGCTTGATGTTTCTGGATGAGCCCATGGCTACTCCCAGAACGAGGATGATAAATCCGATGCCCGTTAGCAGGCCTGCCGGAGAAAAATTATCCACCAAAACACCGGAAAAAGCCATTGAAATTGGCACGAGCATCTGCACCATGCTGTCTAGTAGGCCGTAAACCCGCCCTCGGTAATTATCGGGGACCGTTTCCTGCAGGACAACTTGAAAGGGCACATTAACCAACGTGTTAAAGATACCGGTGACAAAGACTGTAATCAGCAAGAACGCCATTATAATGGTATAACTAATCGCACCGTAGATGGAAGGGAAGGCAAAAACGCCAATCAGCATGGAAATAACGCCCTGGCCCGCGATACCCCAGGCCAGCAGTGCCCCTTTCCCGAATCGGCGTGTCAGATAGCCCATGGCAAGAGTGCCCACAAGGTAACCCGCCGGTATGGCGGCCTGCACCGTGCCGAATTGCTCTGCCGCCAGGCCTAGAATTTCTTTGCCGAAATAGGGAAACACCACGCCGAATAAGGGGGCTGCCAGAAAATTGATAGCCAGCGCAAAGAAGATGATAGTCCGCAAACCACCGTTCTGCCAAATATAAGTGAATCCTTCCTTTAAGCTGAACATAAACCGGCGGCCCTGGCTTAGTTCCTGATCCCTAGGAGTTTCTTCTTTAATGACTTCAGGAAAACGAATAAACGTTTCTGAGAGGGCAGAAAGCAAAAAAGCCACGCCGTTGATTAAAAAGACTCCGAAATAATTACCGCTCGCAAGCAGGAAAGCACCTAAAACAGGTCCGGCGATCATGGTCGCCGCCCTAGAAAGATTATTCAGCGAATTGGCCTTCACTAACTCCTCTTTCTCAACCAGGCCCGGAATAGTCGCTGAAATGGCCGGCCCGAATAAGACTCCGCACAATGAGGATAGCACGGTTGCTCCATATAAGATGGGAAGTGATAGATGGCCTGCCTTAAAAACCAGAGCTAGGCCCAGCAGAATTAGGCCCCGCAGCACATCCATGGAAACTACAATCATCTTACGATCCCACAGATCGGCCAGAACCCCGGTGAAGGGTGCTAAAATTACCGCCGGAATAGACGATGCAAAAAGCAAGGCCCCTAAAGCGGCCCCCGAGCCGGTCAAATCAAGAACCAGCCAGGTTAGGGCGAAATAATGAATGCCGTCACCTATTTGAGAAACTAACCGGCCCCAAAATAACAAACCAAAATCACGATTGATAAATAAACGCTGACCCCATGTCTGTTTTCCCTGTACCATACCCTTCACCTCTCCATCGTTTGCATTCAGCCTATCAAAAATGGCGCCGCTTCTAAACTGGCTGTGGGTGGGGAAACACTCAGCCTTAAGTCTGATTTCGCGCGGCAAATAACGAACAGGCATCAGCTGCAGCTGCATTTGCAAAAAAGATTTCAAAAAACAATCAAGCATAAATAAAACATGCTTCTGGATTCCCCAATTTACGCCCGGTTGTGCATGGGAAAACCCCACAAAGCAACAATAAAAAACAATCAAAACACCGTTAGGCAAGCCATCTGTTACTAAATGGGAATGATTACTAAAAGCGTTGACAATTATTACTTTCAATGTTAGTATATAAGTGAAATCTCCGAAGACCGTATAGGGAGTGGGGGACCCAATCTTTTGGGGTGAATCTTAGTGATAAGAGGGGCGACTTGGGCGTCCTAACCCGGCAGCTAACCCCACAGGAGTACACCAAGCGTATTGTCGTAGGCAATAGCGCTTTTTGTTTTCCTTACTTCATACCGAAAGGAGATTTGAAATGCTTCTCACTTTGCTTCAAGACCGGAACAAACGGCCAATTCTGGAAAACGTGATACCACTAAATCGACTAACAGAGAAATATCTTTCGCTAGAAGAACATCCCCGCAGGAGACAAAGAAAAGCGAACAGCAGCGATTTGAAGCTATCCTTACTCATTTCTTCCCTATTCTAAGCTGCGTTTTCCCCAAAATCCCGGAGCAGTACCGCTCCGGGATTTTTTTGCCCCTCTGCCAAATCATGCCGCCCGGGACTTACAATAATAAGTTAGAATTGGAGGTTAAACCAATACTTCATTGCCCGCCCGGGGCGTCCGTTAGCCCATGCCAACAGGCCCGAAATAAACTCGTTTGACACCCGGCCATCGCTGAGTGAAGGGAAGGATCGCAGGGGTGTCTCCAACATCATTGTCCACATCATCTGCCGGAGAGGATCGCGTTCATCCCGCCCGCCGGTGAGCCTACGCATTTCCCGCCGCAGTACTGCTGTGATGATCCTGCCCGCCGCGGTCACCTGCAGATCCTTTAAAGTTGAATTGCGATCAAAACCCCCGGGTTTTTCAACGCATACCACATCACGCCCATAAATTGCCGCAAAAGCGGGCCGATCAATCGTACCGGCTTCCCCCTTGAGATTATAGTAAACTGGAGCGCGGGCCTTATAATCGGGCACCGCAACTTCAGGCCTACTGGTTTTTACATAAACAGTATCACGCAAAGGAAGGTTGCGACCGGATGAGCCGATGTTGATGTGGTATTCGCCTTCTTCCACATGCCAATCTTTAATCTCTACATTATAATAAGCGAAGGAACGATGATCTAGGCTGAATTGCACCGTCTTGGCCTCGCCCGGTTGAAGTAGGATTTTTGTAAAACCTTTCAATTCTTTGCAGGCCCTGAAGATGGGTGATTTTTCTTTACCTAAATACAGCTGCACTACTTCCGCGCCCGCACGGGTGCCTATGTTTTCAACGGTGCAGTGCACGATCAGCTCTTCCGTATCGTCGATTTTTTTGCTGGAAAGGGTTAAATTAGAATACTCAAATTCGGTGTAGCTCAACCCAAAGCCGAAGGGAAAAAGAACATCTTTTTGCGCTGCATCATAATAACGATAGCCAACGAAAATACTCTCTCTGTATTCCGTTATTTGGCGGCCCGAGGCAAAGAAATCGCTTGCGGGATGATCTTCAAGCTGCCTGGGGTAAGTTTCGGCGAGCTTTCCGGAAGGGTTGATCCGGCCAAATAGAATATCCACCGCCGCACCTGCGCCGGCCTGACCTGCTAAGTAGGTATGCAGTACAGCTTGAACTTTATCCAGCCACGGCATGGTTACCGGGGCTCCGCCGGATAAAACTACGACCACATTAGCGTTTTCTTCGGCAGCGCGCTTAATCAATTCATTATGGGCCGGGGGTAGTTCTAAATGGGTGCGATCGTACGCCTCCGATTCATATAGCGGCGTTAAGCCCGCCAAGATTATGACCGCATCCGCGTTTTTCGCGCTGTGGCAGGCCTCAGCCAGCAAAGCTTCATTGACCTCGTCCGAATCCAAAGCATAACCCCGCGCATAGCTAAACTCTACACCCTCCCGCGTGAGATTATCGAAAACGGTGTCCAGTTGGGTTGGGGTTATCTGAGAACTACCGGTCCCCTGATACCTGGGATAATGGGCAAATTGCCCCAAAACGGCAATGTTTTGGTTTTTATGCAGCGGCAAAATACCATTTTCGTTTTTCAAAAGCACAGCGGATTGGGCGGCCGCCTTACGGGCAATCCGATGATGCTCCTCGCAATCGTATTCATGGTTGGCAGCATCCTGCCCCGAGTCTTTGGCAATTAGCCCCAAGACATTGCGCACTGCCCGGTTTAGGGCGGCTTCCGTTAAACGGCCCGTCGCTAGATCGGCCTGAATTTGGGCGGCACTGGCGCCATAAGAAGCGGGCATTTCCAGATCCAGCCCTGCCCTGATTGACAGCACCGGATCATTGACCGCCCCCCAATCAGATAGAACAGCACCCGCAAAACCCCACTCCCGCCGTAAAATGTCTGTCAATAATTCCGGATGTTCACAGCAGTAGATACCGTTCAACTTGTTATAGGCGCCCATGACTGTCCAGGGTTCTGCCTCGCGTACTGCCTTTTCGAAAGCGAGAAGGTACACCTCGCGCAGTGCGCGTTCATCAACTATAGAATCGTTAAGCATACGCCATGTTTCCTGGTTATTTGCTGCGAAATGTTTTAAACAAGCACCGACCCCTACCGATTGGATACCTTTTACCCACGCAGAGGCCAGTGCCCCGCTTAAGAGAGGATCTTCAGAAAAATACTCAAAATTTCTGCCACAAAGGGGTGAACGTTTAATATTAATCCCCGGCCCTAAAACGACAGAAACCCCCTCCTGCAAGGCCTCGCGCCCAATCGCCCGCCCCACTTCGCTAATTAGCCCGGGGTCCCAGGAGTTCGCTAATGTGGCCGCGGTGGGAAAACAGGTGGCGGGAACACCTCGGCCCACGCCCAGCCCGCCCAGACTTTCCTCTTTGCGCAAGCCATGGGGCCCGTCCGCAACCATGATGGCGGCGATGTTCAATCTGGGGATTGCCACCGTGTGCCACTGATCCCCTCCCGAGACCAGCACGCTTTTTTCTTCTATAGTCAATTCGTTGACAAGTCTGTTCAGATCCCCCCCACGGCGAGTTTCTGTAAACTCCATTTGTACCTCGTGTTCACTCAATGTTACTTTGCCTCCACTCCTATTCTCACATAAAACAAAGCCCAAACTATTGACCGCTTTCCCACTCATCTTTCAACAAGCCGTAGCAAATCTCATCAAAATAACGGCCGGCACGGTACCATTTAGCCCTGCGCACCCCTTCCGTTTGAAAACCCACCCGCTCGTAGACCTTGCGAGCCCTATCGTTAAACGACCAGCAGGAAAGTTCTATTCTGTTCAGGCGCAGTTCATCAAAGCCAAAGCGGCACATTAATTCCAATGCTTCACTGCCATAACCTTTTCCATATTCCTGCTTTTTGCCGATGACCAAACCAAGCTCGCCCCATCCGTTTTTCAAATCAAGCCTGACAAAATCAATCTGGCCCAGGTAATCACCTGTTTCGGCATTGGCGATGACAAAACCTTTCCAATCAAGCCCCATGGCCATTTCTAGAAAACTTTGGGTTTGTTTTTCGGAATGGGGGTACAGAAAAATATCAGACAAAGTCTGCACCACATCCGGATCATTGACCCACTCCCGCATGTGTTCAAAATCACTGTCCTGGTATTCCCGCAGCATAACCTTGCTACCGTAGATTCTTGGCATAGCTTTCCCTCCGGCAATTTATTCCATAGTGTACCATATTTCGAGGCACGGCACTCGATCACCTGCAAATCAAAAGGACCCCAAAAGGGGGTCCCAGCCAAAATAAAATCAAGCAATCCTATTTAGTCTTAAACAATGGCTGCATCGCCTTGAAT